>CAYMVS010000005.1:0-41572 GCA_964394205.1 uncultured Muribaculaceae bacterium | reverse complement strand
ACGGCATCCCCTACGACGGCAACGACCAATACCTGCGCAACACCGTGTGGGGTCGCGTGTCGTCACAAAACTCGCTGACCTATGCCTTTGACAACAACTCAGGGTCGCGCCCGGTACAGGATGTCGGGCTTGACGGCCTGCGCAATGACGACGAGTTTGGCTTTGAGTCCTACCGTGACTATCTCGACGCGCTGCGCCAAAAGCTGTCGGCCCCGACGGTTGCCCAAATGCAGGATGACCAGTTCTCACCCTTCAATGACCCGGCAGGCGACAACTATCACTTCTATCGCGGGTATGACTATGACGAGCTGCGCCTGGGCATCCTCGACCGCTACAAGCACTACAATGGCGTCGAGGGCAACTCGCTCTCGCCCGAAGATGCCACCGACCCCCTCTATCAGTCGTCGCGCGCGCTGCCCGACGTGGAAGACATCAACCAAGACAACACCCTCAACGAGTATGAGCGCTACTTCCAGTATCGCGTCTCGATACGCCCCGACGACCTGGTGGTCGGCAAAAACTATATCACCGACAAGCAGGTGTCGCTTGTGCTGACACGCGACGGCAACAGGCAGACGGTCGAATGGTATCAGTTCAAGATACCCTTGAGCGACTATGAGCGCATCGTGGGGTCGATCAACGACTTCTCGACGATACGCTTTGTGCGCATGTTCATGACCGGTTTCCAGAAGACCACCCACCTGCGTTTCGCGACCCTCGAGCTCGTGCGCGGCGAGTGGCGCACGTATGACTTCAACCTCAACAACCGCGGCGACACCCCCGCCGAGGGCGAGCTCGACATCTCGGTGGTCAACATCGAGGAAAACGCCGAGCGCGAGCCGGTAAACTATGTCCTGCCCCCCGGCGTGACACGTATCACCGACCCGGGCCAGTCACAGATCACACAGCTCAACGAGCAATCGATGTCGATGAAAGTCACCGGCCTGCAGGCCGGCGACGCCCGCGGCGTGTACCGCAACACCCAGCTCGACCTGCGCAACTACAAACGCATGCAGATGTGGGTACACGCCGAGGCCCTGATCGACAATGTCACCAACCTGCACAACGGCGAGATGTCGCTCTTCATCCGTCTTGGAACCGACGTCAAGAGCAACTACTATGAGTATGAGCAGCCCTTGTCGCTCACCGAGCCGGGCGACTACAACAACGACCTCCCCTCCGACCGCTTCAAGGTGTGGCCCGAGAGCAACTACCTCAATTTCAACCTGCAGACACTTGTTGATGTCAAGAAAGAGCGAAACGTCGCCAAGCGCAACGGCGAGTCGGGCGTAGGCTTCGGCACCGTCTACACCACCCGCGACCCCGACAACGAACGCAACCGCGTCAGCGTGATAGGCAACCCGTCGCTGAGCGATGTTCGTGTCATCCTTGTGGGCGTGCGCAACAACTCGTCGACCACCAAAGACGGCATCGTGTGGCTCAACGAGCTGAAGGTGACCGACTTCAACAGCGAGGGTGGCTGGGCGGCAAAGGCCAACATGAACATCGGCCTGAGCGACATCGCCACCATCAATATCGGGGCTCACGTCGAGACCGCCGGTTTTGGCAGCGTCGACCAAGCCCTCAACGAGCGCCGTCTCGATGACTACAAACAGTATAACATCGCCATTCAGGGCGATGCCGGCCGCTTCCTGCCCGCCGGGGCAAAACTGCGCGCACCAATCTTCTACTCCACCTCGCGCGAGGAGACATCGCCAAAATATAACCCCCTCGACCAGGACGTGCTTCTCAAAGACGCCCTCGACGCCGCCGCCAACAAGCATGAGCGCGACTCGATCAAGGCTTTTGCCGTGCAGCAGACACGCGTCGAGAGTTTCTCGATCTCGGGGTTGAACTTTGACGTGCGCTCAAAACGCCCGATGCCGTGGGATCCCGCCAACTTCACGCTCAATTTCTCTTTCAACAAGCAGCACCGCACCGACCCGACCACCGAGTATGAGAACACCAACGACTATCGCGGCTCGTTCCAGTACTCCTACACCCCTCTTATCAAGAAATGGAAACCCTTTGGCTCGATCAAGTCAAAGAGCAAGAGTGTCAAGTTCCTTAAAGACTGGGAGTTTAACTGGCTGCCAAACACTATCTCGTTCCTGACCTCAATGTCGCGCTACTACTACGAGCAGCAAACGCGCTCGGAGACCGACGTGATGTTCCAGCTGCCGGTGTCGGTGAGCAAAAACTTCCTTTGGGACCGCCAGTTTGCCCTGACGTGGAATTTCACCAAGTCGCTGTCGGTTGTGTTCAACTCCAACACCTCGGCGCGCATCGAGGAGACCATGGGAGCGGTCAACCGCAAGCTTTTCCCCGACCGGTATAAAGAGTGGAAAGACACCGTCTGGCAAAGCATCCTGTCGATGGGCACCCCGTGGTCCTACAACCAGTCGTTTGTCGCCTCCTACAAGGCTCCGTTCAACCAGATACCGGTGCTCGACTGGCTGACCGGCTCGCTGAGCTATAACGCCACCTACCGCTGGGACCGCGGCGCCACCGTCGACGGCGTGTCGCTTGGCAACACCGTGGCCTCACAGGCATCATGGAACGCCGACGGACGCATCAATTTCGAGACCATCTACAATAAATGGAAATACACCAAAGAGGTCAACAAGCGGTTTGCCAACACCCGACGTCCGACAACAGCTAAAGATCGCAAGCCCAAACAGTTTGAGCGCACCTATCAGCTTCAGCCCGACACGACGCTGACCATACGCCACAACCTGCGCACCCTCAAGGTCAAGGTGACCGCCGTCACCGTCGACGGCGAGAAACCTTTCCCCGTAAAAGCACGGGTGATCGACAACAACAATGTGCAGATTCTGACCCGTGGCGACGAGAACCTCAAGTTTACCGTCACCCAGGTGTTGAAAGAGGAGCGCTCGTTCTGGAGCGAGCTCGGGCAGTATGCCACCCGCCTTGTGATGAGCCCGCGCACGGCTTCGGTCCGTTACCGCAACACCCACTCGCTGTCGCTGCCCCTGTTCCGCCCCGACATCGGCAACGTGTTTGGCCAAAGCCTCTCCAACGGCCCGATGTCGCCAGGCCTCGACTTTGCCTTTGGCTTTGTCGACGAGACATTTGTCGACAAAGCGCGTGCCCGCGGCTGGCTCATCACCGACGACGGCCAGACCTCTCCCGCCATCTGGAACCAGACCAGCGAGCTCAACATCGAGCTTGCCCTCGAGCCTCTCAAAGGCCTCAAGATTCAGCTGACGTCAAACCGCACCGACAACCGCGCCCGCCAGACACAGTTCATGTATGCCAACAGCCCGGTTTCCCTCTCGGGCAGCTACACCAAGACCCACTGTGCCATCGCCACGGCCCTGCGCGGCTCAAAGGCCGACGACGGCTACAACTCGGCGACCTTCAACACTTTCCTCAACAACATCCCTGTCATCGCCTCGCGCTTTGAGAGCGAGTACCGCCGTGTCAACTACCCCGTCGGAGGCTTCATGGACGGCAATCCCAACGCCGGCAATCCGTTTAACCCCGAGGTTGGCACCGTCAGCCTCACCGGCAGCGATGTGCTGATACCGGCCTTTATCGCCGCCTACACCGGCAGCGATGTCAACACACAGTATCTCAACCCGTTCCCCTCGTTTGCCGAGGTGCTCCCCAACTGGCGCGTGACCTACGACGGCCTCGTTCGCCTGGGCAACCTGAGCTCCATCTTCAAATCGTTCACCCTCACCCACGCCTATCAGTGCACCTACTCGGTCGGCTCCTATTCATCCTACCTCAACTGGATCTCGGCCGACGGGTCAAACTTAGGCTTCACAATCGATGAGCTCACCGGCAACCCCATCCCCTCGTCGCCCTACAACATCTCGTCGGTAGCCATCACCGAGAAATTCGCCCCCCTGATCGGCGCCTCGGTCACCCTCAAAAACGAGATGACCTTTAACGCCGAGTTCCGCGACACGCGCACATTGACCCTCAACACCTCGGCCGGTCAGGTTGTCGAGGCAACCTCGCGTGGCATAACCGCCGGCTTGGGCTATAAGATTGTGGGCTTCAACACCGTGCTCAAGATGAAGGGCACCGGCCACGGCGTGTCAAACGACCTGTCGCTCAACGCCGACTTCTCCTACCAGCAGTCACAGGCCCTCATCCGCCGCATCGAGTCAAACTACACCCAGGCCACCAACGGCACCCGAACCATCACCCTCAACTTCACGGCCAACTATGTGATGAGCCGCCGCCTGACCCTGGCCATGTTCTTTGACCACCAGATCAACACCCCCCTGGTCAGCTCGACGGCCTATCCGACCACCAACACCTCGTTTGGCTTCACCCTCAACCTCTCGCTCGCCCGCTAAAGGGCTGCATCCCGGCCGATCCCATACGAGAGCGTGTCGCCCGGGCAGATAGCTTTTTTGGCCCGCCATCCACGCTTTTGTGTCAAATGTTTATTTATTTGAATAAAAAACCTTAACTTTGCACAGCAAAACGTATGCAAAAGTGTCATTTTCCATTTCCAACAATAAAAGCATGAAACAATCATTACTTATCATTGCTGCATTGGCTGCCGGCATGGCGCTGCAAGGCTACGCTCAACAGCGTCAGGCATGGTCGGGCAACAATACCGTCAAGCAGATCAACACTGCCGGTCACTCTCTTGCGGCAAAGCATCTTGTCTCTGTCCTTTCAGAGAGCGACAATGCTCCGGCTAACGCTGTAGAAGTGCCATTCGTGCACAACTTAGGCAAAGAGAACAAAGACGTTGTCTCAAACTACACTATTATTAACGTCAACGACGACAACCGCAAATGGCAGGTCGGGGCGGTAAGCAATTACGGCGCGTGCATGGTGCCTAATGCCGACAACATCGACAACAACGACGACTGGCTCATCACTGTGCCCATCCACATGCCGGCCGGAGACTATATCGTCAGCTACGAAGTCGGTATGATGGGCAGCGGTGCGACAGGTGTTGAAATGGACGTCTGCATCGGTACAGCACCAACCGTAGAAGCCATGACAACCACCATCACTCCCAAAACGACCTTCACGATCAAGGACTTGACAAAATATGAATATCCTTGCCACATCGCAACTGAAGGATATTACTACATCGGTTTCCACTGCACCACACCCAAAGACACCAAAGGCACACTCAAGCTTACCAACATCGGCGTTGCCCTTAATCCGATCCAGGCGCCCGAACACGCTATTGAAGTGCCGTTTGTTCACGACCTGGGCAAAAGCAGTCCCGACCTTGAAACCGTCGCCAACTACACCATCATTGACGCCAACGGAGACGAGCGCACATGGTCGTATGGCAAAGTTGCCTACGCCTCGTGCATGGTACCCAATGCCGAAAACATCAACCAGGCCGATGACTGGATTATAACCGTGCCCGTTCACATGACAGCCGGCAACTACATTCTTAGGTACGATGTAGGCTATCTCTCAGGCACCGGTATCCAATATGAAGTGAAAATGGGCTCAGCACCCACGGCCGAGGCCATGACCACAACAATAGTGCCAATGTATACCGAAACCGTCAAAGACATGACCACAAAGGAACAGCCCTTTACAGTCGACAAAGAAGGATACTACTATATCGGCATACACAACACCACATCCAAAGATCTTAAAAGCGCCTTCAAACTCAACAACATAGGCGTCAAAGAAGGATCGGCCACACCTCCGGTGATCGTATATCCCCCGGCCGGCGGCACACTCACCTACCAGCTTGCGCCAAAAGGTGAACTCAAAGCCACCCTTACCTACACCGCTCCTACCAAAGACACCAACGGCGACGACCTCGAGGTGATTTCTAAAGTTATCCTCACCTCACGATGGGAAGTCGATAAATACACTTTTGAAAACGTACAGCCCGGAGCCGTGATCACTCAGGATGTCGAGCTCTATGCCGGTATCAACAATCGTTTCACAGCCCAAGCTTTCAACGGCGACGCTGCAGGTGAGAAAATAGAGTACAAAAGCATTTTTGCCGGCCCTGACACACCTCTGGCTCCTGAAAACATAAAACTTACAGTCAGCGACGACTTCATGACCGCAACTCTCTCGTGGGACGCCGTTGGCGAAGTAGGAGAAAACGGCGGTTACGTCGACCCCGCGGCCGTGACTTATTACATTTTTGATGCTTTTGGCAGCTACTATGACCCGGCAATCGCTACCACCGACAAAACTTCCATTACTTTTGATTATTACTCGGAAATCGAAGGTCAAGATTACTACGCTTACCAGGTAACAGCCGGCTATGGCAACAATTACTCGTTAGATGGCACATCAAATGTAGCAGTTGTCGGCACACCCGCGGTTCTGCCCTTTACCGAATCGTTTGCAAACGGGTTCTTTGACGGACTGTGGATCAGCGACTTCAGCCTGCCCTCGGGACAGCAGCAATACGGCACCATCGACGACGACTATTTTGCATCACTCTTCGACCCCGAAGACCCCGATGCTCCCAAGCCACTTGCGTCACAAGACGGCGACAAAGGTTTCCACCTGTGGCTGCCGATAGAAAAGGACGTGCAATATGGCCTGATCTCACTGCGCGCTGATATCTCAAAAGCTACCCAACCGGTGCTTGAATTCTGGTATCAAGGCCAGGGCAACGTTATCGACGTGTTCACCGGCACTGATATCGCCGACCTCCAACTCGCCCAAACCATCGACCTCAAGGCCAACCCGACAAGCGACTGGACGCTCGCCCGGGTATCGCTCGACAAATACAAGGCTGCGGGCGGCGCAATATTCGAAATCCGCTTCACCGCCCGTGACAACGATGACGAGCACACATGGAGTATTCCTATCGACAACATCCGTGTTCGCAACCTCGATGCCAACGACATGCACATCGTGACATTCACAGGCACCAAAGCAGCCAAAGTTGGCGACACAGCCACTTTCACAGCCCATGTAGAAAACCTCGGCACCGAGGCCGCCACTCCCAAGATTGTATGGAGTGTTGACGGCACCGAATATGTCACCGACAGTGAGACCGTCTCTCCCAACGCCTTTGCCGACTACACCTTCTCATACACTGTTTCGCCTCTTGATGCCGAGACGCTAAATGTTGCTCTCGATGTAAAAGTCAACAACGACGCTACGCCCGACGACAACACCAAAACAGAAAATCTGAGCGTCCTGCGTCTGCCCTACGCTACCGTCACCGACCTTAGCGCCACCGTAGACGGCACCACCGTAAAACTCGAGTGGAGCGCCCCCGTGATAGGCGAGGCCCAAGCCGAGACTGTCACCGACGACTTCGAGAGCCCCGAGTACACACCGATGTCTATTGACGGAGCCGGTGGTTGGACAATCTACGACGGCGACGGAATCAAGACCTACAACGTGTTCCGCGAAGCCTACAACCCCTATCAGACAGCACCCATGGCCTTCCAGCTTTTCGACAATATTGTTGCTCAAGTGCCCTCCAATTATCAGGCCGATGCCGAGGCCCACAGTGGCCAACGCTTTATGATGGCTGTGAGCGCCCAGAGCAAGGAAAACGACAATTGGCTCATCTCGCCCGAGCTTTCAGGCAATGCACAGACTATAAGCTTCTGGGCCAAGAGCTGCATGATAGCCTGGCCTGAAACATTTGAGGTCTATTATTCAACCACCGACAATAAGCGGGAGAGCATGACTGTTAAGGTTGAAAATATTGAAGGAACGTTTATTGACGGGGTTGTGCCCGAGGTCTGGACAGAATATAAAGTCACTCTCCCCGCCGGAGCAAAATACTTCGCCATACGCCACAATAGCTACGACACTCTCGCCCTGTTCATTGACGATGTCACTTACGAAGCATCGCCCACGCAGCCCGACGACCTCGCTGTTGACCACTATCTGGTGTTCTGCAACGGCAAGCAAATCAACCAGGAGAATGTGACAACTACGACCTACACTCACAATCCCTTCGACCAAGATACCGCCAACGGTGCATACAACTTTGAATATGTTGTCGTGCCATTCTACAACTACGGCGCGGTGCTTCCGAGTAATACCGCCTCAGTAGAACTCGCTTTCAGCGTTATCAAACAAATCACTGTCGACCAGATTGCTGCTGACACCCAAGTGTATAACCTCGCCGGTGTGCGTGTCGACCATGACAAGCTCACCACGGGAGTATACATCATCGTCAACGGCACATCGGCCCAGAAAGTAATGGTTAAATAAACCGCTAAACTAAACTAAGCCATATCGAGCAGCCATCCGCAAAACGGGTGGCTGCTTTTTTTCTTCTTATTTTTTTGGAGGGGGTTGATGCAATAAGTGGGGATGGTTTGACGTTAAAACTTTTAGATGAAAACTGTCCGAACGATATCACTGGCGATTGTGGCGGTCATCGTGGCCCTGACGGGACTCGATGCCGGCGCGGCGCGCCTTAACGACAAGCTCTACAACCGCCCTTACGCCGACCTGCGCCGTTGGCATCTGGGATTTTCAATTGGTGTCCACACTCAAGACGTCATCTTCACCCACAACGGTTTCACCACCCCCTCGGGCGAGAAATGGTTTATGGAACAGCCCTCGTTCTCGCCGGGCTTTTGTGTGAACGGTCTGTTTGACCTGAGGCTGAGCACATATTTCAACCTACGCCTGTCGCCGGGCATGTACTTCGGCAACCGCGACATCAGGATGCTTGACCAGGCCAACGGTGCCACGGCATCCCAAAACGTCAAGTCGGCCCTGATCGTAGCGCCTGTCGACCTGAAATTTTCAGCCATGAGGCTGCGTAACATCCGCCCCTACGTCACCGGCGGTGTCATGCCGACCTTTGACGTGTCAAAACGCCGCAGCGATTTCCTAAAGTTCAATACCACCGACTTTTATCTCACCGTCGGCATGGGGTGTGACTTCTATCTGCCCTACTTCAAGTTTATTCCCGAGATAAAATTCTGTTTTGGCCTGACCGACATCCTCAACCGCAACCGTCCCGATCTTGAGGACAATCCCGACATGCTCAAGATGACCCAATCGCTGAAAAAAGTCACCTCCCAGATGGTCGTCCTGACATTTTACTTTGAGTAACCATCCCGATGAAATCTTTTATACACCCCACCCTGCGACATCGACTGATCACCATTACCCTGGCGCTCATGGCCGGCATATTGCCGGGCCTCGGGCAGACCGATGCCCGGTTCACCCAATATTTTGAGGTCCCGTCCTACTACAACCCGGCGGCGATTGGCAACACCGACTACCTGAGGCTGCGGGCCGGCTCGCGGCTGCAATGGGTTGGCATCGACGGCGCCCCGACCACCTTTGTGGGCCTTGCCGACATGCCGGTCAAGCTTGGCTCAAAGCGCGTGGGGGTTGGCGTGGTGCTCCAGCAAGAGTCGATAGGTCTTTACAACAGTCTCAATGCCAATGCCCAGGCCGGCTACAAGTTCAAGCTGCTCAAGGGAGTGATGACCGCCGCCTTCACCGTAGGTTTCATTGACCGCAAGTTCAAAGGCTCGGAGGTGTATATACCCGACGATGACGACTATCACGAGAGCACCGACGAGGCCATCCCCACCAGCGACGTCAGCGGGACGGCCTTTGATCTGGGCATAGGCCTCAACTATGTTCATCCCCGGTTTTGGGCCGGTGTCTCAATGATGCACGCCAATTCACCGACCGTCACCTTCTCGAGCGACGGCTCGGGAGGGGGCACTGATGCAGGCACAGGCACCGGCGAATCCCAAAAAAACTTTAAATTCAAGGCCAAACCATCATTATATTTCATGGGTGGAGGCAATATCCCGATAAAAAATACGTTATTTGAAGTGATGCCATCAGTGATGGTCATGAGCGACTTCACATTCACCACCGCCGAGGTGACGGCGCGATTGCGCTACAACAAGTTTCTCATCGGTGGACTTAGCTACCGCTATGACGATGCCGTCTCGATCATCCTGGGCGCCGAGATAAAAGGGTTTTACATTGGCTACAGCTATGACTATCCCCTCTCAAAGGTGTCGATGGCCTCATCGGGCAGCCACGAGTTATTTGCAGGCTACAGCCTCAAGCTCAACCTTGGCGAGAAGAACAAGAATAAACACAAGAGTATACGCATAATGTAAATATGAAAAAAACAGCTTCTTATATTATAAGTCTCGTGTCAGCACTGTTTCTGTTGAGCTGTGCCGCCGGCCAGCATGGCTCATCGGGAGGCGAGGTGACCGGCGTGGGTGGTTCAGCCTGGGCTGAGCCGACCCCCTACGGCATGGTGTTGGTGTCGCGCGGTTCAATGAAGATCGGACCGGCCGAGGCCGACAGCGCGTGGAACCTGCGTGCCGACAGCCGTGGTATGTCGGTCGACGCCTTCTGGATGGATGAGACCGAAATCACCAACTCCAAATACAAGCAGTTTGTTTTTTGGGTTCGTGACTCGATTATCCGTGAGCGTCTCGCCGACCCGGCATACGGCGGCAACGAGGCCTTCAAGATTGAAGAGGACCGCGAGGGCAACCCCGTCAAGCCTTACCTCAACTGGAACAAACCTATACCCTGGCGCAACGCCAACGAGGACGAGCAACGCGCCATCGAGAGCGTGTACCGCACCAACCCCATCACCGGTGCCCGCGAGCTTGACCCCACCCAGATGAACTATCGCTATGAGGTGTATAACCACACCGAGGCCGCGCGCCGCCGCAACCGCCTTGACCCGCGCCGCCGCGAGTACAACACCGACCGCCCGACCCCGACCAACATCCCTGTCATCTCTAAAGACACCGCCTACATCAACGACGAGGGCGAGATAATACGCGAGACCATAACCCGCGGTCTCACAGGCGACTATGACTTCCTCAACACCTACATTGTCAACGTCTACCCCGACACCACCGCCTGGATAAACGACTTTGACAATGCCTACAACGAGCCCTACGTGCGCCTGTATTTCTCCCACGGCGGCTACAACGACTACCCCGTGGTGGGTGTCAGCTGGGAGCAGGCCAACGCCTTTGCCAATTGGCGCACCGATTTCCTGCGCCGCTCTCTTGGCAAGGAGGGAGTCTATGTCGAGCCCTACCGCCTCCCGACCGAGGCCGAGTGGGAGTATGCGGCCCGTGCCGGCAACGACAACAACAAATATCCCTGGGAGGGTGACCTGCCTCTGACCGAAGACAAAGGCTGTTTCTATGCCAATTTCAAGCCCCAGGACGGCAACTATGTGCAAGACGGCCACCTGATCACGTCAAAGGTCGGCACATACGCCCCCAACGACTTCGGGCTTTATGACATGGCCGGTAACGTCAGCGAGTGGACCTCGACAGCCTACACCGAGAGTGTGTCAAAGCAGACTGCCGACATCAACCCCGAGTATCGCTATGACGCGGCCGTTGAAGACCCCTACAAGATGAAGCGCAAGATTGTGCGCGGTGGCTCGTGGAAAGATGTCGCCCACAATATACGCAGCGATATACGCATGTGGGAGTACCAGAACGAGCAGCGCAGCTATATCGGTTTCCGCTGTGTGCGCTCCCAGATAGGGTTTGCCCGCGGCAACAAAGCAAAGAAATAATTTAACCAGTCATCTCCACACTACCTAAAAATGGGAAAGATCAAACGATATAAAAACAGCATCGAGCGTTTTCTCTCGGGTGAGAGCGGCCAACGCTTCTTCAACTTCTGCTACAGTATTGGCGCTGCCATTGTGATTTGGGGTGCACTGTTTAAAATCCTGCACCTGCCCGGCGGCAACACCCTGCTGTGTGTGGGCATGGGCACCGAGGTTCTGATGTTTATCCTGACAGCTTTTGACCGTCCCCCGCGCGAATACCGCTGGGAGGATGTCTTCCCGGTGCTCCACACCAAAGACCCCGAGGATCGCCCCGACTTTTCGGGCGGCAGTGGCGGCGGTATCGTCATCAGCGGCGGCTCACACATCGAGGGGGGTGCCGCCCCCGCCGAGGGGATAGTGGCCGTGGCCGACCCACGTCAGGCCGCCGGTCTGCCCGGCATCGCCCTGAGCGAGGAAGACACCAACTCGCTCAGCGAAAGCATCGCCCGCATGTCGGCCGCCTCCGAGCAACTCTCGCGCATGGCCGAGCTGACCAACGCCACCCAGGAGTATCTGTCACAGATGGCCGGCATCGCCGAGCAGATGCAGCAACTCAAGCAAACCACCGAGTCGCTCAACCAGGTGTCGGCCGTGCTCCTCGACAGCTACCGCGCCATCACCGACAATTCCGAGAACATCTCGTCGTCGTCGGCCGGCTATGTCGACCAGATGCAGGCCCTCAACCGCAACATCGGCGGCCTCAACACCATCTATGAGATTCAGCTCAAGAGCGTCGCCTCACAGCTCGACTCGATCGACCGTGTCAACCGCGGCATCAAGGATATACGCGACATGTATGAGAAAAGCGCCTCCCAGAGCGCCCACTACTGTGAGGAGACCGAGAAGATGGCACGCTACATGCAGCAGCTCAATCAGGTCTATGAAAAGATGATCCACGCCATGACCATCAACATGTATCGCCCGATGATGACCGACATGGCTCCGAGCGTCGCCCCCGGTGAGGCCGAAAAGCAGTAAAAAAACACAAACAAAGAAAACCAACCATATAAATGGCACAATCAAATACCAGGCTATCCCCGCGCCAAAAGATGATAAACCTGATGTATATCGTCTTGACGGCCATGCTTGCACTCAACGTGTCGAGCGACGTGCTCGACGGTTTTGTGCAGGTTGAGGACGGCCTTGCCCGCACCAATGAAAACTACGGCCGGCGCAACGATGCCATCTACAACAGCCTTCAGGCCTTCTCGATGCAGAACCCCGAGAAGGGCACACCCTGGTTCAACAAGGCGACCGAGGTGCGCCGTCACTCCGATGAGCTGTTCAGCCTCATCGACTCGCTAAAGATGGCTATTGTGATCGAGGCCGACGGTGCCGACGGCAACCCCGCCGACATCCAGCGTCGCGATGACCTCGAGAGCGCGGCTGTGGTAATGCTCAATCCCGCCTCGCGGCGCGGCGAGAAGCTGCGTCTGGCAATCGACGACTATTCAAAATATATCACAGCCCTGATTGGCGACACCATCAAGCGCAACAATATCAAGGCATCGCTCTCAACGGCCCCCTTCAAGCGCCCCGGCATCTCGATACCACAGGTGTGGGAAGAGGCAAAGTTTGAGAATCAGCCTGTTGTGGCGGCTGTCACCCTGCTCACCAAGCTGCAGAACGACGTCAGGTATGCCGAGGGTGAGGCCCTGGCCCACCTGCTGGCCAATGTCGACGCCGGCGACGTGCGCGTCAACGAGCTCAACGCCTTTGTCATCCCCGACAGCCGCATCGTGATGCGCGGCGGTAAATACTCGGCACGCATAGTGCTTGCCGCCGTCGACACCACAGCGCGCCCCGACATCTTCATCAACGGCTCCAAACTGGGCAACCCCAACGGCATGTATGAGATGGTCACCTCGCGAACCGGGTCGTTTGACTATTCAGGCTATCTGGAGGTGCAACACGGCGACGGGACGTCGACCCAACACCCCTTCAAGTCATCTTACGTCGTCATGGAGCCCTCGGCCACAGTCTCGGCCACGATGATGAACGTGCTCTATGCCGGCATCAACAACCCCATCTCAATCTCGGTTCCCGGCGTGCCGATGAGCGAGGTGTCAGCCTCGATGACCAACGGCACCCTGACCCGTAACGGCGACACCTGGATTGCCAAACCGGCAGCCGTCGGCAAAGAGGCTGTGATAACAGTCACGGCAACCATCGACGGCCGTCAGCAGACGGTCAACACCACGACATTCCGCGTCAGGAAGCTCCCCGATCCCGTGGCCTTCATCAAGGTGCCGGGTGCCAACAACACCACCGACCGCTACAAGGGAGGCAAGCCGTTGGCCAAGACCAGCCTGCTCGGAGCCTCGGGGCTCGACGCGGCTATCGACGACGACATGCTCAACATCGACTTCAAGGTGCTCGGCTTTGAGACCATCTTCTTTGACCAGATGGGCAACGCCATCCCCGAGGTGTCACAGGGGGCACAGTTCTCCCAACGTCAGAAAGACTCGTTCAAGCGCCTCTCGCGCGGCAAGCGCTTCTTCATCTCGCGCATCCGTGCCATCGGCCCCGACGGCATCGAGCGCACCCTCAGTCCTGTTGAGGTAATTGTAAACTAAAATGACAATGACAAATATATCAGCAATGAAACATATCAGTCGAGCTTTAGCCGCCGTGACATTGATAGTGGCCACGGCCATCGGAGCCGTCGCTCAAGACACGTCGACCGGCTCGGTGGTGCGCCGCCGAGGCGACACCCCCGGCACCCGCGGTCGTGGCACCGACCCCTCGACGGCTGTCACCGAGAGGATGCAGTCGCGATTTGAGTCGACCCCCACAAGCGATGCAGATCTCGAGTGGATGCGTGTGCTATACCGCTCCATCGACCTGACCAAAGACGCCAACGCGCCTCTGTATTTCCCCGACGAGCCTATCGAGGGTCAGGAAAATCTGTTCCGCATCATCATGCGGCTGCTCGCCAACGACCAGATTCCCGCCTACGAGTATCTTGACGGACGCGAGGTTTTCACCGACCAATACCGCATAAAGGTGCGCGACATGCTCGACCGTTTCCACATACTCTACACCGACGCCAAAGGGTCGACCGAGAAGCACCCTAAGTTTGCCATCGACGACAGCGACGTGCCGGCCAATGAGGTTCTCTCCTACTACATCGTTGAGCGTTGGGAGTTTGACCGCCGCACCAACAAAATGCGGTCACAGATCGAGGCCATCTGCCCGGTGTTGCACCGCTCGGGCGACTTTGGCGGCGAGGCTGTGCGCTACCCCATGTTCTGGCTCAAGTTTGACGACCTGCGCCCCTATCTGACCACCCAGTCGATCTTCCTCAGCGACGACAACAACCTGCCGACATGCACCTACGACGACTACTTCCAGCTGGCGCTCTACAACGGCGACATCTACAAGACGCGTAACCTGCGCAACCAGTCGCTCATGCAGCAATACCCCGACCCCGAGGATCTCAAGCGGGCACAAGACAGCATCCAGCGCCGGCTTGACTCGTTTGAAAACAACCTGTGGGTGCCGTCGCTCGACGAGCTTGCCGAGGCCCGCGAGAAACGGGAGGCCGCCGAGATAGCCGCCGCCGAGGCCGCCGCGGGTAAGGAGCCCGCTCCGGGCGATGACGATGAGATTTCCCCGGCCGACGACAAACCGGTTGTCGACAAGCCGGTCAGGACAGCCCGCGGCTCAAAAGATGTCCGCGCCAAGAAACCGGCCAACAAAAAGCCGAAGGTCAAGAAACCCAAAGCGCCAAAATCGACCGGTGGAAACTCGGGAGCGACCCGCAGTGTGCGCAGCCGCCGCCGTTAACCTTCTTTTTTCAGCACAATCAGCACAGACAGCAGCAACGAGAGCCGCCCGGCTTTGGTTGCTGCCGTTTTTTTCATACGCCTATGGTTTTGTCGGGAGCCGATTTTTCACTACCTTTAGCCCCAAAATAACAGTTCACGGCCGGACGACACCGGTCGGCGTCTAACAGAATAATGGAGAAAGAGAAAAAGGCATCGCGCCTGAACCGCCTTTACAACAAGGCGTTGAAGATTTGGAATTATGTGTCCACGGGGGTGTGGAGCGACACGCGGCGCTCGTGGAAGATTGATGTCATAAAGACACTCAACCTGTCGGTGCGCTCGTTTCTTAGCGCCGACCTTCAGGCGCGCGCCTGTGCCATGACCTACAAGACACTGTTGGCCATTGTCCCTGCCTTTGCCTTGGTCTTTGCCATAGGCCGCGGCTTCGGATTCCAGAATCTGCTCCAGAGCCAACTGTTCTCGCTGCTCCCTGCACAACGCCAGGCTCTTGAGACGGCGTTCCAATTTGTCGACTCCTATCTGTCGCAGGCCTCCGAGGGATTGTTTGTCGGTGTAGGCATCGTGTTACTGCTATGGACATTAATCTCTCTGATGGGTGATGTCGAGGCATCGTTTAACAGCGTGTTCAACGTCAGGGATAAACGCTCGTTCTGGCGCAAAACCACCGATTACACCGCCATTCTGCTCGTGCTGCCGATCTTGATGATATGCTCGAGCGGCATCCAGATACTCATGTCGAGCACCCTGCAGAAACTGCTCCACGAGACCTTTCTCACCCCGCTGCTCGGGTTTGGTCTCGACGTGCTCGCCTTTCTCTTCTCATGCCTGTTTTTTGCCGGGTCATATCTGCTCATCCCCAACACCAAAGTCAAGATTCCGAACGCACTTTTTGCCGGATTTCTCGCCGGCATCGCTTTTAACGTGCTGCAATGGCTGTTTGTCACCGGTCAGCTCTATGTGACCAAATATAACGCCATCTACGGCAGCTTTGCATTCCTGCCGCTGCTGATGATTTGGATGCAGCTCGTGTGGCTCATCGCGCTCATCGGCGCCCTGCTCTGCTATGCCTCCCAAAACATCTCGCGTTTCAGCTTTGAAAAAGAGGTTGGCAACGTCTCGTCAACATATAGTAAAGAGGTGACCCTCGGGGTGCTGTTGATCATCTCGCGACGCTTTGAGCTGCAGATGCCTCCCCTTAGCGCCGCCGGCATCTGCACTGCCTACGGGCTGCCTCCGGTCATTGTCGAGCGGGCTGTCGCCCTGCTGTTGAGGGCCGGACTGATCGCAGAGCTCAAAGAGTGTCCCGACAACAATGCCGGCAACTGCCTGCAGCCGGCATTTGAGATCTCGGGCGAGCTGTTGACCGACATCGTCAAACGTCTCGACACCCTTGGCGACTCAAACTTTATACCCGGCTTTGACACCCGGTTCAGCGCCCTCGAGAAGATTGTAGGGCGCGCTGCGAGCGCTCTTGACGACACATTCAAGGGCCTCCGCATGACCGACATCAAGATCGATGTCGAGCCCGTTACCGAAAATTAAGTTAAACAACCAAAACTAAACCAGTCATGAAAAAAATAATCGCGACAACCTCGGCACCCGCCGCAATCGGGCCTTACAGCCAGGGCATCGACCTTGGGTCAATCGTCTTCTGCTCGGGTCAGATACCGGTCAATCCCGCCACCGGCGAGATACCCGAGGGTATCAAAGCCCAAACGGCTCAAGCCATCGCCAACGTCAAGGCCCTCCTTGCCCAGGCCGGTCTGACAATTGAAAATGTTGTGAAAACCACCGTTTTCCTTGCCGACATGTCACTCTTTGGCGAGATGAACGAGGTGTATGCCGCCGAGTTCACCCAACCGTTCCCGGCCCGCTCGGCAGTGGCCGTTCGCGAGCTTCCCAAGCAGGTCCTCGTTGAGATAGAGGTTATCGCCGCCCGCTGATCTCCCCCTCAAGCACCCCGTTTTCAGGGCTGTTCTTCACCTACACAGGAAATCGGCTATCAGGAAATTGCTGCCCCCGATGAAAATGAAATCGCTGGGGGTGGCGGCACCGCGGGCGGCATCGTAAGCCTCGGCGACCGATTCAAAGACCGCTCCCTCAAGACCATGATCAATTGCCTTTTTGTGTAGCTCGGCCGCCGGCAACGCGCGGGGCGACGATGGGGCCGTGAAATAGAACTTGTGACTTTTGACAGACCCGAGCATCGCCAGGACGGTGTCGATATCTTTGTCGGCCGCCATGCCAAAAACGATATGGCGAGTCTTAGCGTCAACACTATTGATTTGGTTGACAATGTATTGCCAACCGCCTGGGTTATGGCCGGTGTCGATAACGACCCGTGGAGATGTTGAGATTGTCTCCCATCGGCCTCTCAGGCCGGTCAGCGTTGACACCTCTTTAAGCCCTGCCGCAATCGAGTGTCGGGATATTCTGTCAAACAGCGGTGACAACTGCTGCAAAGCTGTCAGGACGGTGTTCATGTTTTTGAGCTGGCACTCCCCCGTGAGAGATGACTCGACTACTCCAAACCGCTTGGTGTGATAGACCGTCATCTCCCCTTTCATTTCAAACTCGTCAAAAGCCCGGTCGTCTTCGGCAAAAATGACCGGAGCCCCCACCTGACGCCCTTTCGCCTCAAAGACAGCCCTGACATCGGGCTGAGGCGCCTCCCCTATCACCGCCGTGACACCCGGCTTTATTATACCGGCCTTCTCGACGGCTATCCGGCCCGGGGTATCGCCCAAAAGCGACGTGTGGTCAAGCGAGATGTTGGTAATGACCGACAGGCAAGGGGTGATGATGTTGGTCGTGTCGAGCCGGCCGCCAAGCCCCGTCTCTATGACAGCGACCTCAACCCCGCTACGGGCAAAATAGTCGAGAGCCATGATTGTGGTCAGTTCAAAGAACGAGGGGTGCAGCCCCAAGTCCATCGCGAGGTAACGCTCGACAAAGTCAACAACCCGGTCACTCTCCATCATGCGGCCGTCGACACGTATGCGCTCGCGGAAGTCGACAAGATGGGGCGATGTGAAAAGCCCTGTACGGTAGCCACTTGCCTGCAACACAGCCGCCAGCGAGTGGGCTGTCGAGCCCTTACCGTTTGTCCCGGCAATATGTATCATCCTGAAGTGCCCCCGGTGAGGATTGCCCATTGCCCGGGCGAGCCGCAGCGATGTCTCGAGTCCCGGCTTATAGGCCGTTGCCCCTTCGCGCGAAAACATTGGCGTGGCGGTGAAAAGATAATCGAGCGTTTGCTGATAGGTCATATCAAAAAAGGAGGAAGCCGGCCACTCCGGCCAAAACGACAATTAAAATGGGGTGCAGCTTAAGGAAATAGACACCCACAAAGGCGGCCACGCAGAGGCTGATGCTGATGACGAGCTCGCTTGGCTCCGAGCCAAAATTGGCCCGGTTCATCAGCAGCAGGGCCGCCGAGGCTATAAGCCCCACAACCACAGGCCTCAACCCCATGAAGACCCCCTTGACGATGGCGCTCTCGCGATGGCGGCTTATGTAATGGCTTGTGAAAGACACCAACACAAACGAGGGTAAAACCACCACCAGGGTGCACACAATCGACCCCAAAATGCCCCAGAAAGGGGTCGCAAACATCGGGGATGCCTCGCCAGGCGCAACAAAGCCTATGTAGGTGGCCGAGTTGATGCCGATGGGGCCCGGGGTCATCTGTGATATAGCCACGATGTCGGTAAACATCTGCTCCGAGATCCATCCCGGGTCGACCACGGCGTGCTCAATCAATGCCAGCATGGCATACCCTCCGCCAAACCCGAAGAGGCCGATTTTCAAATAAGCCCAAATCAGCTTGAGGTAAATCATTTTTTGTCGGTTTTGTCGGCGACAGCTTTACGCAACTGCCTGTTAAATAAATAGTAGCCTCCCGCGCCACCAAGCACGATATAGAGAATGGGATTGGAGACGACGGGCCATTTTGACCATATCAACACAGCCACCACCAACGGTATGGCGGCCGTTTTCCAGGTCAACTTGGCAGCGCGTGCCGCCGAGATAACCGGCGCTATGATCAGCGCCACCACCGCCGGCCGTATCCCCTTGAAGATGGCCGACAGCGTGGCGTTGTTCTTTATCGTGTCGGGGGTCAGGAAGATGGCGATGGCCAGGATGATGAGAAACGAGGGGAGGATTGTTCCCAGGGCAGCCACCACGCTGCCGGCGCGGCCGCGCAGGCGATCGCCAACCGCCACCGAGATGTTGACGGCAAGAATACCCGGCAGCGACTGGGCGACAGCGAGAAGATCAAGAAAGTCTTCACGCTCAATCCAATGGTGGCGGTCAACAATCTCTTTCTCGATAATCGAGATCATTGCCCAACCGCCTCCAAAGGTGAACACGCCGATCTTGAAAAAAGTGGCAAAAAGCTGAAAGTAGACCGAGCTCATCATCAATATGCGCGGGCAAAGAGCACTCGGCGGGCCGACGGCTTGCCGGTCACCATGCACTTGCCGGGAGTGAGACTCTCCTCGTCGGCCTCAAAGGGGATGCAACGTATCGTGGCCTTGGTCTCATCTTTGATTTTTTCCTCGGTCTCGGTGGTGCCGTCCCAGTGGGCCAGGATGAAACCGCCCTTTTCAATCTGCTCCTTAAACTCGTCATAGGTGTCAACCTTGACAATATGGCTGTCGCGGTAGTCTCGGGCCTTGTTGTAGATATTTGTCTGAATATCATCAAGAAGGGTTACCACATAGTCCTCGATGTTGTCGAGCGGGCGGGTCTCCTTGGCCAGGGTATCGCGTCTCATCACCTCGACGGTGTTGTTTTCCAGGTCGCGACCGCCAATGACCAGGCGCACGGGCACACCCTTGAGCTCATAGTCGGCAAACTTGAAGCCGGGACGCTTGTTGTCGGCGTTGTCATATTTGACCGAGATGCCCCGGCGGCGCAACTCGTTGACGATCGGCTCGACGCGGGCGTCAATCTTGGCCAGCATCTCGGCGTTTTTATAGATAGGCACGATGACAACCTGAATCGGTGCAAGATTTGGGGGAAGCACAAGGCCGTTGTCGTCGGAGTGGGTCATAATCAATGCACCCATCAGTCGGGTTGAAACGCCCCACGAGGTCGCCCAGACATATTCAAGCTTATTCTCGCGGTTGACAAACTGCACGTTGAACGCTTTGGCAAAATTCTGCCCCAGGAAGTGGCTCGTGCCACACTGCAGCGCCTTGCCGTCCTGCATCAGGCCCTCGATGGTAAAGGTGTCGAGCGCGCCGGCAAAACGCTCGTTGGGGCTCTTTGTGCCCTTGATGACGGGAAGCGCCATGAACTTCTCGGCAAAATCGCCATAGACATTGATCATCTTCATGGCCTCGGCCTCAGCCTCCTCGCGCGTGGCGTGGGCTGTGTGACCCTCCTGCCAGAGAAACTCGGCGGTGCGCAAAAACAGGCGTGTCCTCATCTCCCAGCGCATCACGTTGGCCCACTGGTTGCACAAGATGGGGAGGTCGCGGTAAGAGTTGATCCAATTCTTATAGGTGCTCCAGATAATTGTCTCACTGGTCGGACGGATTATCAGTTCCTCCTCGAGACGTGCATCGGGATCGACCACCACACCCGACCCGTCGGGGGCGTTCTTGAGGCGATAGTGGGTGACCACGGCACACTCCTTTGCAAAACCTTCCACATGCTCGGCCTCACGGCTGAGATAACTTTTGGGAATCAACAACGGGAAATAGGCATTGACGTGGCCGGTCTCCTTAAACTTGCGGTCAAGCTCCTGCTGCATTTTTTCCCATATCGCATAGCCGTAGGGCTTGATCACCATACATCCGCGCACGGGCGACTGCTCGGCAAGGTCGGCCTTGACAACGAGCTCGTTATACCATTGAGAATAGTTATCGCTGCGTTTTGTCAGCTGCTTTAATTCTACTGCCATATTTTTTGTCTTGGTATTGATTGATTTTGAGACTGCAAAATTACAAAATTATGATAATATTATCGGCACACTGAACCTCTAAACTCACTCAATTGTTAAAAAAATGATGTATCTTTGCATCACAGATTGTTTCATTAAGCAAAATTAACAAAATCAAGAGATCGCTATGAAATCGGTAATTTCAATAATCACAGTCGGCTCGGCCCTGCTCGCCCTGTCAAGCTGTTCACCCAAGAATACAATATCGGTCACCAACACCCCCGACCGCGTCATCACCACCACCCCGACACTGCCTGCCAAGACACCTCCGACACTGGTTGGCCAATGGTCGGTGACCGAGGTCGGCGGCGAGAAGGTGATCGCGACCAACGATGATTACCCCACGGTCAGCTTTGACAACACCGACCTGCCCGAGGGGGTTGTCAATATATATGCCAACAACGGGTGCAACTACATAAACGGCAGCTACACGGTCAAGGGGACCTACCTGGTGCGCAACGGCGAGCTGGCCGCCACCATGAAGTTCTGTCCCGATGCAAAATATGAGATAGCCATCACCGAGGCAATCAACAAGATGGGCAGCTATTCCATCGAGCAGATCAACAACGAGTATTACCTGACCCTGAAAACCGTCGACGGCACCTCGCTGATGATGCTGCGCAAGCCCAACCTCAGCTTTTTTGACGGCGCCTGGCGCGTGACCAACATTCAGGGCGTCGATATCTCCGAGAAGAAAGCGCCCGAGCTTGTCATCGACCTCGCTGGCGGCAAAGTGCATGGCAATGCCGGTTGCAACGTGTTAAACGGCAGCATAGTGCAAAACCTTGACCGCGAGGGTGGCATTGGCTTTACAAACCTCTTCACAACGCGCATGAGCTGCCCCGACCTGGCCATCGAGCAGGCGTTTCTTGTGGCTCTCGAGCAGGTGGAAAGCTGTGTGCCGGGCACCAACACCAACATAGCATTGCTGCGCGACGGTGCCGGCCAGACAATCATCTCCCTGCAGCGCATCAACCTACAGCAAGAATGACAAACAGCTTTACGGTAAAAATATTTGACCCGGCCATCGACGGCGCGCGTTGGAACGACTTTGTCGCCCTCGCGCGCCAGTCGTCATTTCTTTTCAACCGCGCCTATATGGACTATCACAGCGAGCGCTTTGACGACCACTCGCTCATGATTTTCAAGGGCAAACGCCTCTTTGCCGTTCTCCCGGCCAACCGCGAGGGGGACACGCTGACGAGCCACGGCGGGCTGACCTACGGCGGCTTGCTGACGGGTCTGCGAGCCACGGTTGCCGACATCGCCCAGGCCCTTGGAGCGATAATGGATTTCTCACGCGACAGAGGCATCAGTCAGATCATCTACAAACCGACACCCTACATCTACCACACCCAACCGGCCGACGAAGACCTCTTCTGCCTGTGGCATGACGCCGGGGCCAGGCTTGTGGCGCGACAGATATCGTCGACCATCGATGGCGGCTGTCGCGGGCGATTTTTCGACATACGCCGTCAAGGGGCACGCCGAGCCCGTGAGGCAGGCATAACCATCAACCGATCAACCACCTATGCTCCGTTTTGGGATATCTTGGAACGCAACCTCAGTCAACGGCACGACACGCGCCCGGTTCACTCTTTGGCCGAGATGGAGCTCCTTGCCTCCCGATTTCCCGATAACATCACGTTGTGGACGGCCAATGATGCCGCCGGCGATGTGGTTGCCGGCGTGGTGATGTATATGACTCGTAATGTGGCTCATAGCCAATATATCAGCGCCTCGCCGCGCGGGCGCGAGATTGGAGCCCTCGACCTGCTGTTTGACACCGTCATTAATTACGCGCTTGAGTGTTGCCGCTATTTTGATTTCGGCATCTCGACCGAGTGTCGGGGAGCCACCCTCAACCATGGCTTAATCTATCAGAAAGAGGGATTTGGCGCCCGCGCTACCCTCTATGACATCTATCAGATAGACCTTTGACCGGGTGTGTGTGACATTTTTTTGGGAGTCCTCAAAAAAACACTATATTTGTGCTCTGAACATTGAAACAACAATACCTCAGACCAATGGAAGAGCCCACACAAGATTTTGACAGTCAACAAATCGATACGCCCGAGAGCAACAAGCAACAGGACCCCAAGAAGGAGGGAAATAAATGGATCCCGATGTCCCTCATCGGGACGGTCTGCACCATTTTGGCGGTGGTTTGGTTCTACAACCATCCGACATGGATAGGCTACCTGATCGGTGGTCTGCCCGGTTTTGCCGCCATATATCTTTCCAACAAGGCCCTTGAATATGATATAAAACCGAAACTCTTTGACTGGATTGTAAACTTTCTGAATGGGGCAACAATAATCTTGGGAGCACTTGGTCTTACTCTAATGATTGATATCTCGTTTGACCAACAAATAACCTTTTCAATTATCTGTGTTTTGGGATTTTACATTCTCGTATTTGGATTTTCTTACTGCACGGATTGGATATCTAAAAGGATAAGGGAATATTATGGTAAGAAAGCAGAAACCACCAAGAATGTTTCAATCATATTATATGCGGCGACCACACTGCTCCTGGCCGCAAGCATAGCATGGTTTTTTACACACTGGAACTACAGCGGCATCATGGTCGCGGCCGGGATACTGATTGCAGCGGCATTTCTGTGGTTCATTACCAAGAATATTCTTGAAGATAATGACACGTTGCTGAGGGTGCTTCTCAAAATCGATGTCGCTGTGGCAATCTTGGTTGCACTCGTCGCGTTTTTTGTTCCCGACCTTGAAGATGTAATGCGAGCCCCTGAAGAGTGGCATGAACATTGGTTAATATCTGGGGTTATGCTCGCAGTCCTTATCCTATTACCTATAATAACCCTGCTGATACTGCCTGTCAATAAATTCTTCAGAAAGTTTTTCCCAAAGAAGAAAGCCAACAAAGCCTTTGAGTCGACAGATGTCTCACAATGGGAAGCACCGGCCGAACAGGCGCATTATGTTCACCCCGCCCCAAAACGAATATCACCCGTCAGACCCGCCCCGTCAAAAAAACGCGGCTCATTCCCAACCATTCTCTATTTCATTCTGGTGCCGGTCGGGTTAATCATCCAGATATTTATTTTTCTTGTGATGTATTTTGCCGTGAGTGCCTAAGAGCCTGTCCCATAATATATGTTATGGAACGGGCTCTAAAGATGGCGCCTCGACATCTCGTCAAAATCAAACTTTGTAAAGCCTGCCTGTTTCAGGTCGACCGACTCGTTGTGGTCGTTGATATACCGGCGGGGCACATCGCGATATTGGGGTGATGCCAACGACGCTGTCGGATCAAAGCATGGAGCCGTGACGCCGGCCATCTGGAGCATGGTGTGGAAGAAGGATCGCGTGGTCGAGATTTTGTTGGCGCGATGGGAGCGCAGTGAGGCTGTCTCCTCGGGGTTGGCGGCCTCGTAACCGCTGTTGACCCATGCCACTATCGGCACGTGCAGCTGATTGAGCGTGGGGCACGGCGAGGCGTGAAGGAAGAGCCCGCGAGGGTCGTCAAAGATATCCTCGCCATGGTCGGAAGTGAAGAGCATCGCGGTTGTCGCGCCGGGTACACTGTCGAGCGTGTTGATGACGCCATAGAGGAAACGGTCGGTGGCGAGTATCGAGTTGTCGTAGGCATTGACGAGCTGCTGACGATTGGAGGTATTGGCATTGGTGGCTTTGTCGGGGACAAACCGGCGCGAGCTGTCGTCATAGCGATCCTCATATTTGAAGTGACTCCCATAGCCGTGGAGCACGACAAAGAGCTTTCTGTCACCACGGGCTATCATCTGGTCGAGACACTCCACAAGACTGATGTCGTGAGGCTCACCGTCGGCTGTAAACCGCTCTGTTTCCTTGATAAACAGACAAGTGTCGGCCTCCTCGCCAAAAAAGTCGATAAACGAGTGGTTGCGCTGCTGATTGCTGAAAAAAGCGGTTTTAAACCCGGCCTCCTTAAAGGCGGTGATGATGCCGCGCGAGTGATACAGGTCGTTGAAACGGCTCGACGACAGTGGCGTCATCAGCATCGGCACACTCTTGTGGGTGGTGTTTGACTCGCTCATGGCGTGGTCAAACACCATAAGCCGCGGCCCTATGCTCGACAAGAGCGGGTTTGTCTCGCGCTCATAGCCAAGCAGTTGCCAGTTGGCCGCACGAGAGGTCTCACCTACCACCAGGACATAAATCTCGCGCACCGAGTCGGGGTGCTCGCTGTGGGCGTCATATTTGAACCCGCGGGTCATCTCGTCATAGTCGGCCAGCATGGCCTCGCGCTCAAAGGCGGTGACAAGATTGTTGACCACATTGACCGGATAGAGGTCTCGCTTGAGGCGGTAGTCGCCGGCGCCCGTCATGGCGACGGCGGTAAAGACAACGCCGACAAGAGTCACCAACGAGGCCACGCGCCGATTGACGCGCAACCACTTGTGGCTCAACTTATATCGGTCGGTATGCTTGACCAAAGCTATCGTGGCCCACACCAACGAGGGCACGTAAAGCACTATCACAACCATTATCACCCCTCCGAGATTGCCAAGCAGCTCGCCGGCCTCGCCGGGGTTGGTGGTGACAACGTTTAGAAACATGTCGACGGCGATAATCGATCGCCCGTAAAGGTCAAGCAACACCAACTGGAAGGCGGCAAAAAAGAGGATGGGAAACATAAGCCAGATGGTCAGCCCCAGGCGTCGGGTGATGCTCATAAGCAGCCAGTAGACACCCGCCGGCAACAGGATGTTGGCCACGCGACCAGTCCAGGGCATCGGCTCGGTATAAGCCAGAATGACATTTGGCACGAGGATGACAGCCAGAAAGAGGATGTAAACGGTTGCGGGACTTGCAAGAAAGCGCCACGCGCGACTGAAAAAATTGTTGTCAGAATGCTTCATTGATATTGAAAATAATTGCTGTCTCGCCACGACCTATACCAAAGTCAAGACGCACGTTTGTATGCTTTTTAAACTCCCAGCGATAGCCCACGCCAACACATGGCAGCAACTTTTTTGCCTGGATCTGGTCAAACCGCGAGAACACCGACGCCAGGCCGCCCCACACCACGATGCCGCTGCGCCGCCACACGTGCTGTCGGAGCTCGACAGTGAGATCAAGGGCACACTTGTCGCGATAGCGCTGCTCGTAATATCCTCTCATGGTTTGCGAGCCGCCAATGTAGCCCATCATGTTCCATGGGGTGTTGCCGTAGGAGAAAAACGCATGAAAGCGATTGGCCAGAGTGGCGCCACGCCACAAGTGGGTATAATAATTCACTGAAAAATCGGTCGACGAGAAGCCGTAACTGCCATTTCCCATAAAGCGGGGGTAGAACATCTGATGCAGGTCGACAAGCCAACCCCGCTCGGGAGCCGTCAGGTTGTCGCGGGTGTCGTAATTGACACTGAAACCGGCTCCAACCGATGTTGTCGAGGTCTTCTGCCCATGCCACAGCGCTTTGTCACCGTCGATGTCGCGGGCGTGGTCCCACACCACCTCGGCGGCAGGCCCGATAAACAGGTCGGTGCCCTTCAGACGCCACAAGGCCGTGGCTTTGCCCCCGATATGGAAGTCTTTATATTTGACCTTGTCGGAGTCAAGGTGGTTCTCGTCAAACCCAATTCCCCAAAAGGCTGTCGGGAATGAGAAAAACTTCACGTTATAGACCACACGGAAGTTATTGTGGTCGGCGATATGGTTGCCGCGGATGCCGACAGTGTAGAGGAGAGATGTGGTGAGCTGACCATACAGCGACGCGTCCGACATCTCGGCCGCCGAGTCTTCAAGATTCACATAATAGTTGGCCGCGGCCACCAGGCCGATGCCAAACTTTGACTCGCTGCTGTAGAACGGACCGCCGATGAAACTGTAGTCAATCTTTTTGGCCGGCGTTGTCTTGTTGGTGTTGTTCAGATAATTGATGATCGTCTCTACGATATTCATTCTGTGGGCCTCCACGATAGTCGTGTCGGACGCGATTGAATCGGCCCGGTTCTCCCCTCGGGCGACGAATGTCAGCGCCGGCCAGAGTAAAAGAGACAGTATGAATGTCGTGAAACGCATATTGATGAATGTTGTTTAAAACGTGATTATACTATTATAACAAAAAAAAACAGTTTTTTCTGAAAACATAGGTTAAAAAATGAAAAAATTATAATTATTCCCCTTTACACCAACAACCAATTTACCAATTTATGAATTTTAATTTTTGATTTTCAATTTAATCACCTATCTTTGCCAATTATGAAAATAGAAGAAATCATCAAAGAGCGTCACTCGGTAAGAAACTACCTTGACACCCCCCTTCCCCCCGATGTGATAGAGAAACTGACGGCCTACACCACCAGTCTCAACGACCAATACCACATCAACATCGCCACCATCATCAACGAGCCTCGGGCTTTTGGCTCGTTTTTGACCACTTACGGCAAATTCAAGAACGTAAGGAACTACATGGTGCTCATTGGCGACAAAAACGACGCCGACACCGAGCGCCGTCTTGGTTATGCCGGCGAGCTGGCCGTGCTGTATGCCAAGTCGATAGGGCTTGACACATGCTGGGTCGGGCTGACCTTTTCAAAGAGCAAGATACCGGTCAGCCATGCCCCCTACGAGAAAATATTTGCGGTCATCGCCATGGGATATGGTGTGGATCATGGCCGCCCACACAAGATAAAGCGTCCCGAGCAGGTCGCCCCGGGATATGACGCCGCTCCCGAGTGGTTCAGGCATGGCGTGGACATGGCGCTCCTTGCCCCGACCGCCCTAAATCAACAGAAATTCAAATTTGAGCTGTTGGACGACGGCACCGTCAGCGCCACCCGTTCGCGCGGCCCCTACACCAAGATTGACCTCGGCATCGTCCAATGTCATTTTGACCTCGCCACGGGCCGCAAAGAGCTGTGAGTTGATGAAAAAACCTTCACTCGCTCTTTTACTTGCCTTATTGTTGTCTATGCTCGAGTCGACCGCAACGGGGGGCAACGCCACGTTGCGCCTACCCCTGGAGGGGGAGCCGGCGCTGAGTGCAAACTTCGGCGAGCTGCGTCCCAATCATTTTCACTCGGGTCTCGACTTCAAGACCGGCGGGGAGACCGGCCGGCGCGTCATGGCTGTGGCCGACGGTTATGTGTCGGGGGTCGAGGTGTCTCCATGGGGTTACGGTCGCGCGGTCTATGTCACTCATCCTCAACTCGGTCTTGTCACCGTCTATGGCCACCTCAAGTCGTTTGCCCCGGCGATTGACCGCGTGGTCTGGGAGGCACAATATGCCGGTGAGACTTTTGACATCGAGCTCGCCTGGGGCCCGGAGCAGTTTCCCGTCAAGGCCGGCGACGTGATAGGTCTCAGCGGAAACGCCGGCTCGTCGGGGGGCCCTCATCTCCACTTCAATGTCGAGGATCTCGCCACCGGCGACCCTATGGATCCTCTACCCTTCTTCAAGCGACATTTCACCGACACAAAGGCGCCCTATTACAACGCGCTCTACCTCTATCCCGACGCGCCCCGTGGCATTGTCAACGGCAGCTACAAACCGGCGGCCCAGGGCCGTGACGACGAGAAAGTTTTTACCGCCTGGGGGCGCGTCATCCCGGCCATCAAGTGTAACGACGAGATGGATGGCAGCTCAAACATATTCGGGGTCAAGACACTTGTGCTTTTTGTTGACGGCAAGCCGGTGATGGGGCGAGTGATCGACCGGTTCCCTTACCGGGCCACCCGCGCCATCAACACACTTGTCGACTACACGCGCCTTGTCGACGGCGGCGGGTGGGCCGAGTGGTCACGTATCCCCGCTGCCCGCCCCCTGTCGATGCTCATGGGGGCGACGCCCTCCGACGGCGTCATCAACATAAACGCCGAGCGCGACTATCATTGTAAATATGTGTTGCAGGATGAGTTTGGCAATCAAAAGATTGTCAACTTCACCATCAGGGGGAAACGCCCCTCCCGGATGCCCCGCTACGACCGCCGCGGCTCCCTGCTGCGCCCCGGCGGCTACAACTCGCTCCACTGCCTGGGCGGGGTTGTCGAGATTGGCCGGGACGCGCTGTGGGACGACACCGAGGTCGCCTTTTCATCGGTCAAGCCGTCCTCGCGACGCTTTTTGTCGGACATCTTTCTGCTCCAGACCGGCATGAAACCGTTTGCCAAAGATGTCAGGCTGACCATCGCTATCCCCTCCTCCATAAAAAACCGCGACAAACTGTGTATCGTCAGCCTCAAGGGGGAGTCGGCCACCGGTATCGGTGGTAAGGTGACGGGCGATGTGATTGCGGCTCAGGTCTCACAGCCGGGACGATATGCCGTGATGGTCGACGACACAAACCCCACGATTGAGGTCATCTCGCCCGAGAGACAGAGTGAGGGCTATCTGGCCTGGAGGGTGAAAGACACAATAAGCGGCCTCGCCGGCTACCGGGTTGAAATAGACGGCAAGTATGCGCTCGCCGAGCTTGACGGCAAGAACAATCTTGTGGAATTTAAAATGGACCCGACACGGTTTAAGACCGGCTCCACCCACCGCGCCGTCATCACGGCGACCGACGGTGTTGGCAACCGCTCGACCCTCACCTCGACATTCAGTTGGTAAAACGGGGATTGGCCAACCGGGAGCCGCGCAGGTATTCATCGACAGTCATGCGTCGCTTGCCGGGAGCCTGGACAACCTTTATTTCCAACATTCTGTCGCCGGTGTTGACCATCATTTTGTTCCCCTCGACGGTGATTTTACCAGGTTCGGCCGAGGCCGGAATGTCGGTCAGCGCAGTCTCAAAGATCTTCATTGAGCGGGGCTCCTCGTCGCCGTCAACCATAAACGACCACGCGCCGGGATAGGGCGACAGCCCGCGCACGAGGTTATGCACCTCGACAGCCTTCCTGGTCCAGTCAACGCGACACGTCTCGTGGAAAATCTTGGGCGCGGAGGTCGGCTCACAGTTCTCCATGGCGGTCAGCTCCTCCTGAGAGATAGTGGTCAGCGACCCGTCGATAATGCTGTCGATGGTCTTCACCGTCAGCTCGGCGCCAAGATGCATCAGCTTGTCGTGGACATCACCGACATTGTCTTCAGGCAAAATCTCGACCCTCTGGCGGGCGATGATGTCGCCTGTGTCAATCTCGTGCTTGAGAAAAAACGTGGTGACCCCGGTGTAGGTGTCGCCATTGATGACTGCCCAGTTGATCGGGGCGGCGCCACGGTAACGAGGCAACAGCGAGGCGTGAAGATTGAATGTGCCCAGGCGCGGCATCTGCCAAACCACCCGGGGGAGCATTCGGAAAGCGATAACCACAAACAGGTCGGCGCCCAACGAGCGCAACTCGTCGACAAACGTTTCATCTTTCAGACTCACCGGCTGAAGCACCTTCAGTCCATGCTCGACGGCATACTGCTTGACCGGCGACTGCTGAAGTTTCTTCCCGCGGCCAGCAGGCTTGTCGGCCGTCGTGACAACGCCAACCACGTTATAGCCCCCCTTTACCATAGCGTCGAGACTCTCCACGGCAAAATCGGGCGTTCCCAAAAACACGATTTTCAAATCTTCTTTTTTCATATCAACGGCAAAGTTAATAAAATGTCAATAATCAGGCAAGTTATTCAAAAAACGCCGGCAACAGTTGACATGAATTGAAAAACGTGTTATCTTTGCGATACAAAAAATCTAATCGCCATGCCCCAACCCAACCAGACATACAGCAACCGACGCGGCGGTGACAACCGTGGTCCCGTCTATGATCACGGCGGGCGCATCCAGCCTCGCGACATCGAGTTTGAAGAGGCCGTGTTGGGTGCACTGATGCTTGAGAAAGACGCCTACACCATTGTGTGTGACATCCTCAAGCCCGAGAGTTTCTACGAGCCGGTTCACCAGAAGGTTTATGAAGCGATCCAGTCGCTCGGCGCCACCCAGCGCCCCATCGACATGCTGACGGTCACCGAGCAGTTGCGCATCAACGGCACCCTTGAAGAGGTAGGAGGCCCGGTGTTTGTGTCATCGCTCACCTCACGTATCTCGTCGGGCGCCCACATTGAATATCATGCACGCATCATTGCCCAGAAATATCTTGCCCGCGAGCTGATCAGCTTTGCGTCGGCAATCGAGTCAAAAGCGTTTGACGAGAGCAACGACGTCGACGACCTGCTGCAGGAGGCCGAGGGCAAGCTCTTTGAGATCTCACAGCGCAATGTCAAGAAAGACGTCACACAGATCGACCCGGTCATCTCGTCGGCCATCGAGCAGATTCAGACGGCGGCCAACCGAGCCTCGGGCCTGAGCGGCATCGAGAGCGGGTTCCACGACCTCGACAAGCTGACCTCTGGATGGCAGCGCAGCGACCTGATCATCATTGCCGCGCGTCCCGCCATGGGTAAAACCGCCTTTGTGCTCTCCATGGCCAAGAATATGGCCGTCAACTACAACACCCCCGTGGCCATCTTCTCGCTCGAGATGTCAAACATTCAGCTCATCAACCGTATTATAAGTAATGTGTGTGAGCTTGAGGGCGAGGTCATCAAGAGCGGACAGCTGCAACCCATGCAGTGGGACCAGCTGATGTCGCGCGTCAAGAGCCTCTATGGCGCCCCGCTGTTTATCGACGACTCGAGCTCGCTTTCCATCTTTGAGCTCAGGACAAAGGCCCGGCGCCTCGTGCGCGAGCACAATGTGCAGTTCATCATCATCGACTACCTGCAGCTGATGAACGCCTCGGGAGTCAAGGTTGGCAGCCGCGAGCAGGAGGTGAGCTTCATCTCGCGCTCGCTCAAGCAGCTTGCCAAGGAGCTGAACATACCGATCGTCGCCCTGTCACAGCTCAACCGCAGTGTCGAGTCGCGAGGCGACGGCCGCGAGGGTAAGCGCCCTCAGCTGAGCGACCTGCGCGAGAGCGGCGCCATCGAGCAAGACGCCGACATCGTTTGCTTCATCCACCGCCCCGAGTATTACAACCGCTCGGGGACAGATGCCGCCGGCAACGACATACGCGGCCTCGCCGAGTTTATCGTGGCCAAGCACCGCAGCGGTCGCGTCGACGATGTCAAATTGAGATTCCGAAACAAGTTTGCCCGCTTTGAAAACTGGGACGACGCCATCAACCTTGACGGCCCCGACCAGGGCCCCGCCGTGGTGGCGTCACGGCTCAACACCGACTCTCAGGTCAACACCTCGGCGCTACCCCCGTTGGCGCCCTTAGGTGGCGGCTCGGCTGACATTTTGGGTTCACAAATTGAAGAACCGCCCTTCTAAAGGGGTCAAACCGATAGAAATTTGACAAAAATTCATTCAAAAGCTGCAATTTTTCTGTTAAAATTTTTTGCTAACAAAAAAAAATTGTAATTTTCAGCAAACTTTTATTCAACAATTATTGTTATCAAAATAAAAATAAACCCAACAAACTATTGTTTTTATGAAAAAAATGATTTTAATGATGGCTGTTGTGCTTGGATGCATGACCGCTTTCGCCCAGAAAGTAGACAAGAATGAGGCAAAGGCCCTCAAAGCATTCTTGGCTCAGCCTGCCGAAAAAGACGCCTCCAATGCACAGGCTCTTAAAGTAACCGACCTCAATGCTCTCGCCTCAATCGAGGGTGTTACCGTTGAAAATGGCCACGTGACAGCCATCGACTGGAAAGACAAAAAAATCGCCGGCAACCTTGACCTGAGCGGCTTCACCGCCCTTCAGAAAGTTGACGTGTCGCGAAATAGCCTCACCGGCCTCTCTGTTGCCGGCGACGCCGCTTTGGTTGAGCTCAACGCTTCCCGTAACGTCCTTAAGACTCTCGACGTCAGCGGTACTTCAGCCCTGCAGACTCTTACCGTCTACAAAAACCGCTTGACCGACATCGACGTGTCTCAATCACCCGTGATCACCAACCTCAATGTCAGCAACAACTACTTTGTTGACCTCAACGTGGCCAACTCTGTTTCTCTGAAAACTCTCAACTGCCAGGGCTGCCACCTTGAGACTCTCATGATCACCGGCTGCACTCAGCTCAAAAACCTCTACTGCGGTTACAACAAGCTGACAAGCCTTAACCTCCAGGGCGTTGAGTCACTCCAGAACCTCAACATCGACGACAACCGCATCACCAACATGTATGTTCAGGGTCTCCCCTCTTTGAGCTCTTTCATCTGCTCTGACAACTCAATGACCACCCTCGGCCTCAAGGACTGCACCGGCCTGCTCGACCTGGTTTGCTCTTACAACGACCTGACCACCCTCAGCGTTGAGAACTGCCCCCAGCTGCTCTTTGTTGACTGCTGCTACAACGACCTTACCCAGTTGATGCTCAGCAACCAGACCTATCTGCAGCGCGTTATCTGCAACAACAACCAGCTCAACATCCTCGATGTTTCATTTGACCCCGCTTTGGTTTACATCAACTGCCGCTACAACTTCATCACCGACATGCGCACAACAGGCGACGACGCTCTGAGAATGGTAGCCTGCCAGTGGAACTATTAATCTTATTTGAGTCAACAACTCATCTGACGATTTAAAAATCCCTTTCAATTTCAATATATTGAATCACTAAGACAATAGTAGAAACATTAGCTAATCTTTATGGGCAAGCCCGGGGCAGAAAACTGTCTCGGGCTTGCCCTGTCATGATGTTTTAAAGCTGTGTCAGACCACCGCCCGAAAAGAAAAAGGTGAAGCCAACGCCGGTCAATACCAGGTCAGCCAGCTTACAGGGCCGACAGGTGGCAGAGCCGGCACAGTCTGCTGACCGTCAATACCACAAGATGCCGTTGCGTATCGACGAGCGCTTGTCATACTTGAGGTCGGAGAGCAGCGACGACTTGACTGAAATGTGGAAATTGTAGCTCTTGTAGGGACCCACGGGCACAAAACTGGCGCGCATGGTGAGGCAGTGCATATCGCGCGAGATATTGCAGTTCATATAGGCCAGCTTGTGGGTGTCAAAGTTATAGCTGGCGGTAAACGAGAAGTTCCAGTTTTTTGTCGGACGGATGTTGCCCGACAGACTGAGGTTTTGGGTGAAACGCCCCTTATATTCCATCTTTGACTTGTCAAACTCGCCATAGCCGTAGTTGACCGAGTAGTTGAACGTCAGGCTCCACGGTACCTCCCACTTCATGTAGCCGTCGGGGTCAAACTGCAAGTCGCTGTCATGGTCATGGTCGCCGTCGCGAGACTTTTGCTCGGGCGACTGATAGTCGGAAGTGTCTTGGGCAAACTGCTGATCTTCAGTTTGCTGTTTCTTGTCATTCCCTTTCTTTGACTTGAAAGTGTTGTTGTTGAAGGTGTAGGAGAACGAGGTGCCGGTGCTCGATAGGCGCCCTATACCCTTACCGGCCTTCCAGCGCGGTATGTTGACGCGCACCGGGTTGCCCGACTCGTTGAGCTGATAGGTGTAGACGTCCCACGTGGCCGCCAGGTTGAGATTGAAATTCTTGACCAGACGCAACATGATGGAGGTGTTGATGTTGCTCCAGTTCATCGAGTCGGCTGCAAAGTTGTAGCTTTGAGAAACAGTGAAATTCTCGATGAGCGAGATTTTTCGCTCCCCGATAGAGTCGTTGTCGCTCCTGACCTTCATCTCGAGGTTGTTGGCCAGCGATACCGACAGGCTCCCCTGCCGCCCGGTGCCGGGCACTCCAAAGAGGCTGTTGGGGAAATAGCTGTACTGCCGGTTGATTGTCTCCCCCTGAGCGTTCATATAGGAATAGTTGCCATAGTAGCCAAAGAAGCTCGACCCAAAGTCGGGCGCCCCCGACAGCGACACCGTCGGAGTCAGCACATGGCGTATCATCTTCACTTTGTCGCCAAAGATGGGGAGCGGCTTGAAGAAACCGTAGATCTTGGTGTCGAGCGAGATGGCCGCGTTAAAATCCCACACATTATAAAAGTTGTAGGAGGTGTCGCAAATCTCACGCGAGGCATTGGGGTCCCACTGACGGCGCACCTTGGTGGTGTACATGCGGTCGGTCAGATTGATGCTCGGCGTGATGTTGACATATTTGAACGCGTTAAAGGTCGCCGAGATTGGCAGGGTGTGTTTCATGCCGTTGCGCCAGTCTTTGATGAGGCTCTTTTTGAAAAACTGGTCCTGGCGCGAGGTCAGCGAGTTGTTGAAAACGCCCGAGTAGGAGATCTTGATTTTCTCATACCATTTTTCGGCCCCTATGGCCCGCTTGCGCTTGAACGGGTAGAGCTGTGACATGGTCACGGTGATGTTGGGAAAAGAGACGGTAAGCGTGGAGTCCTGGGTTCGCTGAGAGATATTGGCTGTTGTCGACAGCGACCATTTGGAGCTCGGGAAACGGTAGGTCATATTGACGGTCGAGCTCTTTGTGTTCTCGGTGAAAGCGCTTGAATAGTAGCTGTTGAGGTCGTTGCGTGAATAGCCCGATGTGGCAAAATTGACGCTTGCCGAGAAGCTCATGTTGGGGTTGACCTTGGCGTCTTGTGAGTGGCTCCACACCACCTGAAAGTTGGTCTGTGTCGAGTAGTCGGGACTCCCCTTGTCGCCATAGATCGTCTTGAGATAGGAGATGTCAAAACTGCCAGAAAATTTGTAGCGTCTCACGTAGGACGAGCGTGCCTGGATTCCCCATGAGCCCTTGGTATAGAGCTCGCCGGTCAGCGCCAGGTCAATATTGTCGTTGATGGCGAAATAATACCCGCCGTTGCTCAGGTAGAAGCCGCGGTTGTAATCGTCGCCAAACGAGGGCACGATTATGCCCGACGAGTAGCTCTCGCTGAATGGGAAATAGCCGAACGGAACTGCCAGCGGCAAAGGCAAGCCGGCAAGAACCATGTAGGCCGGGCCCGACACCACATCCTTCTTGGGGCGCACCCGGGCCTTGGTCAGCTGAAGCCAGAAGTGGGGGTCGTCATGCTGATCGCAGGTGGTGTAGCGCCCGTTCTCGATATAAAATGTATTGTCGTCAACCTTTTTTGTCGACCCACCGGTGAGATACCCCTCCCCCTGCTGGGTGACCACATCGGTGATGAATCCCTTGCCGGTCTTGAAGTTATAGTCCATCGTCTTTGACTCGTAGGAGGTGCCGTTGTCGTCAAACACCGGCGACCCTTTCACCTCGCCCGTCGAGTCGGGCACGCCGACGGCATAGACCGTGCTTGTGGTCATGTCCATATCGATCGAGTTGGCGTCGAGCCCTATGTTTCCATATTTCACCGAGCTTGGCCCGAACATTATGGCCCTGTTGCGCCCGATGAGCATCATCGAGTCGGTGGCCGAAAAGTCGACCTGAGCGTCGAGGTCGCTCTTGACGCGGCGTATCTTTACCGCCTGAGGCTCAGGGTCTATCTGAGTGCGGCTCAAGCGGTTGTGGCGCGGGCGGCGCGGGCGGCGCGGGGACGTGGCAAGAGTGTCGGCCGTCAGGCTGTCGGGAGCGGCGGCGAGACTGTCGGCCGCGGGGACGACTGTGTCGGGGCGCGCCATCCTGCCGGCCAGAGTGTCGGCAGCCGCCGGGGCTGTCGGAACCGTGGTCGGTGTATTGTGAGAGGCCATCGCGCCCGCTGCACATAGGAAAATGAATGACAGTATATATAGGAGGAGCCGCTTCAATTTTTATTCGCTCAAAAACGAGTGCAAATATAACTCTAAATTTCCAATTGACAATACAAAAAGATATGAGAGTTATCCTTTGGCCTCAGCAGAGAGTGAAGCGGTCGGCCTCGCGGTAAGTGGGGATGGCGTCACGCTGACGGTTGAGACGGTCATAGTCAAACGTGGCGTAGAGCGTGCCGTGATGGTCGGTCGACCCCACGCTGTGCCCCAACAGGTCAAAGATTGCCGAGCCGTTGACCGGATAGACGCCCCCGGCATCGGAGCCCACCCGGTTGGCCCCGACCACAATGGCGTTGTTCTCGATGGCGCGCGCGCTCAGCAGCTGATGGAATTGATAGAGCCTCGCCTCGGGCCAGTTGGCGGGAAAAAGCATCACGTCAAACTCATTGTCGCGCTTGCGGCACCACACCGGGAATCGCAGGTCGTAGCACACAAACATCTTGAAGTTCCACCCCCGGTAGCGTATCACCGGCGACGGCGTCGTGCCGGCGGTGAGCAGCTCGGCCTCGGTGCCGAGACTGAACAGGTGGTGCTTGTCATAAAAATATCTGTCGCCCGAGGGCTCCACAAAAAAGGCGCGGTTATAGAGGCGGCTGCCGTCGGTGGCCATAAAAGTGCCGGCGATGGCAAAACCAAAATAGGAGGCCCAACGGGTCACGTCGTCGATCGTGTGCCCGTCGTTACCCTCGGCCACGGCCCGCGCCACCTCGGGGTTGGCGACAAAACCGGTCGAGAAAAGTTCGGGGAGCACCACCACGTCGGTGTCCCGGTCAACATGGTTGAGGGTTGCCGCGGCCGTTATCAGATTCTCATGCACGTCGGCGGCGACAATATCGTGGCGCGGAGCGGCGATTTTCAGGTTCATGGGGATGGGGGTCAGTCGGTAGAAAATTTGTCGGGATAGCGACCGGTGAATTGGCTGTAATACTGCTTGATCGAGCGCATGTCGGCCTCGACATCGCCCGTGGGCCGGAACTCGCGGGTGATCACAATCTCTTTGGTCTTGAAGTCGATGGCGCCGAGTACTATCGGCACATGGGCCTGCATGGCGATATACAGGAAACCGTGGCGCCAGTCGCGAGTGCTCGAGCGCGTCCCCTCGGGGGTGATGGCCAGGGCCATGCGGCTCGACTGGTTGAAACGCTCCACGATGGTCTCGACCAGCGATGACCCCCTGCGCCGGGGCACAGGGATGCCACCCAAAGCCTTGAAAAAGAGATTCAGAGGAAAGAAAAACCACGACTCCTTGATCAAAAAACCGGCGTGGCGCCCAACCGACCAGTAGGCCAGCTTGCCAAGCACAAAATCCCAGTTGCTCGTGTGGGGGGCGACACAGATGATTACCTTTTTATAATCGGGAACGGTGATGTCCACCTTCCATCCGGCCAGTTTCAGTATGAGTCGTGAAAGCCACATAGATTTTATTTTTCAGATGCTATTTGCTTGTTGACCTGACGGGCAGCGTCGGGCAGCAAGGCGTTCATAGCTTTAACAATCTCGTTGACCTCATTGTTGAACGACTCTTTCAACGAATTGTAGGCCGCCGAGCAATAGGCGCGGTGGGCCTTGTTATATTGCCCGCGGGTTTCAAAGTCGGCCGGAGTCTTGTCAAACGAGAAGTTGAGCTTCTCGACCGTCTTTTGCTGAAGCACGGCCACGCGGCAAACAAGCTCGCCCATCTTGTCGGCGTCGACGCCAGGGATATACTCGCTTGCAAAGATACACTCGGCGGCGATGTCGCCACAAACATGTTGCACTTGTTTCTTGAGGATACGTTTATTTGCCATCTTGTTGAGTTTTATTTTTATTTATAGTTTAGACAACAGAAAGTCGCGCAGGGCCGGGTAGGACGCCGGGAGGCGCTTGCGGTAGCGCGGGCGCGTCAGCAGCCCGACAATCGCCGGGGGCAGCTCGACAGGCCGCCTGACAGCCTTCTCGACCGCCTCGACAAACTTGGCCGGATGGGCGGCGGCAACCACAAGGCCGGCCTCGCCCGGGCGCAGGCTCGCCTCAAGGGCGTGATAGGCCGCGGCTCCGTGGGGGTCGAGCAGATAGCCATACTTGCGGTCGACACTCCCGATGGTCTGCAGAATCTCGGGGTCGCCAACCATCGCCGTCTCTATGTCGCGCGCCATCGCCTCGCGGTCGCCCCCGTAAAGGAACCTGACACGCTCCAGATTGGCTGGCGAGGCGATGTCAATGGCACGCGTGAGGGTCTCCCGCGGCACCTTTGGCTCGAGGCTCCCCGTCTCGACAAACCGGCTGAAGAAGCCGTCGGTGTTATTGACGGCCACTATGCGCTTGAGGGGCAACCCCATGCGGCGCGCGATGATGGCCGCCACGAGGGTGCCCAGGTTGCCGCAGGGTATCGAGGTCACAATCTGTGAGGGGTCACAGCCACTCTCGACCATCCTGGCATACCCCTGGAAGAAGTTGAGCGTCTGGGGCAGCAACCGCGCGACGTTGATCGAGTTGGCCGACGTCAGCGGGGCGCGCGACGTCAGCTCGCTGTCGGAAAGCGCCCGGCGGGCAAGGTTCTGGCAGTCGTCAAACGTGCCATAGATCTCAATGGCGGTTATGTTGCCCCCGGGGGTTGAAAACTGAGCCTCCTGGATGCTGCTTGTGTGACCCGACGGGTAAAGGATAAACACCTTGACCCCGGGCATATCCTTAAAGCCGGCGGCAACCGCGCTGCCGGTGTCGCCCGTGGTGGCCACAATGATATTGATTGGCGTCGACGGCGACAGATAATGCCTTATCAACCGGGCCATAAACCGGGCCCCGACATCCTTGATGGCAAGCGTGGGCCCGTGAAACAGCTCGATGGCGCTTATCGACGAGTCGCCGATGTGGCGCACGGGAATATCAAACGACAGACTGTCTTCCACTATATTCTTTATCACCTCGGCGTCAAAATCGCTACCAAAAAGGATATTTGAGACAACAAAGGCAATCTCGCTCATCGACATCTGAGCGATATTGTTGAAAAAAGCACGCGGCAACGGCCTGATTTCGGCCGGCATGAACAGGCCGCCGTCGGGGGCCGTCACCTGCATGACTGCCTCCTTAAACGAATAGGTCCGGTTTGGGTTACAGGTGCTGATATACCTCATTGTGTCAAATCAATCGTTCTTCAGACACAAAGATAAACCAATCACTCAACAATAGCAAAAAAATCGCCATTAAAGTGAGCCCGGGCAGAGCCTCACTCAAATTTCTTACGGATGAAGGTGAAGTTGCGGCCCAGGTATTTCTCGCGCACGATCGGATTCTCCGACAGCTCCTCGCTCGTGCCCTGAAAGAGGATGCGCCCGTCAAACAGCAGATAGGCGCGGTCGGTGATCGACAGTGTCTCGGGCGCGTTATGGTCGGTTATGAGGATGCCGATGTTTTTCTCTTTCAGCTTATAGACAACCTGCTGGATATCCTCGACCGCGATAGGGTCAACCCCGGCAAACGGCTCGTCAAGCATGATGAAACGCGGGTTGATGGCCAGACAGCGGGCAATCTCCGTTCGGCGCCGCTCGCCGCCCGACAGCTGGTCGCCCAGGCTGTGGCGCACCTTCTGCAGGTTAAACTCGCTGATGAGGCTCTCGAGCTTTTCACGCTGATACTCGGGCGTCGTGTCGGTCATCTCAAGCACCGCGCGTATGTTGTTCTCGACACTCAGTTTGCGGAACACCGAGGCCTCCTGTGCCAGATAGCCGATGCCGGCGCGGGCACGCTTGTAGACCGGATATTTGGTGATATTGTTGCCGTCGATGAAAATCTCCCCCTCGTTGGGCGTGATAAGCCCCACGGTCATGTAAAACGTCGTCGTCTTCCCCGCCCCGTTGGGCCCGAGCAACCCGACAATCTCGCCCTGCTTGACATTGATCGACACATGGTTGACCACCGTGCGCCGGCCATATTTCTTGACCAGGTTTTCAGTGCGCAGCACCGATTTCACCTCCTCTGCCGGGGCTTTTACCGTCTCCTCGCTCATCGTGCCGGCCCCTCCACGACCTCGCTGCGACGCGCCTTGGTCAGACACGACTCGATATACTGGGTCAGCAGATTGATCGCCACCGTGTTGTTACCACCCTGAGGCACAATAAGATCGGCATACCGTTTTGAGGGCTCGATATACATCTGGTGCATCGGCTTGAGCACCTCCTGATACCGGTTGATGACCATCATGGGGGTTCGTCCGCGCTCCACACAGTCGCGCGAGATGACACGTATCAACCGGTCGTCGGGGTCGGCATCAACAAACACCTTCACGTCCATCACGTCGCGCATCGACGGCTGACTCAACACCAATATCCCCTCGACAATCACCACGTCGCGGGGCTCGACCGTGATAGTCTCCTTCTGGCGCGTGCATGTCAGATAGGAATAGGTCGGCATCTCGATCGGGTGCCCCTGCTTGAGCTCCCGTATATGTTGCTCAAGCAAAGACCACTCAATCGCCGCCGGCTCGTCAAAGTTAATCTTGGAGCGTTCCTCGGGAGGAATGTGCGACGAGTCCTTATAATAGGAATCCTGGGGGAGCACAGCCACCTCGCCCGCGGGCAAAGCATTAATAATCTTGTTGACAACCGTCGTCTTTCCCGACCCGGTGCCGCCTGCAATACCGATTATGAGCATAACATACTATTTTACGGCAAAAATAAAACAAATTCTCCAAGTATGCAAGTGAGGAGTGAGGGGGTGAAGTGAGGAGGGAGAAGTGAGGAGGGAGAAGTGAGGAGGGAGAAGTGAGGAGGG
>CAYMVS010000004.1:37448-58951 GCA_964394205.1 uncultured Muribaculaceae bacterium | reverse complement strand
CTTTGTTCTTGTCCACTAAGAATCTCGCAAATTCCAACAGACAACATGAACATTGCAACGGTAGGCGCTCACGGATATGTAATATCCACACGCCATGACGACAGTCGTGTGCCCGTCGCGCCCGAGAGGGTGCGGGCGGGAGTGGGCTGCGTTGTCGGTGCGTGTCGTTTCATATCGGCGTGGGCTCTGCAGTTGTTTGTCTTTTGTCTGTAGGCAATGCGAGAGCCTTTAGTGGAGGGACAAACAACGGTAACAGACTCCACGTCTTTCGTTTATACACACCAATCAATCACCAACCGGTGCTCTCGCGGGAGTCATGAAAGCACACCAAGATCAAACACACTTTAATTATGAAAAAATTAGTGCTAATGATTACCGCGCTCGTCGTCGGCGCCATCACCCTCTCAGCCCAAACCTCCCAGGTGGCCACCCTGAGCCACGACGGCCAGATCACCACCCACTATTCAGCCAATGCCCTCAAGGATGCTTACGCCGCTGCTGTCGACGGCGACATCATCACACTCTCGTCAGGAACCTTTACAACACCATACGATATATCAAAACAAATAACTTTAAGAGGGGCCGGCATGATGCCAAATAAGAATTCCTCAATAATAGTAGGTATGATTTCGTTTAAAGATAAATTTGATTGCAATATTGAGGGAATTTTTTTTAATGACGAGGTAAGAGCTTGGGGTAATAGCATCTTTTCCAAATGTTATTTTAAGTACCAATTAAATTGTTATGAAGAATCGAATTTAAAAATTGTACATTGTATAATCAATTATTTATGGGGATATAACGCTACATTGATAAATTCAGCTGTGAAAACGTCGTCAAGTCTGACTAGGACGAGTATTACCAATTGCTATATTTCAATAAATGATGTTGGAGGGATAGAAAGCTGTAATTTGAATAATTGTGTTGTGCATGATACAATAAACTATGGTTATTTCTCTGCCTCAACAATGTGTAACAACTGTTACTACTTTGGGGCTGATACAAATCCATTCAAGAATATGGTAGTGACAACCAATGTTGTCAACAATGATTTAACCGAGGAGGCTGATGTGTTCAAAGATTTGATGACCTACCAACTTAACGATGATCTTGCCGCTCAATGGATTGGCAGTGATGGAACACAAGTGGGAATCTATGGAGGGTCATTTTCGTTTGACCCCACTCCAACCAGTCCTCAAATTACAAAATTCGATGTGGCAAAGAAAACGACAGCCGACGGCTTGCTGTCGGTAGATATTGAAGTCAAAGCTAACTAAACAGATTTTGACAAATGAAAAAATTAGCCAATTTGCTTCTTGCTGTCTTTATTGCAACGGGGGGGAATCAGGCTCGTGGCGATGATGGGAATTATTCGGGATTGTATTGGTTTGACAATTCAAATGATTTAACTCATTTTACGCCCGGTCACCTCTCCATTCCAACCGATGGACTGAAAGACGGCTTTCACTCGCTGAATGTTCTTGTCAAGAAAGATGATATACTCTCAACCACCTTGTCGTCAATGTTTTTGAAAACGACAGCAGCCAATGTTAATGAAAAATGGATGGCATTGCTTTTCATTGACGGGGAGTATTATAGGACAGATGATATCAGCAACGTTTTTGGTGGAACATTGCCGCTGAATATGGATTTAAATGAGGTCTCGGTAGGGTTGCATACACTTGGATTTCAGCTTATATCCAAATCGGGGCTTGCTACTGAATACCATGAGTCCTTTTTCATCCGCACACCAACCGACGTAGAACTTTCGACGATGCGTGGATATTATTTAATAGACGGTAAAACCGCCGGTGAAATCGGCTTGTCTAAGATGGGCAATACTATCCATCTTGATATTGACGCATCATCACTATCAACAGGGCTTCACTCAGTCGACGTTTATGCTGCAAGTCCATTAGGCATCTCTACATCTATAGTATCATCCTGGTTTATAAAGATACCACTTGGGGGTGAGGGGGTCAAAACTTATCAATATTGGATTAACGACAATATCGATTCATCACAATTTGTCGCACTCGACAAGGTGGCAAATCCTTTTAACTTTATTAGTCTTATTGATATTCAGCAGGTTCCTTTTCGATCAAGCAACTATTCATTTGAATTGGTTGACGGAGAGCCGACTGTCTTTGCCCGTAATGACTTTAACATGATGTTCACTGATCCTGACGGTATTGTTACTACCGATACAAGACCCTTCACAGACACTCGGGTCAGGTATGAGATAGGGTCGATTGAGAAGATTGAGAATCAAGACCAACTTACTGTTTCATACATTGGCGATAACGAAATCAAATGGTTCAGCTTTGAGGCCGAGGCCGGCGATACACTGTCGTTGAGGCTCGATCGGAGCGCCATGTATGAACTGTATTCGCCCGATGCCGACAAGGTTTTGGCAAAAGCCGGAAATGACGCCATGACAACCGGTGGGCTGATGTTGACTCAAACCGGCAGGTATTATCTTGCCGTTCACGATATCTCAGGCTACAGCAAGACAAACACCAAAGTCTATTTTGAGCATATACCGCGCTTTGCAGTGCTGACGGTCACTCCCGAGAAAGCCGGAGCAAAAGGTTTGCTGAGAATGGACGTGCATGGTAACGGTTTTGACAAACTGAAGGGCCTGAAGTTGTCAAACGGTGTCAACACGCTCTCGCTATATGAGTCGGTCAATGTAGACTCGCGTTATGACATGAATGTACTGTTCAACATCACTGACATGAAACTGCCCGAAGGTCGATATGACCTCGTGGCGACGTTTGATGACGATGGCAAGGATGTCACCGTCACAAAGAGTGGAGCGATTGAACTTGTCACCCCGTCAAAGGCCGATGTCACGGTCGAGGTTGTGACGCCCCGCATTGCCCGCACCCCCTACGAGATCTATATCGACGTCACCAACCGCAGCGACCAGTCCTGCTGGGGCGTGCCTGTCAACATCGCCGTGGCCAATACCGAGCGAGGCATTGGTGTAGAGTGTCTAAACTTTATTACGCTTGATGATGTCGACGATGTTATCCCAACCGAGATGCCCGAGTATTTTTTTACCGACAATTTGCTCGGCATTGAAAAAGAGGGCATGATGGTGCCGCTTTTCATCCCGTATCTCGGGCCTGGTGAGACTGTCCGATTATCGCTCGGGCTTTATTCATCGCCTCATGATTTAGTGCCGGTTTATGCTTGGTGCGGGCAGCCGTGGAGTGATGAATTTGAGGAACTCCTGGCTGAAGATTTTGATGTTGAGCAACTGCGTGATTATGAGGAGACAAACATATTGACGGCTCGCGAGCTTTGTCACCTTGAGCTGTTTGGCGACGATACCGAGGATGACATTGAGGATGATAACCCCCAAGAAGTCAAGCCCCTCCAGATAACGGCTTATAACAGTATATCAAATGTTTACTACAAAGCCGTCTTTGAAACCCAGCTCCAATTTAACAAAATGATGTCGCAGCAGCAACATTCGCCAAACAGTTTCTTCAAGTCTTATGCCGACAACATTACAAAAGAATATTTTAATATTGACCGAATCTTCAAGGCCTATCCTACAGTAACCAAAATCAGGATTAAGGTTATAAAGAAAGGTAGTGGCAGTGGCAGTTCAGGCGGGAAAAGAAAGGTAAATATTTTCTATCCGGCTCCAACGTGTAATTTGGTGGATTGCTACCAGTCGGGCGACCCCAACGACATGACGGGCTATCTGTCGCCGTCGGGCGACCGGTATATCGGTCTTGGTGTGAAGACGATCAACTACACGATCGAGTTTGAGAATGACCCCGAGATAGCGACAGCCTCGGCATCGGTTATCAAGGTCGACAACGTCATTGACGGTGATAAGCTCGACAGGGCGACATTCAAGCCGTTGACGCTCAAGATTGGCGACAAGGAGATCGACCTGCCTGCCGGGCATCACTTTGTGAAGACGCTCGACATGCGGCCGTCGATCAACGCCGTTGCCGAGCTGACCTTTGACTATGATGAGGCGACCGGCAAAGCGACCTGGAACCTGCGCTCGCTCGACCCGATGACAATGGAGCCCTCAAAATATATGGACGACGGCATCCTGCCGGTCAACGATGACTCAAAACGGGGTATCGGCTATCTGACCTACTCGATTGACCTGTTGCCAAGCGTGGCCGACGGTGATGAGATTGCCAACAGCGCCACCATCATCTTTGACGACAACGAGCCGATCAACACCCCGGTGTGGGTCAACACGACCGACTACACGCTGCCCGAGGCTAAGATTGTCGACCAGACGACCGACGATGGCTTTACCTACACCTTCACCGTGGAGGGTAGCGACACCGGCTCGGGTATATGGATCTATGACCTCTATGCCCGCACAGCCGGCACCGGCGAGTGGCGTCTTGTCAAGGGCAACATCGACACCGACACATTCACCTTTACGGCCGATGTGTCAATGGCCGACAGCCAGTTTACCGTCATCGCCACCGACCGTGCCGGCAACCGCCAGAGCGAGGCCTCGCTCAACATCGTGGCGGGCGACGCCGACGGCAACGGCGAGGTCAACGCTGCCGACGTGGTGCTGACGCGCAACTACTACACCGGTACCGCCACGAGCATCAACTTCAACGGAGCCGATGTGACCATGGATGGCAATATCAACGCCCAGGATGCCCTGGCTATACGCAATCTTTACCTTGACACACGCGCCAAGGTTCAATCCAAACGACTAACACGCAGAAAACAATGAAAAAAATCATCTTATTCCTATCACTCGTTGTCACGACATTCAGCACCCTTGCGGCCTACAAGGTGACAACAACCGACAAACTCAGGGTTTGGGCCGAGATTCCCGAGCCCCTTGTCGCCGACGGCCACACGGTCAATTATATAAAGGTGTATCAGCACGACGATGACGACCTTGACTACTCGGCTTTCAACATGGAGTTTATACTCCCCGAGGGTTTTACCCTCAACCAAGTGAAGGAGGGACGCCGCGAGGTCAATGACATCAAGCTCAGCGAGCGCGCCGACGTGACCCACTCGATCTCGTGTAACATTGTCGACGGTGTCGACCTGCGCATCATCGCCGACTCGAGCGAGAACGCCGACCTGTACAAGGACGACGAGTCGGGGCAGCCTCTCGACGAGCTTTTTACTGTCGGTCTTGTCGGAGACCCCGAGAAACTCATCGAGTGGACCTATACCATCGAGTTAAAGGGCATCCTGTTTGTTCAAAAGAACGCCGATGCCGTCAAGCCGGCCGACGACCCGGTGTATTACACAGTTCATGTGTCAAACCCGGTCACCGGCATCGAGGAGGTTGAGGCCGACGCTCTCGACCCCGATCAGTGCTATGACCTCGCCGGGCGGAAAGTCGACCCGCGCGCGGTTCACGGCGTGGTCGTGATTTGCAACGGTGTCAAATATCTGATCAGGTAATAGCTGGTCCCACGGTTTTGGAACCGTAAAAATCCGAGAGAGGCCGTGTCAACATTATGGCACGGCCTCTCTCACACGTTTACGGTGGGAGAGATGAAAAGGGAGCCGGAGCTGAAGGGCAAAATGCTCTTGAGCTCCGGCTCTATGTTGGTTATGTTGGCCTCGGTTGAGGCTACAGGACGATGTTATCAGAAGAGGTAGGCCGCGGTGACGGTCCAGTAGTTGTTGCGGGCGTCAACGTCGCCGCCGGTGGGCACCTTGAATTGCTTGCCAAGACCGAAGCCATAGCTTGCCGATACCTGAAGATGGTTGACCAGCTGAACGCCGATACCAACGTTCCACGAGGTGTCCATCGATTTGTTCTTGAGGGCGTTGTTGATGGCGCGGCGGCTTGTCAGGAAGGCAAACGACGGGCCGGTGAAGATGTAGGGCGAGATGATGTTGCCGACCATGGGGAGGCCGAGTTTATACTTGAGGTTGATGGGGATCTCGATGTAGTCGCGATGGTCGGTGGCGATGTTGTTCTGCTCCATGTATTGGGCGTTGCGACGAACATACATTGCCGAGACGTCGCCACCGATGCCGATGATGGGCACGGTAAATTCGGCCATCAGACCACCGGTGAAACCGGCCTGATTATCCTTGTTGAGAAGTTGCTGAACGTCACTGTTAAAGCTTAATTTGGAGATGTTTACACCGGCCTTGATACCGAAACGGAATTGAGCTGAGGCGGTGGTTGCAGCTGCGGCGCCAATGATCATGACCAGTGCAACGGCAAGAGCGCGATAAAGTTTCATAGTGATAAATAATTAGTTGAAATGTTGATTAATTTGTCGCAAAAGTAGGCAATTATTTCTTTTTATCAAAATTACGGTAGTTTTTCATCGCCGTCGAGAGCCGCCAGAAAGGTGTCTTCGTCGATTATTGCAATGCCGAGCGAGCGTGCTTTCTCGAGTTTTGCGGGCCCCATGTTGTCGCCGGCGAGGATGAACGATGTCTTTTTGGAGATTGAGCCGGCGTTTTTGCCGCCGTTGCGTTCAATCATCTCCTTATACTCGTCGCGCGAGTGGCGGGCAAAGGTGCCCGAGATGACGATGGTTTTGCCTTCGAGCAGTGTCGAGGTGCCCCCGAGGGTGGTGCTGTCGACAGCCATCTGCACTCCGGCCTGGCGTAACCTGTCGATGATGAGGCGATTGGCGGCGACGCTGAAATAGTCGACAATCGACTCGGCGATGCGTGGCCCGATGTCTTCGATCCCGGTGAGCTCACCGGCAGTCATCTTCATCAGGCGGTCGATGTCGACCACCGCTTTGGCCAGTTTCTTTGAGAGGGTCTCGCCAATGTAAGGTATCGACAGGGCATAGACCACGCGCTCAAAGGGGACGGCGAGCGATGCCCTGATGCCGTCGATCATGCGCTCGGCGCTGCGCCGGGCAAAGCCGGGCAGGTTCTCGACATCCTCCACCTTGAGGTCATAGAGGTCGGCCACGTTGACAACCAGACCGCGCTCGTAGAGCATTTTGGCGGTCTCGTCGCCAATGCCGTCAATGTTCATCATGCGGCGCCCGACAAAGTGTTCGATGCGTCCGATCACCTGCGGGGGGCACTCCCATCGGTTGGGGCATATCCAGGCGGCCTCCCCCTCGATGCGTGTCAGGGTGGTGCCACATGCCGGGCAGGTGGTGACAAACGAGACCGGTCGCGCCCCGGTCTCGCGGGTCGACAGGTCAACGCCGGTGATTTTAGGGATGATCTCGCCCCCTTTCTCGACATAGACCATGTCGTGGTCGTGGATGCCGAGGCCGGCTATGATGTCGGCGTTGTGGAGCGAGGCGCGCTTGACTATCGTGCCCGAGAGCAAAACCGGGTCAAGGTTGGCCACGGGGGTGACAACACCGGTGCGCCCGACTTCAAACGAGACAAACTGCAGTCGGGTCAGGGCACGCTCGGCGGCAAACTTGTAGGCGATTGCCCAGCGGGGCGACTTGGCGGTGTAACCGAGGTTGAGCTGTTGGCGCAGGTTGTTGACCTTGAACACCAACCCGTCGGTGGCCACGGGAAGCTCCTTGCGGGCGGTGTCCCAATGGTTTATGTAGCGGTCAACCTCGTCTATCGAGTTGAGGCACGTCATGGCGTCCGACACCTTGAAGCCCCACCGGCGGGCGTGCTGCATGTTGTCATAATGGTTGTCGGAGGGCAGGTTGTCGCCTATCAGATAATAGAAGTAGGCATCGAGGCCGCGGCGGGCCACCTCGGCGGGGTTGAGCAGCTTGAGGGTGCCCGAGGCCGCGTTGCGGGGATTTGCAAAGAGTGGTTCCTCATTGAAGGCCCGCTCGGCGTTAAGTCGCTCAAAGGCGGTCCAGGGGAGCACGATCTCGCCGCGCATCTCAAACTCGTCGGGGTAGTCGTCGCCCTGCAACTGCAGTGGTATGCTCTTGATGGTCATCACATTGGCTGTCACCACGTCGCCGCGGGTGCCGTCGCCGCGTGTCACGGCGCGAACAAGCCGGCCCCCCTTGTAGATGAGCGAGATGGAGGTGCCGTCAAATTTCATCTCACCGACAAGCGTTGGCAGCTCGCCCCCAAGCGAGTCGCTGACGCGCCGCGCCCAGTCGTCGACCTCGTCAATAGAGTAGGTGTTGGAGAGCGACAGCATCGGGTGGATGTGGAGATGTTGCTCAAACCCTTTAGTCAGGTCGGAGCCTACGCGATGGGTCGGCGAGAGGGGGTCGTCGAGCTCGGGGTGCTCGCGCTCGAGCTGCTCGAGCTCTTTGAGGAGCATGTCAAAGTCACGGTCGGAGATTGTCGGGCTGTTTAGCACATAATAGGCGTGGTTATGAGAGTTAATCTCGTCTCTCAGCCGGGCCACACGCCCGGCGGCGGCGCTGTCAACCTCAGGCTCGTCAAAGTTGAAAAGATTCTTATCCACAGTAGAAGTGTTTTTTTACAAGTGTCATCATATCGGCATCGCGGTCTTGAGAGTCGACCTCGCGCAGGGCGGCGATGCGGGCATCGATAATGGCGGGGTCAAACACGCCGCGGGCCTCGTAGATGTCGCGGGCCGTCGCCAGGCAGGCGGCCGACTCGCTGCATGTCGTCGGGAGTTGCTCGAGGGTTGTGAGCCGCTCTTGGGCTACCGACGAGTGTATGTTGATGTCAACGTATGTCTTTTTGGCGATGTTGAGAGCCTCGTCGCCCATCTCCCAACCCAGGCGGGCGGCCACGGCGAGGCCGGCGAGGAAAAGATGGATGTCGGCCGAGGCGTCGGCCGAGCGTATCTCGACCGTCTGGCGGTCGACCATCCGGGCGGGGGTGCCGCTGCGCCCGGGGTTGGCGAGGGCACACATGTCGGTGCCGGCTGTCCACCCTAAGGGCACGCGCACGAGCACCGAGCGGTTGCGGTCGCCCCAGCACACGCTTGTTGGCGCCTCCTGGTGGGGGACGAGACGGAAGTAGGAGGTGGGGATGGTGTTGCCGAAGGCGGTCAGCGACCGGGCCATCACCATCATGCCGGCGATCAGACGCCGGGCCTCGGTGGAGAGTCGGCGGTTGCCCTCGGCGTCGGTCTCGAGCATGACGTTCCTGCCGTCTCTGATAAGGCGTGTGTGGAAATGGAGCCCCGAGCCGGCTTTGCCGGCGGTGATCTTTGGCGCAAAGGTGACGTTAAGCCCGTCGCGGTGGGCCATGGTGCGTATCACCCACTTGGCGAGCATCAGCTGGTCGGCGGTCTCGCGGGCGTCGACCGGCAGAAATTCAATCTCGTTTTGCTCGTAGGTCATCCCCTCGTGGGTGAAGTTGCCAACCTCCGAGTGGCCATATTTTATCGAGCCGCCAATGGAGGCGATTGTGGCCATGCACCGGGCGCGGAACGAGTTGAATTTGGCAAACGGCTCGCTCTCGTGATAGCCGCGCTGGTCGACGGCGGGAAAGGAGTCGACCGATGGCGCGATGACGTAATATTCCAGCTCGCCCATCGCCTCAAAGGTCAGGCCGGTGACAGCCGTAAACTCGCGGCACGCGCGGTCAAGCGTCTCCACGGGGCTGAGCGCCAACGGGTTGCCCTCTTTGTCAAAGAAACTGCAAAGCAGGGTGAGGGTTGGCAGCGGCGCGAAGGGGTCGAGAAAGGCGGTTGAAAAGCGCGGCACGACATAGAGGTCGGAGTTGCCCGCCTCGATGAAAGGGAAGAGACTCGAGCCGTCGACACGCTCGCCGCTCGAGAGGATGGTGTCGAGATAGTCTATGTCGTTGACCACAAAGTTGAGGGTCTTTAGCCGGCCGTCGGCCGCCGGATACATGAAGTTGACCATCGTGATGTCGTTGTCAACCACATAGCGTATTATGTCGTCTTTGGTGAAAGTGGATGGCCGGCGGCCTATCGCTTTTACTAAAGGATTGGTGGTGGTCATGGTATAAGGAATTTTGGTGTTGTAAACTTGAGTATCTACAAAGTTAGACACTTTTTTTTAATAAGCAAAGCCATCAGGAGTCAACATTCAAAAAGTTTCACTATTTTTGCCTGTCATTTGAAATTACGTGTATGAACAATTTGCTAAAACGGTCGCTCACCGGCCTGCTGTATGTGATTTTCATTGTGGTAACGGTTGTCACAAACGAGTGGACCCTGCTCCTTTTGATGGCGACTCTCGCCGCCCTTGGTGTGCTTGAGTTTGAGCGGCTCAAGGCGATACCGGTCAGGTCGCGTGTCGTCAAGCTGATCGACCTGCTCGGGGCGCTGCTGATGGTCTGTGTCTCCTTTATGTCGGCCCTGTCTCTGGGCGACATGCTGATGCTTTACCTGGTGTATGTGATCGTCAGGCTGGTTGTTGAGCTTTTCAGGGCCGACAAGTTGCCCATCACCTCGCTTGGCCACTCTTTCCTGGGGCAGGTCTACGTTGTGTTGCCTCTGGCGCTGATGCCTAAGGTCTATCTCGCCGGGGGAGCGCCGCTCTTGCTCGGAATGTTTGTGATGATATGGCTCAACGACACCGGCGCTTTCTGTGTCGGGTCGCTGTTTGGCCGCCACCGCTTGTTTGAACGCATCTCGCCCAAAAAGAGTTGGGAGGGATTTTTCGGAGGACTATTGTTCACGATCGGCGCGGCATTTGTCTATAAATATTGTTTCGGCGCCGCTTTCCACCAGTCGATAGGGTGGCTCGTCGGCATGGGGCTGCTTGTGGGCGTGGCCGGTACGCTGGGCGATCTGATCGAGTCGATGATGAAACGGGCCATCCACGTGAAAGACTCCGGGCACCTGTTGCCGGGTCACGGCGGTATTCTCGACCGCATCGACTCGCTGCTTCTTGTCTTGCCCGCCCTCACCCTCTACACTCTGTTACTCTGAGCGAGTCCCGTCTCCCCGGCTCAAGCCCTGTTTTTTTCCTGTCGGACGCCCCTCCCAAACATGGCTTTGAAGGCCAGATGTTGCCGATAAATCACTTTATGGCTTAAAAAAAAGAGAATTAATTAAAAAGGTTGAGAAATTTTTTATAAATTTGCACCCCGAAACCGATTGTTGCAATAATCATAGCCGTAACCCCCGCCCGGGGAGGGTATAGAGTGCAACGTGGTTTTATTCCCGATTGCCTGTCGCTCCCCTCGCGGGCAAGCCGAAACTTTGTTCTATTAAGTTCCTCGCTATTTGGATACTATGACCGCTTGTTTTATTGGTTTAGGTTATATTGGTTTGCCGACCGCTATCATTGCCGCGCGTAACGGCATCAAGGTTCACGGCGTTGACATCAACCCCGATGTCGTTGCAAAGACCAATGCCGGCCATCTTCACATAATCGAGCCGGGGATGGAGACTCTTTTGAAAGAGGTCATCGCCGACGGTTCGTTCAAAGCCTCGACAACCCCCGGTGAGGCTGATGCTTTTTTCATTGTTGTGCCAACCCCCTTCAAGGGAAATCACAAGCCCGACATCTCATACGTCGAGGCGGCTACCCGCAGTGTGATTCCCTTTCTACGTCCCGGCAACCTGTTTGTAATAGAGTCGACATCGCCGGTCGGCACAACCGAGAAGATGACCGAGCTGATATTCAGCGAGCGCCCCGAGCTAAAAGGAAAAATCGCCATTGCCTATTGCCCCGAGCGTGTGCTTCCCGGCAATGTGATTTATGAGTTGGTCAACAATGACCGTGTGATAGGTGGCGTCAACCCTGAGTCGACCGAGCGTGCAAGCGAGTTTTATGCCCGTTTTGTCAAGGGGAAACTTCATCCGACCAATGCCCGGACGGCCGAGATGTGCAAACTGACCGAAAACTCGTCGCGCGACGTGCAGATAGCGTTTGCCAACGAGCTTTCGCTGATATGCGACGATGCCGGTATCAATGTGTGGGAACTTATCCAACTGGCCAATAAACATCCGCGTGTCAACATCCTGCGCCCGGGCTGCGGCGTCGGGGGGCACTGCATCGCTGTCGACCCTTATTTCCTGACAGCCGAGTTTCCCGCCGACTCGCGCCTGATCGCCACCGCGCGCCGTATCAACAACTACAAGGCCGAGTGGAGTGCCGAGAAGATTGTCAACGCCATCCTGAAATTCAAGATTGCCAACGGGCGCAACCCCCGGGTGGCGATGATGGGTCTGGCGTTCAAACCCGATATCGACGACCTGCGCGAGTCGCCGGCAGCCGAGATTGTGGCAAACGTAGTCTCACAGATGGATGGCAATGCCGATTTCATGATTGTCGAGCCCAACATCACCTCCCATCCCCGATACAGTCTTGTCGACTATCGGCAGGCGTTTGACAGTGCCGACATCGTGGCGCTGCTCACCGGCCACTCGGTGTTTAAAGACCTGAACATCGACGACAAAAACAAGGAGATAATCGACTTTTGTGGTATCTTTAACGGAAAGGCTTGACTAAATGGCGATTGAGGCGGTAAAAGTAAAAGGAGTCAATGTCTATCCCTTTAAAGGCGATGACGATCTGATAGATTATGCCTCGGCCAATCCTGCCATACTTGTAGCCATTAACGCCGAGAAGGTGATCAATGCCGACGATGAGCTGACCCGACTCATCAATGACAATATAGGCTATTGTGACGGCGCCGGCGCTGTCAAGGCGCTCCACCACAAGGGGCACCGAGAGGCAGTCAGGATACCCGGATGTGAGCTTTGGCTGAAAATGATCGATCGGTTTCACGACACCAAGTCGTTCTATCTGGTCGGCGCCAAGCCAGGCATTGTCAACGAGGTGGTCGACCGCCTGCGCGAGTCCTATCCCGACATCAACATAGCCGGCTACCGCGACGGTTACATCAAGGATGACCGGGAGCGCCGGGAGCTGATCGACAATATCGCCGAGCGAAAGCCCGATTTTGTGTTTGTGGCCATGGGCTCGCCCAAACAGGAGATGCTCATGAAACAGATGCAGCAGCACCATCCCTCGGCTGTCTATCAAGGGCTTGGCGGCTCGTTTGATGTCTACTCGGGACATCAGCAAAGGGCGCCCCGGTGGTGGCAGGATCACAACCTGGAGTTCCTGTATCGGTTCATCATCACCCCATCGCGCCTTTCCCGCCTGGGCCCCTACCTGCGCTTTGCCATGCGTCTTTACACCAACCGGCTGTAATGCCCAACGACATTTTTTGGACTTTTTTCACAATAAGAAGGGGTTGTTAACGTTATTCATATATGGTTAACTGCCCCGGGCTTGCCTGCGGCCGACAGCCAGATAATTTTGAACAAAAAATGGATAGACGTAAAATAATGCTTGTGTTTGGCACTCGCCCCGAGGCCATAAAGATGGCGCCCCTGGTGAAGCATCTCCAAACACGTCAGGCTGAGTTTGAAACAATCGTTGCCGTCACGGGTCAGCACCGGCAGATGCTCGACCAGGTGCTTGGACTGTTTGACATCAAGCCTGATTATGACCTTAACATAATGCGTCAGGGGCAAGACCTCTATGACATCACAGCGCGTGTGCTGACCGGTATGCGCGACATCATCAAGGAGAGCAACCCCGACGTTATCCTTGTTCACGGCGACACGACCACCTCCACATCGGCCGCTTTGGCTGCTTTCTACAGCCAGATACCGGTGGGGCATGTCGAGGCGGGGCTGCGCACCTACAATATGTATTCCCCCTGGCCCGAGGAGATCAACCGCCAGTTGACATCGCGCATCGCTACCTATAACTTTGCACCGACACCGTTGGCCCGTCAGAACCTGCTCTCCGAGCGTGTCAGTGACGACAGCATTGTTGTTACCGGCAACACCGTCATCGATGCTCTCTACATGGTGGTCGACAAGATAAAGAGAGACAAGGCTCTTCAGGATGAGCTTCACGGCCGCCTGCTTGAGGCGGGATATGACACAGCACGCGTTGACCGCGATGGCCGCCGCATGGTGCTCATCACCGGCCACCGGCGCGAGAATTTCGGGCGGGGATTCATCGAGATATGCAACGCCATCAAGGAGCTGGCTCTCAAACACCGCGATGTCGATTTCGTTTACCCGATGCACCTCAACCCCAACGTGCGCCGCCCGATTCACAGTGTTTTTGGCGAGGATGCGAGTGTATATGAAAACCTGTTTTTCATCGAGCCGCTCGAATATCTGTCGTTTGTCTACATGATGGATAAGTCAAACATTGTTTTGACCGACAGTGGCGGTATTCAGGAGGAGGCGCCGGGCCTTGGCAAGCCGGTCTTGGTGATGCGTGACACCACCGAGCGCCCCGAGGCAGTCGATGCCGGCACCGTGTTGCTTGTGGGTACCGACCGCGACCGCATTGTCTCAAATGTCGACCGTCTCCTTGCCGACCGCGAGTTCTATGACTCAATGTCAAGGGCCGTCAACCCCTACGGCGACGGAAAGGCGTGTCCCCGCATAGCCGACGCGCTGCTTTCTGTCCCGGCCCAAAGTTGACAACCATACCCCCCCCGAGTGCTTGAGAGCAGCAGGAGCGCCGCTCGTACCTCGTTAAAAACAAGACTATTATGAAAACTTCCAACGGGTCGGCTCCAACTGTGTCGACCGTCTACATGCTGCTGGTGGTGTCTTTCACCGCGTTTTTGATTATCAGCAATCTGGTTGAAATCAAGACAATCGACATCGGACCGCTGACAATAACGGCCGGAGTATTGCTGTTTCCGTTTACCTACATCATAAATGACTGTACGGTAGAGGTCTATGGGTTGCAGCGGGCCCGACTCATGATATGGACCGGCTTTGCGGTCAATCTCGCGGTATCGCTCATCCTGCAGCTGGTCATCATCTTGCCAGGCTCCCGGGAATGGACGCGTCAGGCCGAGATGGAGGCGATTTTTGGCGCCGTGCCGCGTGTGTTTTTCGCCAGCTTTGTGGCCTTCCTGGCCGGCTCGATTGTAAACGCACTCGTGATGGCGCGCATGAAGTCGCGCGACCGCGACCGCCGGTTCAAACTCAGGGCCATTGTATCCACTTTGTTTGGCGAGGGCGTCGACTCGTTGATATTCTTTCCTTTGGCTTTTTTGGGAAACCTGTCGCTGTCGACAATAGTCACTTTGATTCTCACACAGACTGCTCTCAAGACAGTCTATGAGATTATGATACTTCCGGTGACGGTCAGGGCGGTAAAAAAACTCAGGAAGCTTGAGGGTGAATGAATGTCGGTAGGTTTATAGAAGATTAAAGGATGACCTCAAAGAATATGAAATATAACGACGTCAGATGGATTTGGCTTGACATCGATGACACGATTGTCGATTTCACAGCCAACTCCCGTCAGGCAATGGCGATACTCTATGGACAAACCGGTCTGCTGCAGCGCTGTTTCCCGTCGGCCGGGCGGTGGATAGAGGTCTACGAAAGTTATAACCGCCCCCTTTGGGAGCTTTACAATAACGGGGATATCACCGTAGACTATCTCAGACGCGAGCGTTTTGCCGGGCCTCTGACTGACGCCGGGGTGGAGCGGGATGAGGCCGAAGAGGCCGCCCTCATGCTCGACCCGGTCTATCTTGACATTCTGTCTCACCGCCCCGGGGTGATCGAGGGCGCTGTCGAGCTGATAAACCATCTGCACCGGCGCGGTTACAAGATAGGGGTGCTCTCCAACGGTTTTCACGGTACCCAGGAGCAAAAGCTCGCCACCGCCGGTGTCGACCGGTTGATCGACGCCGTGGTGTTGAGCGACGACATCGGGGTCAACAAACCTCATGCCCCCATCTTTGAGTATGCCATGAAAGTGGCCGGCGATTACGATCCGAGCCATCACCTGATGATCGGCGACAACCCGTCGACCGACATTGCCGGCGCGGTCGCCGCCGGATGGAGGGCGATACATCTCGACACCAAACGGCGCCACGCCGGGATTTTTGTGCACAATGTGCATCGTGTCGACTCGCTGACCGATGTGATTCAGCTGTTTTAACCCGACATTTTTGTGAAAAGATTGTTGGTATAACTGAAAATGTTTACTAACTTTGTAACGGTCTGAATCAATAGGTCAAAAGTGAAGACCATAATAACCTGTCTTATAAAGTATTATTAGTGCCGAGAGGCAATAAATTCAAGTTTCAACCCTCAAAAATTCAACTGACAACATCATGGACAACAATGACAAGAGAAGTAAACGACCCCGGATCGGTGAGAATCGGGGCGTTAACCCGGCAATGAACGACACTTCATCAACATCGGCGGGCGAGTTCGGCAGGTCGACCGAGTCGCAGGGCGGTGATTATCATAAGCGCCCCTATCACCAGCGCTCAACGGGAGGCTATCAGTCACGTCGCCCCTCAGGCTATAACAACCGATACAATGGCGGTGGCGGCCACTATGGCGATAATTCACGCTACAATGACGGCTATCAGCCCCGTCAACGCCACGACTACAATAACACAACGGCGTCCGATGATGCCGAGAGCAATACAACAAACGAGGGGCAGAACAGCGGCTATCAGCCCCGTCAGTACAATGGCGGTGGCTACAACAGCCAGCGTCCCTATCAGCCCCGTCAATATAACAACGGCGGTGGCTACAACAGCCAGCGTCCCTATCAACCCCGACGCAATAACAACGGCTACCAGTCCCGCCAGGGTCAGCAGGGCGGCTACGGCAACAACCGCCAGGGCGGCTATGGCAACAACCGCCAGGGCGGCTACGGCAACAACCGCCAGGGCGGCTACGGCAACAACCGCCAGGGTGGCTATGGCAACAACCGTCAGGGTGGCTACGGCAACAACCGTCAGCGTCACGGCCAGGGCATGAACCAAAATCGTTTTGGCATGCCGCAGGGTGGCAAGAGCTTCACTCCGCGTCCGAAACGCGTTGAGTATGATCCCATTGTGGTTGATCCCGATGAGCAGATACGTCTCAACAAATACATGGCCAATGCCGGTGTGTGCTCGCGTCGCGAGGCCGACGAGTTTATCCAGCAGGGTCTTGTGAAAGTCAACGGCGAGGTTGTCACCGAGCTTGGCACAAAGATCAAACACTCGGATGTGGTTGAGTATGACGAGAAGGTAGTGACCATGCAGAACAAATGCTACATCCTGCTCAACAAGCCAAAAGACTGTGTGACAACAAGCGATGACCCCAACGGCCGCCTGACAGTTCTCGATCTGGTCAAGGGAGCTTGTGACGAGCGTATCTACCCGGTTGGCCGTCTTGACCGCAACACAACCGGCGTGCTGCTGTTGACCAACGACGGTGACCTTGCCTCCAAGCTGACCCACCCCAAGTATGTCAAGAAGAAGATCTACCATGTGTGGACCGACAAGGATATCTCCGAAGACGACATGCAGCGTATTGCCGACGGCATAGAGCTTGAAGACGGGCCTATCCACGCTGATGCTATAAGTTATGCCACCGAGACCGACCGCAATCAGGCCGGTATCGAGATTCACTCGGGCCGCAACCGCATCGTGCGTCGTATTTTTGAAAGCCTTGGCTATCATGTGACCAAACTCGACCGAGTCTATTTTGCCGGCCTTACAAAGAAAAACCTCCCTCGCGGTCGCTGGCGCTACCTCACCCAGGAGGAAGTCAACTTCTTGAAAATGGGCTCATTTGAATAATAAAGATTATGTCAACAAAACGAACAAATATCGCGACACTGCTGCAAACGGCTCCCGAGGGCCAACAGGTGTCGGTCAAAGGGTGGGTGAGAACCCGCCGCGGCAACAAACATGTTCAGTTTGTCGCTCTCAATGATGGCTCGACCATCAATAATATCCAGATTGTTTTTGATACCAATCTCTTTCCCGACGATCTGCTCAAGCCGGTCACAACCGGCTCGGCAATCCACGTCAAAGGGGAGCTTGTGGCATCTCAAGGCAAAGGCCAGTCGGTTGAGGTCCAGGCGCGCGAGCTTGAGGTCTATGGTACGGCCGACCCTGAGAAATATCCCTTGCAGAAAAAAGGGCATACCCTTGAGTTCTTGCGCGAGATAGCCCACCTGCGTCCACGAACCAATACGTTTGGAGCCGTGTTGCGCGTTCGCAGCGCCCTTGCACAGGCCATTCACAAGTTTTTTGGCGAAAAGGGGTTCTACTATCTGCACACCCCGCTCATCACCGCCAGCGACTGTGAGGGCGCCGGCGCGATGTTTCAGGTGACGACACTCAATCTCAACGAGCTGCCCCGCGATGAGGAGGGCAAGGTGGACTACACCCAAGACTTTTTCGGCAAGTCGACAGCTCTCACCGTCAGCGGTCAGCTTGAGGGTGAGCTCGGGGCGACGGCTCTCGGTCAGATCTACACGTTTGGCCCGACCTTCCGTGCCGAGAACTCCAACACTCCCCGCCACTTGGCCGAGTTCTGGATGATCGAGCCCGAGATGGCTTTCTATGACATAACCGACAATATGGATCTTGCCGAGGAGTTCATAAAATATTGCATCAGATATGCTCTCGACAATTGCCGCGACGACATCGAGTTCCTGTCAAAAATGTATGACCCCGAGCTGATCGAGCGTCTCGAGAAGGTGCTTGACGACAAGTTTGTTCGCCTTACTTATACCGAGGGTGTCGATATACTCGAGAAGTCGGGTCGGAAGTTTGAGTTCCCTGTTCATTGGGGCACCGACCTGCAAAGCGAGCATGAGCGCTATCTCGTTGAGGAACACTTTGGCCGCCCGGTTATCCTGACCGACTATCCCGCCGAGATCAAGGCTTTCTATATGAAACAGAACGATGACGGCAAGACGGTCCGCGCCATGGATGTGCTGTTCCCCAAGATCGGCGAGATCATCGGTGGCTCGGAGCGCGAGGAGAACTATGACAAACTGCTGGCACGTGTTGAGGCAAACAATATCCCCATGAAAGACATGTGGTGGTATCTCGACACACGCCGCTTTGGCACCGTGCCCCACTCTGGTTTCGGCCTCGGGTTTGAGCGCTTGGTGCTGTTTGTGACCGGAATGACCAACATACGCGATGTCATCCCCTTCCCTCGCACACCCAAAAACGCTGAGTTCTAATTTTTTGTAAGTAACAGGCAGATGGATTGAGACACAGATGTGTCTGACCCATCTGCCATTTTTTTAGTCATCGGTCATTAGTCAATTATAATGAGAGTCACCTTGATTATCAATCCTATAGCCGGCACGCGACATCATCAGGACCTTGATCGGATTGTTGTTGATCGACTTGGCTCGTTGGGACATGAGGTCGTCGTAAAGAAAACCACGGGACACGGCGATGCCACCCGGTTTGCCGCCGAGGCTGCCGCCGATGGTGTCGACATCGTGATTGCCGCCGGGGGTGACGGTACGGTCAACGAGACCGCTGCCGCCCTTTGTGACACCGCGACGGCGCTGGCCATACTCCCTTGTGGCTCGGGTAACGGATTGGCCCGCCATCTCGAGATTCCTCCCGAGCCGGTCGACGCTCTCGACCTGCTCGACAATCCTCGGATCGTGGCCTCCGACTATGGCACCGTAAACGACAGTCACAAGTTTTTCTGCACGTTTGGCATGGGGTTTGATGCCGCTGTGTCACACACATTTGCAAATCAGAAACGTCGCGGACGCATGTCTTACGTCAAAAGTGCGATAGAGGAGATAGTCAGGTTTAAGCCTGAAACCTATATTATCGAGGCCGACGGTATTGTGCTCTCGCGCAAGGCCTTTGTGGTGGCTGTTTGCAATGCGTCACAGTATGGCAACAATGCTTATATCGCCCCGGGCGCAAGTGTTGAAGACGGTCTTCTCGACATTACTATCATTCATGCCGCCGACCCGTTGAGGACGGCGCTTGTGGGGGTTGACATGATGACCGGTTATCTCGACCACAATACTCTGATTCAAACCGTTAAGTCACAGCGCATCAAGATTACGCGTCCCTCCGAGGGCCTGGCCCACATCGATGGCGAGCCGATGTCGCTTGTAGCCGAGCTTGTCATCGAGTGTCACCACAAGGCCCTTAAAGTAGTGGTGCCGCGCGTCGAGCACACCTTCAGGCCGTTCATCACCCCCGCCCGTTCTTTCATCAACGAGATGAGGCTCACCATCAACCGCCTTTTTCAGCGTTAATTTTGTCAGCATCGATATTTTGGTTCAAAACTTTTAGTATCTTTGTGATTAAGTAGGTCTCAAACTTAAAATCAGACGGGAGTATGACGATAGAAAAGCCATCGAGAAAATATCCAATTGGTCAACAAGACTTTGCCGGCATCATCAATGGCGGATATGTATACGTTGACAAGACGGCCTATATCTATCGTCTTGCCACCACCAATAAGTACTATTTTTTGAGCAGGCCCCGCCGCTTTGGCAAGAGCTTGCTTCTGTCGACGATTGACTATTTTTTTGAGGGTCGTCGCGACCTGTTCAGCGGTCTGGCGATTGACAGCCTCCCCTGGAAGTGGAAGCAGTACCCGGTGCTTCACCTCGATCTTAACACCGGCAATTACATGGCGGGTGAGCAAGAACTTGCCTATATTCTTGATTTCCAATTAAAAAAGTGGGAGGAAGAATATTCTATCAGCGAGAGGTCGGCGACATTTGCCACTCGATTTATGACGGTCATTCAAACGGTTTATAATCAGACCGGGCGGCAGGTGGTAATTCTTGTTGATGAGTATGACAAGCCGCTGTTCAGCACCCTCTCACGTCGCGACCTTCATGATACCTATCGTGGACAGCTGCAAGGCTTTTATGGTGTTTTGAAGTCGATGGATGCCTACATTAGATTTGCCCTGCTGACCGGAGTGACCCGATTCAGCAAGGTGAGCATCTTCAGTGGTCTCAACAACATCATAGACATCTCCCTTGAAGATGAATATAACGGAATCTGTGGCATCACAGATGAAGAGCTTTCAAGCAATTTCAATGAAGGCATAGCCAAATTTGCCAACGCCAATGGTGTTGACTTTGACGGTGCAATAGCTTTGTTGAGAGAGAATTATGACGGCTATCACTTCTCGGCACGACTTGAGGGTATTTACAACCCATTTAGTTTGCTGAACGCGTTGTCATCGGGTCGGATACAGAACTACTGGTATGAGACCGGGACGCCGACCTTTTTGGTTGAACTGCTCAAGAAGGGCAATTACAACCTGAACAATCTCGAGGGTCAAACACGCGACTCCATCGCCTTGAGAGGTTCCGATGAAAATTTGCGCGACATCATCCCGGTGTTCTATCAAACGGGCTACTTAACAATCAAAGGGTATAAACCACTGTTAGATAAGTATATACTCGGCTATCCTAATAAAGAGGTAGAGAAGTCATTGCTCTCCTATCTGGTGCCGGTGTACTCTCCCGAAGTGATGAACGGCATCGTGGTGACCGATTTGGTGGAGGCTGTGATGGAGGGCGACGCTGAGCGGTTCATGACAATATTGAAATCTTTTTTTGCCGACTTTCCCTACGATCAGATACGCGAGCTCGAGGTTCACTTCCAGAATGTTGTATATCTGATAATGAAGCTGATGGGCTTTTATGTCAGGACCGAGTATAAGACGAGTGACGGCCGGGTGGACATGGTGATAGAGACAACCGGATATGTCTACATCATCGAGTTCAAGTTGGGTCATAGCCCGCGCGAGGCTCTCGAGCAGATAAAAGAGAAACGATATTGTGACCCATTTTTGGGCCGAGGCAAGCAGATAATTTGCATAGATGCCGAGTTTAGCCGCAAGACCC
>CAYMVS010000004.1:3617-37348 GCA_964394205.1 uncultured Muribaculaceae bacterium | reverse complement strand
CCCAGGCTCTTAGTGCCTGGGAGATCGTCAGCGAGCCTTTAGGGCTTTGTTCAGCAGATTGGTAAACTGATAGTTTTTCAGGCCCCAACGGGGTGAAAGAAGAAGATTGTCGGGCGACTGTGACACAAACCGTTCTATTGCAATGTCGGGGCGCAGTCGATTGACAATTTCACAACACAAGTTGATATATTCATCTGCAGTCCAATGGATTATCGTTTCCTCGCTCCGGGCTACCTGGCGGGCGAGGCGTGTCCCCTTGATGAGTTGCAGTTGATGCAGTTTTATCGTGTCGACGGGGAGGTCGTTGATGCGGTCGATGGTTGTTAGCATCATTTGCCGCGTCTCTCCCGGTAGGCCCATTATCAGGTGCAGTCCGACCGGTAGGCCGGCATCGGCAAGTCTGCCGACAGCATCGACTGTGTCGGCCCATGTGTGACACCGGTTGACCCTCTCAAGTGTCTTGTCGTGGCTTGACTCGGCGCCGAGTTCAATAATCACGGGTGTGTGATATGAAAAGGCGGCAAGACGCTCTATCAACAAGTCTGGCAGACAGTCGGGGCGGGTGGCGATGATAATGCCGACCACATCTTTGGTGGCTGCCGCCCGGCTATATAGCGACATGAGGGTGTCGACGTCGGCGCCGTATGTGTTGGTGTAAGACTGAAAATAGGCTAAATATTTCATAGCCGGATATTTCCTGGCAAAAAAACGTTTCCCCTCCTCGAGCTGCGTTTCCACAGTGAGAACCTCGGGCTGGCCATCGCCGTAGGTGGGGCTGAAAGAGCTGTTGTTGCAATAGGTGCAGCCACCACGGCCCACTGTCCCGTCGCGGTTGGGGCATCCCGAGCCAATGTTCAACGAGATTTTCTGCACCTTCATTTTCCCGAAAATCTCGGCGAGATAGGTTGCATAATCGCGGTAAAGAGGGCTTTGGGAGCTCACAGTCGACAGGTGCGGTTTATTAAAATCTGATCGAGAACGGTCATTGCTGCCATAGCCTCGACAACGGGTACGGCACGCGGCAGCACACACGGGTCGTGGCGCCCCCGCGCCTGAAGGATTGTAGGGTTAGCCTGGTCGTCGACAGTCGCCACCTCGCGCAGCAGGGTTGCGACCGGTTTGAAAGCCACGCGAAAGTAGATGTCGCGACCATTGGAGATGCCCCCTTGTATTCCCCCCGAGTGGTTGGTCGTTGTCGAGACCCCGCCGGTCGCCGGGTCGTTGATGAAATTGTCGACCATCTCGCTGCCCAGCCGGCCGCAGTTGTCAAACCCCATGCCATAGTCAAACCCTTTGGCGGCATTTATCGACATCATGGCCGCTGCCAGCGACGCCTGAAGCTTGTTGAAGACAGGCTCACCAATGCCGGGGGGCATCCCCTTGATGACGCCTGTGATGACACCCCCGATGGTGTCGCCGGCCTGCTTGACACGCTCGATGAGGTCAATCATTTTGGCAGCCATCGCCGGGTCGGGACACCTCACTGGGTTTGTCTCGATCAAAGCCGGGTCGTAGCGCTGATACTCGGGGTAGAGCTCCAGCTCGCCAACCCGTGAGGTGTAGGCATACACGCTCACCCCCATGGAGGCGAGCATCTGCCGGGCAACCGCTCCGCCAACCACCCGTGATATCGTCTCACGGGCCGACGCGCGGCCTCCCCCGCGATAGTCGCGGGTGCCATATTTCACATCATAAGTGTAGTCGGCATGAGACGGGCGATAGGTGTGCCGGAGGTTGTCGTAATCGTTGGTGTGCTGATTACGGTTCCCGACGGTGAAGCCGATGGGAGTGCCGGTGGTGACACCGTCAAAGAGCCCTGAGAGAAAGTTGACACGGTCGGGCTCGCGGCGAGGGCTTGAGATGGAGCTTTGGCCGGGACGCCGGCGGTCGAGCTCGGCCTGAACGGCGGCTGTGTCAAGCTTGAAACCGGCGGGAACACCGTCGATCACACCCCCGACGGCCGGTCCGTGTGACTCTCCGAAACTCGTTAAACGGTAACATCTTCCAAATGTATTCATCTGACTAAGACTGAGCCGGGTCGGTTGAGATGTCTGACACCGTGGCGCCGACAAAGTCGACCAGATCCCGAGGTTTGATTTTGATTTGAAGACCCCGCTGACCCGCGCTCACAAAAATGAAATCGTGAGACATAGCGGTGGCATCTATAAATGTTGGAAACGGTTTTTTCATGCCGATCGGCGAGCACCCGCCGCGTATGTATCCGGTCAAGGGAAGCAGTTCCTTGACATGAATCATCTCGGCTTTTTTTGCCCCCGAGGCTTTGGCTGCCTTCTTGAGGTCGACCTCACGGTTGCCGGGAACGACACACACAAAGTGGCCCGCGCGGTCGCCGTGTAACACCAGTGTCTTGAAAACCTGATTGATGTCCTCTCCAAGCGACTCGGCTACATGGTCGGCCGCAAGATTGTTTTCATCAACCTCGTAGGGTATCAGTTCATATTCAATCGCGGCGCGATCGAGCAAACGGGCTGCATTGGTCTTATTGATTTTCAAGGGATAGAGTTTTTTATTGTTTCAATAATTTAGTATTGGGGCCTGAGGCACAACCCGGATGTCGGCAAAGTTACAAAAAACATCGATATGTCCACCAACGGCTGTCCTTTAAAATGGATAGCCGATGGCGAGATGCAGGGCGAGCGAGTTGCCAAAAGATGTCATGTTGTAATAGCCCGAGCGACCGGTGTTGTAGGGCGCATGGATGCCGACACCGAGGTCGAGGCGAACCACAAGCATGCTGATGTCGAGGCGTATCCCTGCGCCGGTGCCTAAGGCAAGGTCTTTGAGGAATGTCTTGCCCTGAAGCTTGCCGCCGGGACGCTCAGGGTCTTCCTTGAGCAGCCACACGTTGCCGGCATCGACAAACAGCGCGCCGTGGAGCGGGCCAAACAGCGGGAAACGGTACTCAACATTTGCTTCAAACTTGAATGTACCGGTCTGGTCAAAATACCCGTCACGGTCGGCCGACGGGGCGCGATAGCTGCCGGGACCGATGGACCGTACCGTGAATGCCCTGACCGAGTTGGCCCCGCCAACGTAGAATTGCTCGCTGTAGGGCACCTGGGTCGAGTTGGCGTAGGCATGGGCGGCGCCGGCGGCCACACGAGACACAATCCAGTTGTCGCCATGACCCACTCGGCGGCCATAGACCAGCTGGGCCGTGCCCTTGACAAATTGTGAGAACGGGGTGCCGAAAAGCTCTTTCTCATGTCTCTTGCCCGCGGCCTCATAAATGCACCAGAACAGGTTGCCGGCCTCGGTGACAGTGAAAGTCCAGTTTATGGTATTGTTGCGGTCGAGGGCGCGGTCGTAGGTGTAGGTGTAGCTCAACTGGGGGATAAATTGGCTCTTGAACGACTGGGCTATCGCCTGGTTGGCGTTCATGATCGAGTCAAACACCGTAGTGGTCTTCATCAGGTTGGTATAGGTCAGCTTGAAGAGGGTGAGGGTGTTGGTGGCATGGCGTGTGACGCGCCAATCGTAGGCCAGCGAGGTGTTGAACTGGGCCATCTTGAAATAGTGGGGGCGGTTTAGAATGTCGGCATTGAGCGAGACGCGTGTCCAGTTGATGTCGCGCCGCGAGCGTGGCACAAACCGTGGCGCGAGCAACCGCGGGAAAGCGAGCGTCCCAGTGACGCCAAACTCGTAGGAGTTGAACACCGACGAGCGCTCCGAGCGTCTACCCGTTTGCCACTCGTATGAGCCCGTGAGCGACACGTTGAGCTGCTCGCCGCCACCAAAGAGATTGCGGTTGGTCACTCCAAAGGTGAGTCCCGGCCCGATGTAACTGTTTGACTTAGATGATGCATTGACCTCGAGCGATGTCTCAAGGGGTAGGTCGTAGGAGGCGTTGATGAACACGTTGAGCTTGTTTTTGCTCCCCGCCACGGTGTCGGGCACCGCCGCGATGTCGATGCCGTTGAAGATGCCTAAGCGGGCCAGTCGCGTCTGGGTAAGATTCATGTCGCGAACCGAGAATACTTTTCCCGGACGGAAGGTCACACACCCGGGTATCAGATTTTTTCGCAATCTCGACGGCAGCTCGCGTATGATGGTGCCCCGCCGTGTCTGCAGCGTGTCATATCCCTGCTCGGGGCCGCCGCTGTTGCGGCTGATAAAGATGGTTATGTCGCCCGTGGTGTAGCGGCGCAGGGCTATCTCGGGGGCATTGGAGACCACGTCGAGCTTGAGAGCGATCGAGCCGGGGTTGATGGTGGAGTCGGCAAGATACTCGATATAATCGGGCTTGAAGAAATAGTAGCCGTGGTTTCGGACAACGTTGGTCATGCGTATGCGCTCGGCGCTGAGAGAGTCGGTGCAGTAGCGCTGTCCCGGCTGCAGATATTTGCTTTTGGCCGCCACAGAGTCTATCACATGGTAGAGATGACAGGTGTCGGGCAGGGTGATGACCGAGTCAATCAGATAGGCCGGCCCGGTGTTGACGGTGTAGAGTATCTTGGCCTTGCGTTTGTTTTTCCCTGAAACGAGCGTGTAGGAGGCGTTGCCGCTGAAGTAACCGTTGTTGTCAAGTATATCGTCGAGCATCCTCACCCTTACCTCGGGGCGCACTTCGCTCACCAGCACCGGCTCTTGCACAAGCTTCTCATAAATCCAGTGTTTGAGCCCCTTCTCGGGATTGTCGAGATGGTTATACACCCACAACCCTAAGGGAATCGGAACCTTGAAAAGACCAAACAACGACATTGAGTTGGGCTCAACGGCAACGGCGGTCTTGAGCTCGGAAACCATTCCTGCCGGAACTTTGACACGGGTGTGGTTAACCGAGTCGACAGGGTTGATGTCGACTTTTTTAACACCGGTATATAGAATCTCGTCGGGAGCCAGACGCGCCGTTGTCGAGCAAGAGCTCAGCATGGCGGCGGCTGTCAGTGCCTGCAGAAGTGAACGTAGTAATTGGCGCGGGGTCATCATTTTGACTCTTTGATGGTTGTGGTTGTTGAATCCTGGCTTGCACGGTCGGTTTTGACCGGAGCGGCCACCGGTTTGGCTTTTTTGGACGGGCGGCCAAAGATGTCGCGAAGCGATGAAATCTTGCGCTTGAGCACAAAGCCGACACCAGTCTGGGTAACCTCACCCTCGAGGATGCTCTCATAACCGACGTGACGGAAGATGCGGGCATACATCGACCCCGAGCGGTTGAGCATATATTCAAACGAGATGTCGTTTATGAGGTTTTGGGCGAAGTTTTCATCAGCGTCGGCATCGGTCGAGTAGTTGCCGCCAACGATGATTTTAAACCGGTCGTTAAAGAGGGTCTTTGACACGCGATAGCTGTAGGAAGTGGTTGTTGAGGTCGAGCCGTCTTGTGTCTTGTTGTACTGGTCGATGCCAAACGTGATGTCGACGCCGCGCACGTTGTTTGCCATCCACGAGTTTACCTGTGACTCAAGGAAAGAGTAGAGCGGGTTGCCACTCAACGAGGCTGTCGCTTTTGTCCCGGCGCCGGCATAGACGTTATAGAGCAGCAGGTTCATCGCCTGGTTGGCCCTTTGGTCGGGGCTCATCGAGGTCAGCTCGTTTTGCACGGTTATATCGTCGTCGGTCGACAGATCAAAAGCCACGTTCATGTCTTCAAGAGTTCCGGTGACCGACAGCGACACGTCAAAGTTGACCAGACGGGAGTTCTGACCCTCCTGTGTCACGTTGGCTTTCATCGTGTCAACGGCCTTGATGTTAAGGATGGGGTTCATCATCGGGCCATTGAAAGCGATGTAGCTGCCTTCGTTGAAGTGGAACAGTTTCTCGGACATGAACGGCGGGGTGTAGCGCACAAAGCCATTGTTGATGTTCAACCGGCCGGTGAGGCGACCGTCGTTCATGGGGTTCATCGTGTAGGAGAGCGAGCCGGCGCTTTGCACCTGCACCTTGTTCTTGCCGTCGGTCGACAGGTCGACGTTGATGGTCGACCCCTGGTTGATGTTGACCACAGCGTTGAGATACAGAGCCATGGCCGAGGTGGTCAACGAGTCGCTCAGCGCCACCTGGGCGGTGTCGTTAAACTGAACAAACTTGACCATGTCGTCGTTGGAGCGCGATGTGAGGGTCGACGTGGCGTCGGGGATGACGTAGGTCACATTGGTCCCCTCAAGCACCGAGAGGGTTGCGTCGACCGCAAGCACGCTGAGGTTGCCCCGGGCAGTGCCGTTGAGGTCTATTAATGCTTTGCCGTAGGCATCGGCTCCACCCTTGGCGCGGTTGGCATTGACTATCATCATGTTTCGGGCATCCAGAGCCAGGTCGATGCCTATGTCGGATATGTGGCGGGCGTCGACAGTGCCGTTGATCGATAGAGGATTGTCATTGAGCGCCGTGATTGTGAAGTTGTTGAAAGTCACGACGTTTGAGTCGACGGGGATGTGAGTGTCGGCAAATTTGAGCGGAGTGCCGAGCATTGTCACGTTGACAACCGTCGAGTCAAAATTGATATAGCCGTTGAAGATTGGCTCGGTCATCGTTCCGGTAATCTCCATCGTGCCGTTGAGCGACCCTTGCAGCTTGGCCATGCCGGCGGGGAGGAACGGGTTGACCACGCTCAGCGGGAAGTGGATCATCTTGAAATCGAGCAGGAAGGGGTTGCGCAATGTCGAGTCGTTGAGCACACCGTGGGCCGTGATTGTCTTTATCGAGTCAACCATAAGGGTCACATCGGCGCTGATGGCACCGCTGGGGCTGCGCCCCAGGTCGACCCCGAGGTCAAATGAGCCTACGCGCTCCCGGCCATAGTAAAGGTCGGTCAGTCCGACAGTGCCGGTGCCCGAGATGCCCTCGTGGCCCCATCTGAAGTTGATATCAGCGCCCAACGAGCCTTTCACCGGGGGTGCGAACGGCGAGATTGACAGCCAGTCTTGCAGCTTGATGTCGGTCAGTTGCAGGATGACATCTTCCTGAGAGTGGGTGGTGTCGCCGTCGGCATGACGTGTGAACAGTTTGACCGACGACCGGTCGTTTTTCAGCTCGAGGTTGGCGTCAAGGTGATTGTCAACAAAGTTGTAGGAGATAAAATTGTCGCGGTTTATCGTCCAGTCCTGATAGGCAATAGTCGGGGTATAAGGTACAAACTTGAGGGTGGCGATACTGTCGGTCATATTGGCGCGGAAGCCGAGCTGAAACCCTTTCTCGCCCTTAATGTTGTTCTGGCGGAGTATCGCCGAGACGCGGTCGTGGGCGATATATCCGTTGAGATCGACATGGGCAAAGGCGTCAAACGTGCCGGGGCGGTTGTTCATGTAGATGTCATAGACAAGGAAGGCTCCACGTTGATGGCCGCTGAGGGCGATTGTGTCGACCCGGGTGGTGCCTGAGACGATCTCGACCACGCGGCCGTCGATTTTCAGCACCGAGTCGGTGGTGAGGTCGAGGTTTACCGAGCCAAAAGAGATATCGCTCGACTGCTTGATATAGTCGGCCATCAGATTGTTGTTGCCGGCGTTGAGCGACAGTGTCAGTGGCGGCAGGGCGTTGTTGATCTGCCCGACATCGATCGAGCGGGCTTTGACCTGGGCCATGGCGATGTCGCTAAAGCGGGTCAGCGACGACATGAGCGAGTCGAGGGTGCAGTCGCCGGCAAACGAGGCGTGGAGGTCGCCGTTGTCGAGGGTGAAGGTGACGGTTGTGTCATTTGAAAGGGCTGTCGCCGCGATCTGAGGGGTGACGATGTTAAGGCCGGGTAGCGACCAGTTGAGCCGGTCGACATCGAGGTCGGCGTCAAACGCCCCCGAGCGCGGGTTGTAGCTGCCGCGACCGCGCAAAGCCAGTGAGCCCCGGCACACCGAGTCGGTCAGCGCCAACGACTCAAGATTCAGGTCGTTGATGGTACCGTCGAGAGTGACATCATAGAGGGTAGGGGCTATCTCGGCGGTGAAGTCGAGGGTCAGGTCGGCGCCGGGATTGCGTGAGGTGAGGTTGCCGTCGGCTTGCCCGTCGAGCAGTATCGCGTTGAGAGAGATGTCGGTGTAGGGAGTATGGTTATAGACAATCTTGTCGACCACAGCGTGGATGTCGGCCCTCGCTCCGGTCTTGAGCGGGTTGTAGCCGTGTCCTTGGGCTTTGAGTGAGGCTGTGATTTCCCCTATGCCCATGGTCGGCAGGAAATGGTCGACGGGAAACTTGTTGAGGCGGGTGGTGAGGTCATACCCCTCGGTGTAGCCGTTCCAGTCGGCATCAAGCGCAAGGTCGCCACCCCCGGTGATGGCCTTGAGGTTTCCTTTGATTTTGTTTGGCTGATAGTTGATGTCGCCTTTCAGGGTCATGTCGGGCAGGTTGACCATTTTGGCGAGTCTGGCCTCGAGCACTGTCGGTTTGAGCCGGTTGAGATTTTGCATTGAGCCGTCGATGTAGACGTCACCACTCATCAGGGCCGGGTTCATGTAGTTGTCAATCTGACCGTTGGCTCTGAGCGACAAAAGCCGCGGCAGCCGGGCCGAGAGGGTATAGACATTGAGCTGTGACGAGGTGCCGTCAATATCGGTGTCAAACTCGAGGTCGCCGGCCGGCAACTGATTGATAATCGAGGCTAAGGCCGGAAAGGCTGTCTTGACATCGGCCATGGCCAGGTTGCCGCGTGTCTTGAGATAAAGAGGCAGAGAGGGGTTGGTGGTCAGGTCACCTATCCCCATGCCGGCGTCGAGACTCACGCGCGAGAGCATTGTGGCAAGCTCCATCCCTTTGGCTTCCATCATTGTGCTGTCCATCGAGAACACTCCGGTGAGTGTCAGGGGCAGCCCGCAGCGCTCGGTGGCCGCGATGCGCTTTATGGGGACTCGGATGGTTGTGGCCTTGTTATAGAATGAATCAACCTCGATGACTATACCTGAGGCTGAGATGAAAGACATGTCAAGACCCGGCAGCGGGCGCGCTCCACGCTCGGCGTAGGTGGCGGTTTTGCCGGTGAGCTGCAGGTGATTGGCTGTGACAGTCCACTGCTGGTCGGCGGGAGTCGGCACGGTGTCGGTGGCTGCCTCGGGGTAGGGGTGGGTTTCAAGCCACTCGGGCGAGGGGTAGAGGTAGGTTGCCGTGACCGAGTCGACTGTCAGGCGGTCGGCGTGGATCTGTCGGCTCGCCATGTCGACAAGTCCGTCCTTCAGGCGGGCACCTTTGATGAAGGTGCCGAGCGAGTCGATTGTCGGCATCATCGACATGCGGTAGGTGATGTTGCGCAGCTCGATGTCGCGGGCTTTGATGTTCCACGGGGTCGAGTCGGTGGTGTCGACCGGGGTCTGCGTTGTGTCCGGGAGCATGCGCAGGTATATGTCGCCGCCGTCGACCAACGCGCGGCCAACATCGATTTTGCCCTCTTTGAGCTGAAGCGACGAGGTCTCGATCTCGGCGCGGTTGACACGGGCGCGTATCCACATCAGCGAGTCGGCGTTTCCCATCTGGTAGAAAACCGAGTCGGCCTCGGCGCCGCCCAGGCTTATCTCACCCTTGAGAAGAGGCATGAACCTGACGTCGACGCTCGCCTTTGAGGCTGTCACCATCGTGTCGCCGGGGGCCTGAAGGATGGTGACACCGTCGACCTGCAGTTTCAGGGGAAATTTCAGCAGGATGCGGTCAACGTCGATGTGCATGGGGGCAGTGATGCCGTTGACCTTGTCGAGAGCAATCTCTTTCACGACATTCTGGATGGCCGGGATATATAACAGTATCGGCAACAGGATGATTAACAGTAGTAAAGATCCTATTGTCCAGAAGATGCCTTTTAAAAGCCTATGTTTGAAACCTCGTTTCACGGGGGTGATGAATGGTTGAAATTAAAAGAAACGTGTATATTTTGATAAACGTTGAGACCGGGGTGAATGTTCAAAAGAAAACCGCTGCCGGTATAGCCGTTCCTCTCGGGCACAAAAGATGCATCAGGTAGAGCAGGTGGAGCCGTCGCGCCCCGTGGGCACCCTTGAGGGTTCTGTCGAGCAACCGGCGCGCCTGGGCTTTCTCCCCCTCAAGCCGGTATTTTGCGGCGAGAATGACGCGCCGGGTGTTGATCCAGTCGAGCAACCGGCGGTTGCCGAGGGGGGCGACATCGATATAGCATCGGTCAAGCGCGTGCTCACACCTCAGTGCCGGGTCATAGAAACGGCTCCCCGTGATTGACACCTCGCTTTGGTTGATGACCACCGTCGGCTCTCCCGGCAATGTCATCATGACCGGGTTTTGGAGAAGAAGTCTGATGCCTAACTCATAGTCATTCCATCTCATCACGCTCCCGTCCCAGCCCCCGGCGCGCCTGAACAGGTCGGTTCGACCAACAAAGCGCTGTGTCGACAGCGTGGCGTGGAAAATGTGGTTATACCATGGCCGCCGTGTGGTGAAAGGGAGCCTTTGCACAGAGCCGTCGGCGTGCCGGTAGACAATCGTGCGCCCGATGATGTCGACCTCGGGGTGGCGGCCGATAGCGTGCTCAAACTGAGCGACATGGTCGGGCAACATCTCATCGTCACTGTCAAAAAACATGGTGTAGGGGGTGGCGACCAGGCGCAGGCCGGCGTTGCGGGCGGCGGGGGCGCCGGGTGTCGGCTCGCTGATGACCCTGACCTCAAAATCGTCGGCAGTCACCCGCCGGGCCCAACTGTCGAGCGCGGCAAGGGTGTTGTCGGTTGAGTTGTTGTCGACAAGAATCACCGACAGCGGCCGGTGGTTTTGTTGCTCAATCGACCTTAAAGTCCTTTGAACCAGATGCTCACGGTTGTAAACCGGTATGACTATGGTAATGAGATTGTTCATCACTGCAAATATAGCTAAAAAATTATTACCTTTGCAGTATGAAGACACCACCGCTAAAAATATTGTTGCTCGGCGATGCCAGCAACTACCACGCCACGCTCGCCGGGGGACTGCGGGAGCTTGGTCATCAGGTGACGGTGATGAGCAATGGCTCGCGTTGGCAGAAAACACAAAGAGACATTGACATTACTCGTCCTTTTGGTGGCAAGATAGGGGGTGCCATTCATTATTTGGACCTGACATGGCGTCATCGCGCCGATATGTGTGGCTATGACGTGGTCTCGCTCGCCGGGCCATATTTCACTGAGCTGAGGCCGTCAAGACTGGTCAAAATCTTTGACCGGTTGAAGCGCGACAACCGCTCGGTGTTTCTCTCGGCGCTCGGCACCGACCCTTTTTATGTACAGGAGTGTCTTGACCCCGCCTCGCCTGTCGCCTACAGTGAGTGGCGTCTCTTTGACCGTCCGGGCGCTTTGGCGGTCGACCGACCTGACAAGATGAAACAGTGGCTCGACCCCGCGATGCTCGACTATAACCGGTATATATATGACAACGTTGACGGGGTGACGACCGCGCTGTGGGAATACCATGTGTCGGTCGGTCACCGGCTGCCTGCCTCGAGAGTGGGTTATGTCGGGCTTCCCATCGATGTGGCCTCGATACAGTTCAAGCCGCTTGACCTCAATCCCGGCGAGCCGGTCAATCTCTTCTTGGGACGTCACAGCTATCGCCAGAGCGAGAAGGGCACCGACCTGCTTGAGCAGGCTGCACGGCGTGTGGCCGGCCGACATCCCCTCAAGGCGCGGTTCACTCTGGTCGAAGATAAACCCTACGCCGAGTATTGCCGTTTGCTTGATAGCGCCCATCTTGTTTTAGACCAGGCTTATAGCTATACCCCGGCGATGAATGCCCTTTTGGCTATGGCTATGGGAAAGGTGGCGGTCACGGGCGCCGAGCCGGTGTTTTATGATTTTATCAAAGAGCGCCAGTTAAGACCGATGGTCAACGCCCGGCCCGATGTCGAGGCGCTCACCGACTCTCTCGAGCGTGTCGTTTTGGGCGACCGGGAGATGCTGTCACAGCTCAGCCGCGACAGCCGGCGTTTTGTCGAGCGGCATAACGATTTTCGTGTCGTTGCCCGGCGCGCTCTGGATTTTTGGACCAATCACATTGAGCGATGACACTCCAGATACTCATATCGACAATCGGGGCCGCGGGTATAGAGCGCGTTGCAGCGATGCTGCCGCCGTTGCCTGTCGAGAGGGTGAGCTATCTGGTGTCGTGGCAGATGCCCGAGGGGCCGGTACCGGCCGCCCTTGAGCGCGACGATGTCGAGATTTGCAGGCTGCAGGGCCGCGGGCTGTCGCGCAACCGCAACAACGCGTTGGCTCATGCCACGGGCGACGTGTTGCTCATTGCCGACGACGACCTGTTGTATGACACAGCCTCGCTGAGCCGCGTGATATCCTTTTTTGAACATCATCCCGACATCGATGCCGCCCTTTTCAAGATAATCCGCCCCGGTAACTGTGTCTATCCCGCCGATATTGTGGAGCTCAGACGGGGCCATTACCCCAAAGGCTATTTCGTGTCTTCAATCGAGATTGCCTTAAGGCGCGCGACGACGGTCCATTGCCGGTTTGACGAGCGCTTCGGGCTTGGGAGCAGACGCTTTGGCTCGGGCGAGGAGGAGCTGTTTGTCGACTCTCTGTTGAGAGAGGGCAAGAGAGTGGTTTTCAACCCGTTGGTTATTGGCAAACATCCCCCTGAAAGCACTTCGCTCACCGGTTTGCGAGACCGGTCGGTGCAACAGGCCTCGGGGGCTGTGATAAGCCGTCTTTACGGGTGGTCGACATTTCCACGGCTGCTGCTCAAGGCAATAAGGATGAGCAGAGCCGGTGCCGGAGCTCTCTTTTCGGTCGCTTATAATGTAATCTTGGGCGCAGTTCAGGCCCGGTTTATGAAATGGTAGTATGGCGGGGCAAGGTAACTCATTGACACGTAAGGTGCTGACCGGGTTTGGCGTGATGGGTGGAACGCAGGTGTTCACCATCCTATGCTCGATTGTGCGCTCCAAGCTGGTGGCTCTATGGATAGGTCCGGCCGGCTTCGGGCTGATGGCAATCTTCAACAGTGCCACCGATCTGCTAAGTCAGGTAACCTCGCTCGGTATACGCAGCAGTGCCGTCAGGAATGTGGCCGCGCGTGTCGGCGACCCCCAGGCGATGACGCGTATCATTAACATCGTGAGCCGCTGGGGTTTGTGGCTTGGTATAGTCGGTCTTGTGGTCACCGCGCTGTTGTCCCCCCTGTTGAGTTGGATTTCGTTTGGCAACATGGCTTATACCGGCTCGTTTATCCTCATTGGTGTGGCAGTGGCGTGCAACGTTTTTGCCGGCTCTCAATTGGCTGTTTTGCAGGGACTCAGGCGATTGAAACGGTTGAGCCGGGCATCGCTCGCCGGCGCGGCCGCCGGGTTGGCCATAACCGTCCCGCTCTATTACGCCCTGCGACTGGAGGGAATAGTGCCGGCCATTTTGGTCTACTCTGTCGTGACGGCTGCAGCTGTCTGGATCTGTCGCGAGAGGGTGGAGCGGCAGGCGTTGAAAATCCCCTCGGCAGAAATCAAGAGAGAGGGGTTGTCGATGATACGTCTCGGCATTTTCATCACTCTCAGCGATATCATCAACCAATTGGCCGTCTATATCTTTGTCTCCTGGCTCAACGCCGAGGCCGGCAGTGACACGGTCGGTTTCTATCAGGCGGGCAACACCCTGTTCAACAGATATGTAGGAATTGTCTTTACCGCCATTGCCATGGAGTATTACCCCCGCTTGGCCTCGCGCCCCCACTCGCGCTCGCGGGTGTCGGTTTTTGTGGCCCACGAGATGAAGCTGGCTATATGGATTCTGCTCCCCGTCATTCTCTGTTTCATCGCCACGCTTCCGCTGATTGTCAGGCTGCTCTATCTGGCCGAGTTTCTCGTCATAGTGCCTTTTGTCACGATAGCTATTGTCGGGACCGTCTTGCGTGCCGTCTCGTGGTGTGTGGCAATGGTGATTTTGGCCCGTGGCGATGGTAAGATATTCATTATCAGCGAGGGCCTCAGTGCTGTCACGGCTGTCACGGTCAACATTTTGGGCTACAGGCTTGGCGGACTGATGGGCCTTGGATTTTCTTACGTGGCATGGTATGCGATATACACAACGATAGTGGCAGTCATTTATCGCCGGCACTACCGGCTGAGGCTCAACGGCAAGGTGCTTGTGCCGGTAGCCTTGTCGTTGGCTGTCACTGCCGCTGTGGCGGCAATCACAATAGCCACAGGCCTTTACTGGCCGGCAATAGTGGCGACAGTTGTCGCCACCCCGGTCTCGGTCTATATGTTGAAAAGGGCGTAGAGATTTTCGACCAAACGGCTTTTAGCGCCTTGAGAGGGTGCCGTCGTCGGCAATCAGCAGGGGGGATGAGGGGAAATCCTGGAGCGAGAGCGAGCGTATCTGTCGCGCCGCAGCGTTTGTCGGGTCTTTCAGCGGGCCTTTGCCGCGCGCCTGAAGGAAAGAGTGAATCTTACCCCCGACAAATTTACCGTTCATGTCGACCTCTACCACCGCCACCGGCGCGTGTCCCGTTATGCCCCCGATGCCCATGCGGTAGGGGGTACAGAAATTACCTAAACTGTAGAATATTATGTGATCCTTGTAAAGCTCGGCTGCCCTGACCACATGGGGGCCGTGGCCAAACACCACGTCGGCCCCGGCGTCGATGGCCGCGTGGGCCACCTGCTCTACGTTGCCTCGCTGCTCGCCGACGTAGGTCTCGGCTTTGTGGGGCACGTGGGTGTGGGCGCCACCCTCGGCGCCACCGTGAAACGACAGGATGACGATGTCGGCACTGTCGCGCATGTTTTTTACCACACGTCTCACCTCATCAAGGTCGTTCACATCGACGTTGTTGTCACCGTGACCCACCTGGGCGATGCCAAACACCACCCCGTCGCGCTCCACGTAGGCTGTCTCACAGCGTCCTTTAAGCCCGGCATGGGCCAGCCCGGTGTCTCGGAGCGTCTTCATTGTCGACGCCCGGCCCGGCTCGCCAAAATCGTTAATATGGTTGTTGGCTATCCCCACAAAGTCATATCCCGCCTCGAGCAGATTGTTGACATATTTTGGAGGCATGCGGAAGATGAAATAGGTGCGCGGGTTGGTCATGGGACGGCGCTTGCCCGGCCCCTCGAGGAAACTCCCCTCAAGGTTGCCTCCGGCAAAAGTGGCTCCCGAGATGACCTCGCGCACGTCGTCAAAGATGTGCTTGCCGTCATCGGCAGGCAGATGGGTGCCGTGAATAGAGTCGGGAAAAGTTGTCCCCATCATTATATCGCCGGTGAAGGCTATTGTGACCGTCGGGGGCAGTTGGCGCCGCGTTGTCGTGTCGGTTGCCGTCGAGTCGGTCGGCGCGGAGTCATATCCACGTTCGGCCGAGCCGCCGCATGCTGTCAGCGCCATCGCCATCAAAACCGCCGAGTGCAGTAAGTGTTTAAGTTGCATACTGTTAATTGTCGATTAAGAATAATGTTCATCAGGGTTTTCAACCTCCGCGGGGGACATGCTCGGTTGTGCGTACATAATATTTCGCCTCAGGACTCTCGGGCTCTATCCCGACATCTCCGGTCATGTCGATGACATAAACCTCCTCATAGATTTTTCCTTCATATTCATGACTGTTATGGTCGCCCGACCATATCCAGTTCTCCTGCAGAGGCACGTCACCACCATAAGCCTTGATGGCAGTGTTGATGTCGCTATAGTTGTTGACCAGTACCTCATCCCATTTTGCTCTTGGCAACTTGTTGCCAAACCGTCGGTTGGCCTCATGCCATGTCATTTTGGGATAATAGTTGAGTGAGACAATGAATGACTGGCCTCCACGCTTGACAACGAGCCCCTTTTTGGTATAACGGGCTTGCTCATCGCTGTTTAACTGATACCATTCTTCCTCGCTGAAGAAATAGTTGTGACCGTCGCGGCTTACACACAGATCCATGTCCTGGCTCGTGGTTCGCTCATTTATGACCGGCTCGGGCTCGGCAACCGCCACAGCTTCATCTCCTGTTGTCTCGGCGACAGCCATCGTGTCGGTTATCACAGGTGCATCGTCGGGCGATGAGTGCCTGTTGGAGAAGAACAGATAGATGGATAAGATAATGACTGCTGCGACTCCTATTCCAATCCAATTTGACCGCCGCTTGTCCTGTTTTTGGGGTAAAACAACAGTTGCGGGCCCTTTGCCATTTATATCATCGAGCATCTCGCCGGCATTTTGGTAACGCTGGTTTTTGTCAAATTCAAGAGCTTTCGTGACTACCTGCTTGATTTTCGGGCTTACTCCCTTGAGCTTTGACGGCAAGTCGATATCTTTGAAGTCGATAGGCTCGGGTGGCTGTTGGCCGGTCAGCATGAAATAGAGAATCGCCCCGAGGGCATACACGTCACAACCGGGTGAGAATTGCTTGATGCCGGCATATTGCTCGATTGGCGCGTAGCCGCGTGACAGACCCGCGGCCGCGATGGTTGATGTGGCATTTCCTTTGCTGTCATAATGTTTTGCAAGACCAAAGTCGATGACTACGGCACGCGTGTTGTTGTTGGTGAGCATTATGTTTGCCGGCTTGAGGTCATAGTGGGCCACTTTGTTTTGATGGAGTGTTGAAATCGCCTCAATGACCGGTTTCATAAGTCTCATCGTCGTCGCTTCATCCAAAGGCTGCCGGGCGACAAGTTTTTCAAGCGACGTGTCGCCAAGATACTCCATCGAGTAGTAGGCTGTGTTGTTGGCCTTGAACACCTCGTTTATTTTCACAATGTTGGGGTGGTCGATGCCCAGCGACTTGACGCGGCGCGCCTCGCTCATAAAGGCCCGAAGGCTCCCCTCGACCAATTTGGATACCGGTTGGGAGTACTCCACCATGAGAGTCTGGTTGTCACGGCTGCAATAGTCGCTGATGAAGTGCTCTTTGAGAGCCAGGCGATCGGTTCGTGTTGTCCCGTCGGCAAGCCGGGTTGTCGCATCAACAAGGTAGGTTATGCCAAAGCCACCTTGTCCCAACTTCTTTATGATGGTGTATTTAACCTTGCCGCTGTCGATAATGGTGCCGGCGCTGAGGGCCTGGTGTGTTTGATTGGTCATAATATTGTCAAAGAGGTTCTTATTGAATGAAGGAGTCTTTAAAGCCAATGAAATAGAGAACGCCGTCAAGGCCGATTGTCGAGATTGACTGCTCGGCGGTGGCTTTTACCTTTGGCTTGGCGTGGAAGGCTATGCCGAGACCGGCCTCGGTCAGCATGGGGAGGTCGTTGGCACCGTCGCCAACAGCTATTGTCTGGGCGATATCGATATTCTCAAATTGAGCCAACAGCCTTAGCAACTCTGCTTTACGGCGACCGTCGACCACATCGCCCAAATATCGGCCGGTCAGTTTGCCATCGACAATCTCGAGGTCGTTGGCATATACATAGTCAAAGCCAAAACGCTGCTTGAGGTAGTTGCCAAAATAGGTGAAACCACCCGAGAGAATTGCGGTCTTGAAGCCGGCGCGTTTGAGCACTTCCATCATGCGTCCAACCCCCTCGGTGACCGGCAGATGCTCGGCGATATCCTGCATTACACTGACGTCGAGTCCTTTAAGGAGCGCCACACGCTCGGTAAAGCTCTCTTTGAAGTCTATCTCGCCACGCATGGCGCGCTCTGTGATGGCACGTACCTTGTCACCCACGCCGGCGCGCTCGGCAAGCTCATCGATAACCTCGGTTTCTATCAGGGTCGAGTCCATGTCAAAGCACACCAACCGCCGGCAACGGCGATACATCGTGTCTTCCTGCATCGAGATGTCAAAATCTTCAGTGGATGATATTTCCATGAATTTCTTCTGCATGGCGCGATAGTCGTTGGGGTTGCCTCTGACCGACATCTCGACACACGAGCGCGAGTGGTTGGAGGCGTTGGGGTCGTCGTTGAGGGGTATGCGGCCGGTCAGTCGCCTGATGGCGTCGATGTTGAGTTCCTGGTCGCTGATCTCGCGGGTCACCAGGGCTATGTGGCGGGCGGTGAGACGTCGGCCCAGGATAGTGATGATCCAGCGGTTTTTTCCCTGAAGAGAGACCCACTTGTCGTATTCGTCATCGGCGATGGGGGTGAAACGTATGTTCACGTCAAGCTCGTAGGCCTTGAAGAGCAGGTCTTTCATTATGTCGCCCGAGCGCGTCGAGTCGGTCTTGAACAGGATGCCAAGCGAGAGAGTGTGATGGATATCAGCTTGGCCTATGTCGAGTATCTGGGCCTCATACCGGCCCAAAATTTCGGTCAATGCCGAGGTTACACCCGGGTGGTCGTAGCCCGATATGTTTATCAGTATAAGTTCATGATTCATAGTTGGCTGTATTTGGGGTTAACAGAAAACGTGCTGCCGGGCGGCACACTCGTCGATAGTGTGGTCAACGATGAAATGGCGCGAGGCAAGCCCGGCAATGGTCGACATCTCGTGGGAGACCAGGATTATGGTTGTCTGTCGGGCAAGTTGCTCGACTATTTCATATATGCGGTGTTCAAAGCGTTTGTCGACATAACTCAGAGGCTCGTCGAGCACGAGCACCTCGGGGTTGCTGATCAGGGCGCGCCCGAGCAGTGTGCGTTGCAACTGTCCGCCCGACAGCTCCCCGATCGGGCTGTCGGCATGCTCCTGCAGCCCCATCCGCTCTATCATCTGCCCGAGGGCCGCGAGGCGCTCCTCTTTCTTGATTTTCTTTATGCCAAGCAGTCCCGACTCTATCACCTCGGCGACAGTCACCGGAAAACGCGTGTCGATCATGCTTTTCTGGGGCAGATACCCGATTGGCAGACGGGGCACCTCGGTGCCGTTCTCATAATAGGTGACACGGCCCCGTGTTGGGGGTAACAGCTTGAGAATGATGCGCAACAGGGTTGTCTTTCCGCCTCCGTTGGGGCCTGTGATGGCGATGAAATCACCCCGTCGGACCGTCAGGTTGCAGTCGCGCAGGGTTGGCGTGTGACCCCATTGCATGGTCACATCCTCAAGTGTTATGACGGTGTCGTTTGTCATCTTTGATTGGTGATTGTGTTGACTATCAGTTCCATTTGTCGCTCCCAGTCGCCGTCGAGAGGGTTGATGTCAACCCTGCGGGCACCAAGCTGGCTATTGACAATCTCGGCCTGTCGGGAGTCGGTCGACGGTTGGTGGAAAAACACGGTGACCCCGCCGCGGGCGGCCTCGTCAACCGATTTTTTTAGCGAGGGGATTGAAATCTCTTTTGTGGCACTGCCCACCGATATCTGCTTTAACCCGTAGTCGCGGGCAAAGTAGCTCAACGAGGGGTGCCAAACCAGGAAGGAGGTGCCGGCAAAGGGGGCCAGACGCGACGTGAAACTCCGGTCTAATGAGTCGAGTCGGGCGTCAAGACGCTCATAGTTAGTCTGATAAAAAGCTGAGTTTGACGGGTCGGCCTCTTTCATTGCCTCAACCATGTTGCGGGCTATGACACGTGCATTTTTCACCGAGCTCCATGTGTGGGGGTCAAACGTGCTTTCATGCCCGTGGTGATTGTGATTGTGGTGGGTACCTTCGATAAGCTCTATTCCCCGCGATGTATCGACCACTTTCAGGTCGGCGCCCCCGCTGTTTTTAAATCGCCCGGTGATGACCTGTTCAAACGGCTCGTTGCCGGCCTGGAAATAGACAAGCGAGCGGTGCAGGTCGCGCATATCGGCAATCGAGGGCTCATAGCTCTCGGGGTCGCCGCCGCGTGCCAGCAGGCAGTTGATGTCAACCTTGTCGCCTGCTATCTGCTCAAGCAGATACTTCTGGGGCGCTATCGACACCGTCACTACCGGGCGGCCGGTGGATGGTTGCGACGAGCACGAAACTGTCGTTGCAGCCATAACTGCTGCAACGACCATTAAAATCACCTTGTCAAAAATACCTTTTACCACTAAAAATTCTTGGAAGAATAAAAAAGAAAAGTAAATTTTTATTGGATAATGAGTTAGAGTAGGGCATCAGCCATGGCGGCGGCTGCCCGGCGTCCGTCGCCCATGGCAAGAATCACCGTAGCGCCGCCGCGCACGATGTCGCCGCCGGCATAAAGTCGGGGCATCGTTGACTGCATCGTGTCACCGTTGACCACAATCGTGCCTCGCCTCGACACCTCGAGCCCTTTCATGGCCGTGGGTATCAACGGGTTGGGTGACACACCTACGCTCACCAACACCAGGTCGGCCTCGATCTCGACAATGTCGCCCTCGACAGGCACCGGCGAGCGGCGACCGTCGGGCCCGGGCTCGCCCAGGGTCATGCGTTGCAGGCGGATGCGGTTGACACGCCCGGTCTCTTCGGCAAGATACTCGACAGGGGTGTGGAGAGTGAGAAACTCGACCCCCTCCTGGCGGGCGTGTTCCACCTCCTCGACGCGTGCCGGCATCTCGGCCTCGCTGCGGCGATAGATGATGAAGGCATGCTCGGCACCCATGCGTCGAGCCGTGCGCACCGAGTCCATCGCGGTGTTGCCACCTCCGACCACGGCCACGCGGCGGCCACGCAAGACGGGGGTGTCGTGACCCGGCTTGCCGGCACCCATAAGGTTGATACGCGTCAGGTACTCGTTGCTCGACATCACCCCGATGAAATTCTCGCCGGGGATGCCCATAAAGCGGGGCAGTCCCGCCCCCGAGCCTACAAACAGCCCGGCATATCCGTCGGCCATAAGATCGTCATAGCTGATGGTCTTGCCAATGACACAGTCTTTGACAAACTTGACACCGAGAGCACTGAGCGACTCAATCTCGCGGTCAACAATCTCGTTGGGGAGACGGAACTCGGGGATGCCATATTTCAGCACACCGCCAATCTCGTGGAGAGCCTCAAAGACAGTCACATCAAAGCCTCTGGCAGCCATGTCGCCGGCAAAGGTGAGCCCCGAGGGGCCCGAGCCGGCCACGGCAACCTTTATGCCGAGCGTGGCCGGCTGCTGAGGCTTGACAGGCCGGGCATTGTCGGCGGCATATCTCTCGAGATAGCCTATCGCCACGGGCTGTTTTTTCATTTTATGGTAGATGCACTTTGACTCACACTGCCTCTCCTGGGGGCACACGCGGCCACACACTGCCGGCAGCTTACTGCTCTCCTTGATGATGGCGGCAGCCATGTCGACGTCGTCGCGCTGAATGTTTTTGATGAAACCCGGTATGTTGATACCAACGGGACAGCCGGTGACACACTGAGGGTCGGGGCAGTCAAGGCATCGTGTGGCCTCGAGACGCGCCTGCTCCCGGCTCAACCCTAAGTTGACCTCGCGGTTGCATGTCACGCGGAAGTCGGCCGGAAGCATCGGCATCTGGGCGCGCGGAATCTCTCCACGCTCGCGCGGACCCATCTCTTTTCTAAGCTGTTGGCGCCATGCGCTCTCGCGGCTTGCCGCCTCTGTTATCTCTTGTCTGGTCATTTCCTGGGGGTATCGTAGGTGTGTAATCTCATCATCATCTCGTCAAAGTCGACGGCATGGGCGTCAAACTCGGGCCCGTCGATGCACACAAAGCGCATGCGCCCGTCGACCGTAACGCGGCAGGCACCACACATGCCGGTGCCGTCGACCATGATGGTGTTGAGCGAGCATATTGTCGGCACGTCATATTCCTTTGTCAGCCGGGCCACAAATTTCATCATGATGGCGGGGCCGATGGTGACCACGCGGTCAACCCTCTCGCGGTCAAGCACGCGCTTGACACCGTCGGTCACCAACCCTTTGGAGCCGGCCGAGCCGTCGTCGGTCATTATGATAACCTCGTCGCTGTGTCGTGCCACCTGCTGCTGAAGGATGATGAGGTCGGCCGTGCGGGCGGCCAACACCGAGATGACGCGGTTGCCGGCCTCTTTCATCGCCTTGATGATGGGCAGCAGCGGGGCCACACCGACGCCGCCGCCACAACAAACCACGGTGCCGACCCGGCTGATATCGGTAGCCTGGCCAAGCGGGCCGACAACATCAGTGAAACAGTCGCCGGCATCAAGGGCGCATATCTTCCGGGTGGACTCGCCAACGGCTTGAACAACAAGCATTATGGTGCCTCGTGCGACGTCGGCATCGGCTATGGTGAGGGGAATACGCTCGCCGCCGGCGCCTACCCTGACTATGACAAAATGACCCGGTCGGCGCGACCGTGCTATCAGCGGTGCCGAGACAATCAGCTCAACCACGTTGGCTGAATAATGTGTCTTTTGTAAAATCTCAAACATGATAAGACTGGTTATAGCCACAAAAGTAATCAATCTTTTTGCAACACTCCCTAAAACCGGTCACATTTTTCATGGCAGTCTCTAAAAATCAGGAGCGCCATGTCGGTTGACACAGCGCTCCCGGCGTCAGGTTGGCGTCCAATCACTTATTGGCGGCGTATTGGGGGTCGTAAATCGAGTTGAGGATGTGGGCCAGGCGCAACCCTCCGTTGAGCAACTGCTGCTCGATGACCGGGGCCCAGGTGGCCACCTCGTTGTAGGATATGGATGAGCCCTCGGGCATGGCGGTATAGACCCGGTCGGCAATGGTGACACACTCTTTAGCCCAGTCGTCGACCGAGCCGGCAATGACCGCTGCCTGCTGCTCGGGGGTGAGGCGGTCGAGCTGTTGCTGCCACTCGGTGTAGCTCCACTTGTGGGCGCTTTCAACCAGGTTGGTGTCCCAGATGGAGTGAAGGTTGTTGTCGCGCCCAAAATATTTCAGGCGAACGCGGTTGCCCCCTAAGTCGGTGGCGTGACCCATGTGCATAGGCTGATGAAGGTCTCCGACGACATGCACCAGAATCTTCATGGCCAGGTTGCGCTCGGCGGCAGTCGACGCGGGGTTGGAAAGGGTCTCGATCTGAGCCTTGATGGCGGTTGTGACATCGCCGGCGGGATTGGCGGGAGCCTCTTCATATCTGACCCCCTTGTCGACGTTTTTGTAGTGCCAGGTCTTGGTGGTCGCGTAGGCCGGGGTGTGGCTGGCGTTGTCAAGCCAGTTGGCCCAATAGACGGGCGATTTCCCCTCAAGAATCTCGGCGACGGCGGCCGCGGTGGCCGGCGTGAGGTGTTGCTCGGCGATATAGGCCGTCACGTCGTGCCCCTTCTGCCCCCACCCGAAGGCGGCGATGGCAAAGACCATCATCAGTGTGTTTATAAAGGTCCGTTTCATTGTCACGCGCTTTTTACTTATTATCCTCGGGGCGCAGACGGCGAACGGTCGCTCCGGCTTGCCAGAGCTCGCTTTCACGCATCTCTTTCAGCTCTTGGTTGAGTTTGTCGCGGTAGTCGGGCTTTGAGTTGGCATCGATGGTAATCTGGGCCTCGTTGCCTGAGGCCACCGACTCATACAGTCTCTCGACAACGGGCTTGATGGCATCGTGGAACGGGCCCATCCAGTCGAGGGCACCGCGCTGGGCCGTGGTCGAGCAGTTGGCATACATCCAGTCCATGCCACGGGCGCTGAACAGGGGCATGAGCGACTGGGTGAGCTCTTCGACAGTCTCGTTGAAAGCCTCGGAGGGGGTGTGGCCATGCTCGCGCAAAACCTCATATTGGGCCAGGAACAGGCCCTGGATGGCGCCCATCAGCGAGCCGCGCTCACCGGTGAGGTCGCTGATGGCCTCGCGGGCAAAGGTTGTCTCAAAGAGGTAGCCCGAGCCGATGCCGATGCCGATGGCAAGGGTGCGCTCAAGAGCCTTGCCGGTATAGTCCTGATAGACCGCAAACGAGGAGTTGACGCCGCGACCCTCAAGAAACATGGTGCGCAGCGAGGTGCCCGACCCTTTGGGGGCGACCATGATCACGTCGATATCCTTGGGGGGCACGACGCCGGTGCGGTCATTCCAAGTGATGGCAAAACCGTGGGAGAAATAGAGGGCTTTCCCCTTGGTCAGCTCAGGCTTGAGCGTGGGCCAGACCTCGATGACGGCGGCATCGCTGAGCAGACAGAGGATGATGGTGGCGCGGGAGGCAGCCTCCTGGATGGAGAACAGGGTCTCGCCGGGTTTCCAGCCGTCGGCCACTGCCTTGTCGTAGGTTTTGCCCTGACGCTGGCCAACGATGACGTTAAAGCCGTTGTCGCGCAGGTTTTGACTCTGTCCCGGGCCTTGCACTCCATAGCCGAGCACGGCGATAGTCTCGCCGGCAAGAACCTCGCGGGCGCGCTCGAGGGTGAACTCGTCGCGTGTGATGACGGTCTCTTCAACACCGCCAAAGTTTAATTTTGCCATAGTTTATTGAATTATTGATTTATCGTTTACTGAAAGTTATGTTACACAGACAAAGTGTCGAGCCGTCGCCCGCAAGCTCCATGGCAAAGGTGTTGTCATCTTTGGGAGCGACAAGCAGGCGCGCCAGTTGTTTCTCGTGGGCCTCGCGGTGAAACACGATGTCGAGGTTGCTGACACGCCGGCTGTCAAAAAAGTCAACATCCCAGTGGTCGACAATCAGGTCGATGTAGCGGCACGAGTTGACGTGGCGGTTGAGGTCGATGTCGCTGAAGCGGAAGCGATACTCGTCGACGGTGCCCTGAGGCTCTTTGACCGGCCGCGGCTTTGGACCCTCGGTGATGCCCTCAAGGAGCCCAGGGGTGGCAACATCGGCAATCTCGGCGAACGATTGCAGCAGGTCGACCGGCCGGCGGGTGTCAAGGTTGATGGCACACCAGTGGGTTATTGCCTTGAGCATCACCGAGCCATCGCTGTGATGCATCTCAAAGGCGCGCGTGGTCATGAGGCGGCCAACGTTTTCAACCCACGTCTTGATGGTGAAGGTGTCATTGATGTGTGGCAGGCGGTCGATGGCCGTGATTGCCCGCGAGAGCACCCATGAGCAGTTTTGCTCAATCAGTCGGGCATAGCCAAAGTTGCCCCGGTTGGCGTGGCCGGTGGCTATCTTTATGAGCAGGCCGATGAGGTCGGGCAGGGGCATCTCCCCCTGGGCGTTGCAGCTGCCGGCTGCCTGAAATATGGTTTCTTGATAGGATTTTATCATGGCTATTCTTTGTTTTTGCGGCGCTGTTGCTGGTCAAGGAAGATTGACACCTGCTCGGTTGGCTCGCGGGTGACGGCAACGCGCCCGCTGCGCATAAACTGTCGAAGGTCGTAGGGCTGGAGCTCGAGGAAGAGAGCCTCGGTCTCGCCCCGGTGGCCGGTTTTTTCGATGACGGTGTACTCGCGGGTTATCTCAAGGATGCGGGCATCGTGACGGCGGATGATTTTCTCGATGTTACTGCCGTCGATGAGCCGCGTGGTGGGCACTTTGTAGAGTGCAATTTCCTGATAGACAATGTCATCGTCTGTGTAGAGAAAAGCACGGAGCACATCGATGCGTTTCTCGATCTGCTTGATGACCTTCTCCATCGACAGCCGGTCGCTATAGCAGGTGACGGTGAACTTATGGATGCCGGGCACCGAGCTCGAGCTGCCCGAGATGCTCTCGATGTTGAGGCAGCGACGGGTGAAGATGATTGAAATCTGGTTGAGCAGACCAACCTGGTTCTCGCTGTAGACGGTGACGGTAAACAGTTGCTTTTCAGTCTCCATTTGGTTTATATTGCCTGTTACGGGTGAGCATTATGTGGTCAACAGCGGCTCCCGCGGGGGTCATTGGGAAGACCATGTCGGTCTCGTCGATGTTGACATCAATCAGGTAGGGACCGGGGGTGTCGAGCATCCGGGCGATGGCTTGGTCGAGCTCGGAGCGATGTTCGACACGCGCCGCCGGGATACCGTAGGCCGAGGCCAGGGTGACAAAGTCGGGATTGAGCATGGGCGTGTTTGAGAAACGGCCTTCAAAGAACAGCTCCTGCCACTGCCTGACGTTGCCCAGGAAGTTGTTGTTGAGCAAAATAATCTTTATGTCGATGCCATACTCCATTATTGTGCCTAACTCTTGAATGGTCATTTGCAGGCCACCGTCGCCCGAAAAACAGCACACCACGCGGTCGGGCGCCCCAATTTTGGCGCCGATGGCTGCCGGGAGTGAGAATCCCATTGTGCCGAGACCTCCCGACGAGATGATGGAGCGGGGGCCGGTGAAACGGAAATAGCGTGCCGCCATCATCTGGTTTTGCCCCACATCGGTCACCAGGATGGCGCTGTCGCCGGTGGCTGCCGACACTTTGGCAATCACTTCGCCCATCTTCATCTTGCCACCGGCGGCATCGGGCGCGGGGTGCACCTGAGGCTCAATGACAACCTCGGCCTCCACCCGGGCCGGGTGGTCAAACGACTGCAGCCACTCGGGGTGGCGGGTCTCGTTGACAAGCGGCAGCAACACCTCGAGGGCATCTTTGGCGTCGGCATGAACCGTCAGCCCTGCGTGGACATTCTTGTTAAACTCGGCCCTGTCGATGTCGATATGGATAATGTCGGCTTGGGGAGCATACAGGGCGGTGTCGCCGGTCACGCGGTCGTCAAAGCGCATCCCCACGGCAAGCATGACATCGGCCCGGTTGGTATTGTAGTTGGCACCCACATTGCCGTGCATTCCGGCCATCCCTTTGAAAAGGGGGTGAGCCGAGGGTATCGACGAGAGCCCCAGGAGAGTGTTGATGACCGGGATGTCGGCTTTCTCGGCCAGGGCAATGAGCTCCTTTTCAGCGCCGGCGATGGTTACGCCGTGACCGGCTATAATCATTGGTTTTTTGGCGCGGTTGAGCATGTCGGCGGCCTTTGCAATGGCCTCCATGTCGACCTCGGGCCGCGGGTTGTAGCTGCGTATAAAGGTGCAGGGGGTGTAGTTGGAGTTGACAAGCCCTATTTGGGCATCTTTGGCAAAGTCGAGCACGACGGGACCGGGGCGGCCGGTTGAGGCGATGTAGAAAGCGCGGGCGAGCGCCCACTCAACCTCGTCGGCACGGCGTATCTGGTAGGCCCACTTGGTGATGGGCTGGGTAATGCCGACCACATCGGTCTCCTGAAAGGCATCGCTGCCTAAAAAGTTGACCGACACCTGGCCCGTGATGACCACCAGGGGGGTGCTGTCGAGCAGGGCGTCGCTCAAGCCGGTTATGATATTGGTTGCAGCCGGCCCCGAGGTGACCACCACTACGCCGGGTCGCCCTGAGGCGCGGGCATAGCCCTGGGCGGCATGGATGGCGCCTTGCTCGTGGCGCGTCAGGATGTGGCGCAGGGTGTCGCGATAGTCCCACAGCTTGTCATAGAAGGGGAGGATGGCGCCCCCGGGGTAACCGAAGATGGTGTCTACACCCTCGTGTAGAAATCCTCGTATCATCGCCTCGGCGCCGGTTATCTTATTGTCTGTCATAGATGTGTAGACTCTGTCGTTAAATTATTCTGACACCGCCGCGGTCGGCCGATGTGACTTGTGAGGCGTAGGCTCTCAGGGCGCGGGATACCTCCCGCTGTCGGCGGCGGGGGGTGAACGCTTTGTCGCCGCGCGCCGCCTCCTCGTCGCGTCGACGTGCAAGCTCGCTGTCGTCAAGCTCGACGTTGATGGCGCGCGCAGGGATGTCGATGGTTATTATATCGCCGTCTTTGACCAGACCGATGTTTCCGCCGGCGGCCGCCTCGGGCGAGATGTGGCCTATCGATAGCCCGGAGGTGCCTCCCGAGAAGCGCCCGTCGGTGATGAGGGCACACTCGCGCCCCAAGTGTTTGCTTTTTATGTAGCTGGTAGGGTAGAGCATCTCTTGCATTCCCGGCCCACCTTTGGGCCCCTCGTGGGTGATGACCACCACATCGCCGGCCTTTACACGGTCGCCCAGTATTGCCTCGACAGCCTCGTCTTGCGACTCAAACACGCGCGCCGGGCCGCTGAAACGGAAGATGGACTCGTCGACACCGGCTGTCTTGACAACACATCCGTCGGTGGCTATATTGCCGTGGAGCACGGCCAAGCCGCCATCGTTGCTGAAAGCATGGGCGATGTCGCGTATGCAACCGCCGGCGCGGTCGGTGTCGAGCGTAGAGTAGCAGGACATCTGAGAGCCGAGCTCGGTCGACCGTTTGCCGGCCGGTGCCGACCGCCAGGTCTCGTCGGCCAGATCGGTGTAATTTTTTCCACCTATAGCCCATCGGTCTATTGCCTCTTGCAGGGTCAGGCCGTCGACACGCTTGACGGTCGTGTCGATCAGGCCACCGTCGGCAAGCTGTTTCATGATGGTCGGGATGCCGCCGGCGCGGTTGACATCCTCGATGTGGTAGCGCGAGTTGGGGGCCACCTTGCATAACACGGGAACACGGCGCGAGAGGGAGTCAATGTCGTCGATGGTGAAATCGACTCCCCCCTCGGCGGCGACAGCCAGCAGGTGGAGAACGGTGTTGGTCGAGCCCCCCATGGCAATGTCGAGCGACATGGCGTTGAGCATGGCCTGGCGCGAGGCGATGGCGCGAGGCAACACTGAGGTGTCGCCATCGCGATAATAAGCAAGCGTGTTGTCAACCAGGCGGTTGGCAGCACGCTTGAACAACTCGCGGCGGTTGATGTGGGTCGCCACGATGGTGCCGTTGCCGGGGAGCGAAAGCCCTAAAGCCTCGGTCAGCGAGTTCATGGAGTTGGCGGTGAACATGCCCGAGCATGAACCGCAGGTCGGACAGCCGGCTCGCTCGATGGCGGCCACTGTCGTGTCGTCGACACTGCTGTCGGCGCTTTCAACCATGATGTCTACAAGGTCGAGGGCGCGGTCGCCGTGACGGCCGGCCTCCATCGGGCCTCCCGAGACAAAGATGCAGGGGATGTTGAGGCGCATCGCGGCCATGAGCATGCCCGGGGTCACTTTGTCACAATTGGAGATGCACACCATGGCGTCGGCCTTGTGGGCGTTGACCATATATTCCACCGAGTCGGCAATAAGGTCGCGTGAAGGGAGCGAGTAGAGCATGCCGTCATGGCCCATGGCAATGCCGTCGTCGATGGCGATGGTGTTGAACTCGGCGGCAAAGAGCCCCCGCTTTTCAATCTCGGCTTTGACAACCTGACCTATCTCGTGGAGATGGGTGTGGCCGGGCACAAACTGGGTGAAAGAGTTGACGATGGCGATTACGGGCCGGCCAAACTGCTCTTCGGCCATTCCGTTTGCCCTCCAGAGGGCCCTGGCGCCGGCCATGCGGCGTCCGGTCATGACGGTGTCGCTGTGCAATGGTATTTTGTAGACTGTAGACTCTTGTTTCATGATGTTTGAAACACTATGATGGGATTGTTGTTGCAAAATTACGCCTTTATGGCAATATTGACAAATATTTGCACAATAATCGCTCGGCAGTGCAACAAAACGTCAGTCACAGCCTGCAGGTCGGCCCGGTCAGAACAGACGGTTTGACGAGCGAAGCAGGTGCTCGTCGTGGCGTATGCGTGTCATGGCCGATACAGCCAGAACCAGTGAGACTACAAGAAGCAAGCCGCTCAGACCCCAGTGGAGTGTACCCTGGGTCGCGTGGTCACAGCAGATATAGATTACCAGACCGATGGTGACGAGTATCATCATCATGGCAAAGATGAGCACTGTCTTCTGTCGGGCGAAGTTGTTGTAGAGAAACATGTCGATCAGCAACAGCAGCGCGCCGGTGGCGGCGGGGATGAGCACGGGGATGAACGTGAGCGGTGTCAGCTCATAATAGGCGGTCTGCATCATGTCCCCCTCGTCAACGTTAAGTTGCAGTGAACCAAACGGGAGGAAACAGAAAACTATCATCACGATTGCCGACAGCAGCAGGTAGAGGGTTTGAATACGTTGGATTTGCATATCTTTCAGTTTTAATAATTTTTACAAAAATACACATTTAAAACAATTGACGTGGCTTTCAGGTTGCAAATATTTGATAATTTTGCAGTCAAAATTGTACAGTATTATGAAACGACCATTGATATTAGTGACCAATGACGACAGCGTGGAGGCTCGTGGCTTTCACCATTTGATTGAATGTGTGAAAGATATGGGCGACGTGATCGGTATAGCGCCGGCGTTGCCCCAAAGCGGCCAGTCGGGGGCGCTGTCGGTCAATGTGCCCTTGCGTGTAGTTGAAGATAAACGCTACTCCACTCCACAGGTGCCGGTTTATAAGGTGAACGGCACGCCGGTCGACTGTGTCAAGCTCGGGCTTGATGCTGTTGTCGACCGTCGCCCCTCTCTGGTGCTTGCCGGCGTGAACCACGGGTCAAACTCGGCGGTCAATGTGATTTATTCAGGCACCATGGGAGCGGTCATCGAGGGGTGTCTTGTCGGGATACCGTCGGTCGGGTTCTCGCTGTTGAGCCATTCGGCCGACGCTGATTTCAGCGAGACAACCCCGCTCGTAAGAGAGATAGTATCGGCTGTGCTGGGTAAAGGTCTCCCCGCGGGGGTGTGCCTCAATGTCAATTTCCCGGCCAGATGTCACATCGAGGGGCTCAAGGTTACCCGCGGGGCCCGGGGTCATTGGACCGAGGAATATAAGGAATATACCGATCCATCGGGTAAACCATTCTATTTGCTGACGGGGCATTTCCAGAATGACGAGCCTCTTGCCGACGACACCGACGAGTATTGGCTCAAGCGCAATTGGGCGACAGTTGTCCCGGTTGGTGTCGACATGACCTCAACCGGCGATATCCCTGCAATCGAGAAGTTGCTTATTCCTTAAAAAGCCAGGCTGTTATGTGGATACTGCTTGCGGTGGCCTCGGCAGTGGGGTTGGGCTTTTATGACGTGATGAAGAAACTGTCGGTGCGTTCCAACAATGTGCCGGTTGTCTTGTTGCTCAACACCCTTTTTGGCACCTTGTTGATGTCGCCGGTCATAATCGCCGGTCTGGCCCAGGGAAATGTCGGGCTCGGGGGAACGTTGCACGGGCATCTGCTGATCATGCTAAAGTCGGTGATAGTGCTGAGCTCTTGGATATTGGGATATTACGCGATAAAGCACCTTCCGCTGACAATTCAGGGCCCAATCAATGCATCGCGGCCGGTGATGGTGTTGGTCGGAGCGTTGGTTGTGTTTGGCGAGCGCCTCAATCTCATTCAGTGGATCGGCATCCTGTTGGGGTTTGCCTCGCTCTATTTCATAAGCCGGCTTGGCTCAAAGGAGGGAATCTCGGTCAAGCATGACCGGTGGCTGTGGATGGCCATCGGCTCGACAGCGCTTGGCGCCGTCAGCGCTCTGTATGATAAGTTCCTCATGAACAAAGGCTTTGAGCCAACCGAGGTTCAGGCCTGGTACTCGCTCTATCAGCTGATTATCATGGCGCTGACAGTGACGGTGTTGCGCCGGCTCTCGGCGGCTGCAAAAGCGCCCCGTTTCAGGTGGCGATGGTCGATACTGGGCATCTCGCTGTTTCTGACCGGTGCCGATCTGGCCTACTTTTATTGCCTGTCCGACGCCGGCTCGATGATATCGGTGGTGTCGATGATACGCCGCGGCAGTGTGTTGGTGTCGTTTGCTTTTGGTGTGTTGGTGTTTCACGAGGGGAACGTCAAGGCCAAGCTTGCCGACCTGGGTATCCTTTTGGTGTCGCTCGTTCTGCTGATAATAGGCTCGGGCATATAGGTTTATCCACCGATAAATTGCACCTCCATACCGTTTTGACGCTCGGCCTTGAACAGTTGGCGCGTCGACTCGGTCACCTGGGTGACATTCTGCACCGGTACCGTGCCATCGGCCATCCTTGAGAAGATGAGGATGTAGCGGGAGGTGTCGGCGGCAACGGTGGTCAGGATGTAGCCATGTTCTTTTGCAGCGCTAACCTTTGTGGCGATGTCGGCCGATGAGGTGGCATATTCATACAGCTGATTTTTGTAGGATGTTCCCAGACTCATCACGACAGTCCACAACCCGTCGTTGAAAGCGAGAGAGGTCACCATCCACCCCGATTCGCTTTGCTCGACAATCAGCTCCAGGAGCATATCCCAGGGTAGGGTGGCGGCCCATTGGTCGGTGATGCCGGTGCCGCTCGTGAGAGCTGTAATCCAGTTTTTGCCGTCGGAGGCCACCGAGGTGATGAAATACCCCAGGGCGCGCCGTTCCTGAATCCACTGGTCGGGCCAGTCGGTCGACACCTTGTAGGTCTGGTTGCTCCACCGGTCGGTCTGAGACATGACGATGGCCCAACCGGCCGACGAGTAGCACGATGAGGTGATGTAATATCCTTCCTCCCAGCGCTTGTCGACCTTCTCGCGCGGAAAGATGATGCCGTGGTTGGCCGTGACGAGAACCTGCTCGTCTATTCTCTGTCCCTGGGTCGAGACTACGATTGGGGGCAGCTCGCCGGCACGGGTGGGGAGTAAGATAAAGGCTGATATTAGTAATATGACAATTTTTGTCTTAAGCATTTGTTGAAAATTTGCCAAGGCAATTTGAACATTTGCGGTATTTCAGTTGCTCGAAGTCAACCGCCGGGGGGATTGGGGCATCACAATGAGGGCAGCGGTAATGCTCTTTCATCCAGTCGTCAAGCTCGCGCTTTTTCATGGCGTATGAGTCATTGACGTTGCGCCCCTTCATGAAGAAGTAGACGGCCATAATCACGGCGGCCACCACGAGCACGATTCGGATGATGTTGACCGTGCTTTTGACGCTCTCGGGGAAGTCAAACACCTGTGTGCCGGCAATGAGCACCATGCCGCCGAGGCTGAAAAGACCCTGAAGTCGCTGCTGGTTGCTTTTTTTCTGCTGCTCGATGGTGAGCTCCTGCAAGGCCCTGTCATATTTCTCCCACACCGGCTCAAGCGCGCTGACGTCGATCATCTTGATGCCAAGCTTTTTGAGGATGGCGTCAAAATTGAGTCTATAGTAGTCGCCTCCCAAGGTGATCTGTGACTTGGGGCCGATCTTTACCGGCTCGTCGGTGACACGTTCCTGCCCGACCCAGGTGTAATTGCTTGGGTTGAGGTTTTCAATCTCCATGTTGAGTGTCACCGGGTTGATGGTGATTTTTGCATGGGCGGTCTTTTGCTCTGGTTTGAAACGGGACACCGAGTTGGGCACCGAGCCCTCCTTGCCAAGCAGCATCAGTTGACCTTTGGGCAAGGTGACAGCAAGGCGACTTGAGGCGTCGTCGCGACCTATAAGGAGTATAATGTTTTCAGCCATAGATATTCAGAGTTGTTTTTATGATTGAGTGACAGGAAGATGAGCGGCGTTATCTCACCTCAAAGCGAAATTTGGTGTTGCCAAGACGTATCTTGTCTCCATCGTTGAGCATGATATGTTTTCCCTGATCGATTTTTTTACCGTTGACAAACACCGGGTTTGTCGCTTTGAGCACCTTGAGCCGATAGTCGGTGAAGCTGCCCATAGGGGTGATGGTGATGCTGACCGAGCGCCGGCTTATAGCATAGTCGCCGTTGATGGGGATGTCGCTTTGCTCGGCGACGTCAAACCGGCCAACCGTTGTCTCGCCATACCTGAGCTGATAGCGCTCGGCGGTGCGATGAAAAAGTTTGAGCTGCACCAGCCATGCATTGCAGGGCTTGAGCAGAGTCTCATCTTTTTCATTACCGGTCTCGGGGCCCGGGGGGCGCAGATCCTCAAGCTTGACTATGCGGGTGCCCTCCGACTTGCGTTGGGCCTTGACCCCGGGCTCTCCGGCGGGTCTTGTCGATTTACCAACATATATAGTCGGGTTGTTGGCCGGCTGTTGGGGCTCGACAAAAGTGTAGGTCTGAGGGTCGGTGGTGGTGTCAAATTTTATGCGGTAGGTGTTGCCACATTGAGGGCATTTTACGTTGCAGAACTGTGTGGCCGGTTTTTTCTTAACCAGCATCTTCTTGTTACACCTGCAAACGTAGGGTACCTTTATCACTGTGTCTTGTTCCATAGTTTTTCAGTTGGTTAGCGATAACTCTTGTAACTGATATATGAAGCATATTTCTTGGTTGGCACGCTTCCGGTGCCGGTGCCACCGCCTCCCGAGTTTGATTTCTTGGGATTCACGCCGCCGCCACCGCCGTAGGAGCTGTAGGAGGAATA
>CAYMVS010000004.1:0-3517 GCA_964394205.1 uncultured Muribaculaceae bacterium | reverse complement strand
GTAGGAGGAATAGGAGGTGTAGGAGCTGTATTTGGTCGTGGGGTTGGCTGGCTTGGCGGGCTGTGACGGTTTGACCGGTTTGTCGGGCGTCTTGGGGTTAACCGGGGCCGGCGGTTGGCTGCCACGAGTGAAACTGCTGTAGGCGACTGCCATCAGTGCCGACGGTACCGAGCCGGCTGTGGTGGCTATGGCTGCCATGCACCCGAGACGTTTCAGCGCCTCGCGACGACTTATGTTATTGGTCTTCTTTTCCATTGGCATTTGTATATTTTAATTGTTGTTATATCGTTATTAGTGAGAGAGTTGCGTTTACTATACTGTCGATGTCGATTGTGTCGACACACCTTCTGTCACCCTCGGGACACTCGGTGGTGTAGTTGTCGGGTACGTGAGGGCCAAGGCATGAGTGACAATGAGGGCACCCCGAGGTGTCGGCCGCGAGATTGATATTTCCGTCATAGCCATACACGCGGGCGTTTGTCGGGCCGAAGAGCACAACGGCGGGTGTGCCGACCGCTTTGGCCACATGGGCAATGTAGCTGTCGGGGGTGATGACAGCCTTTGCCAGGGCAGCGAGCGGCACAATCTGCCGGGGAGAGGTGACCCCGGCAAGAGAGTAGCATCCGGCGGGTACGTGCTCGCCTCCGATGCCGGTGACAATCACCCGGAGGCCGGCTTGATTGAGCCTGTCGGCGACCTGCTGCCACCGCTCGGGCGAGAGCATCTTGCGCGGGCTGTCGCTTCCCGGCGAGATTATGACCGTGGGCACCGTGTCTATCCCGACAGTCGCGAGCATCAGCCGTGTGGTCTCGTCAGTGTCGCCCTGATTTATCCACAGAGATTGAGGCAGCGTCTCTTTGCCCAACCCAAACATCTTGAATATCACCTCAAGAGCCGGCATTGTGCCATAGATGTCGCGCCCCCAGTAGTCGGTTGAGAGGATAATGGCATCGCGGGGCGGGTTGCCATACTCCTTTATCGCCGGGTGTCCGGCAAAAAGCCATGAGCGGCCGGTGCGCCTCATCATGTTGACCTGACGGCCGGTTCTCTCATGCAACACTTTCAGAGCTGTCGACACCATGACAGCGTCGCCGAGACCACCAAGCGGGTTGACCCATACGCTCTCAAGCGGGGTCGACACCGGGTCGATATAGTCAATGTGGGTCGCTGTCATGATATGTTTTTGTTAACGGTTGATATTGAAAGGCCTGTGATTGGCTCAAAATATTCTGTCATAAAGATGTTGACCCACTGGCACTGGCTTGTCCGTGCCATAAAGGTCGAGCGCCCCGAGGCATCCCAGGCGTCGAGCGGGCAACCGGCGTGACACAGCTCCCACCACCGGCAGTCGCGGCAGTCGGTCTCTCTGAGCAATGCCGATCGCCCCGACAGCTCCACGCGGGCGGGGTGGGCGAGAGCCTGGGCGAGAGTGGTGTCGGTGATGTTGCCGTAATCGAGCAGCCCCCAGTCGGCCGAGCGGCCACACTGAGACAGCGACCCGTCGGGCCCGATGTAGATGTGAGGACCGCAATCTTCAGCCTCGTTACATCCTCCCATCGGCGTGCCGGCGGTGTAATAGTTGTAGATCGAGGCAAACGGCTCGATTGTCGTGAGATATTCCCTTCGCTCAAGCCACAGAGGGAGCAGCGCGCCACAAAAGCCGGCATATTCACGGCCCGTTATGGCTGTCGAGCGGGCTGCCGCCGGCGCGCCGTCATAGACCAACACGGGGTTGAACATGAAATTGCCCGAGGGGCTGACATTGAGCAGATTGTAGAACGTGTCGACGGGACGGGCCACAGCTGCCGCCGTGACGACATAGATGATGCCAAAGGTCAGCCCGGCCTCGTCGAGAAGGTTGAGACCGCGCATAAATCTCGTGTTGTACTCGTGGGTGTCGCGCCCGGGGCCTATCCCCCTCAGTCCCGGCACCCAGTCATAGCTTGTGCCTATGCCGGTGATGCCCAGGCGCCGGAACGATTGGATGAGCTCGGGGGAAAGCAGGGTGAGGTTGGTCTGAACGGCAAACGACAGGCGTGATGCCGTGGCGCTGTCCAGGCTCTCGACCATCGAGGCGAGAGTGTCAAAAAACTTGATTCCCGGCACCAACGGCTCGCCGCCATGGAGTATCACATTGAGTTTCTCGCCGGGGTTGGCCGCCAGATACTCGTCAAAGCGCTCCACGGCCTTGGCGAGCATCCCTGTCGAGATGGTCAAGGGCGAGCGACGTGTCACCACGTCACAGTAGGCGCAGTGGCAGTTGCAGGCTTCGGTCGCTTTGAAGATTATTGTCGGCATATATCGTTGTTTATTGAAAAATCTATACAGGAGGCCGCCTCGGTCATAAGCGCTTGACACTGTGAATGATCGTCGCGGTCGGCAAAAAATCCCTCACAAAGCCTCATGGCGGGACAGAAGGCACACCCGCCACCGTCGACCATGATCCTTTGCCAGCGGTAAAGACCATCGGCATCGGGCGACGACCCGGCCTCGGGAGTGCCCAGACTGACGCGCGGCGTGAGATATTTGCCTTCCGCGCGGGCGCGGGCCATCGAAGACCACGGCTCGATGTCGGCGTGGGGTGAGAGGGAATAGAAAAGGTAGGTCAGCAAATCGGCGTGCCCCTCGTGCAGAGGCGAGCCGGGGGTGAAGACAATGCCGGTGTTGACCCCTAATGAGGCCAATATCAGGGCATCGGTGTTGCAGTCGGGCGACTCGGCGCGCAGGTAGATGTCTATGTTGTCGAGATCGCTCAACATGGTGATGGCCCGGGCGCGGTCGCCAAGACCGTCGGTCACAATGATTGCTCCGCTCTCAGGGGCGGCGCCCTCGCCAGTCTCCTTAAGGATGTCGATATCGCTTAACCGAAGACCGCGGGCAAGCTCGATGCGTTTCTTGTCAATGGTTGCTGATGCGTTCATTTCTCAGTGACGGGTCTTCGTTAAACATTAATGACAATGGGTGGCCAAGGCAGCCGCCCGAGCATAGCCCCCGGTCGCGGTGACGGCAGTTGTCACACTCGGGATAAAGCCCTCCGTGCTCCACCCTGACGCTTTGATGAAACTCTTCAAGCCATCGGTCAAGCTCGTCGACGCTTGAGAAGTCAAACAGCGGGCGCGATTCATATTTTGACACCGGGAAGCAGTTCCAAACCTGCATGTCGGGGTCGATATCGGTTGACCGACAGCAGATAAACCTCATTGACTCGGAGTCGCCGGTGTTAAGGTACAATCGGCCTAACTGGCTGTCGGTGAAGGCGCAGAGCGGAAAGCCGCAGTCGAGCCCAACCGTGATGCCCGATGCCTCGAGCAATGGCAGGGAGTCGACAATGTCGGTGGCCACCTGTGACATCTGTGAGGGCTTGACCGAGCGGTTGTGACCGCCAGGTATGGGGTGGGCGACCCCTACGCGCAGGTGGCGCTGCAACCTGAACCGGTTGACCAACTGAGGAATGTGGTCAAACGTGTAGGGCGTCTTGAAGATATTCACCCCGAGGATGACGTAAGGCCCGAGGCGG
>CAYMVS010000003.1:0-64708 GCA_964394205.1 uncultured Muribaculaceae bacterium | reverse complement strand
TTTCTCAGGCGTTTTTTACGCTTGTGAGTGGCCATCTTGTGGCCTTTTCTTTTCTTTCCGCTGGGCATTGTGAAATGGTTTTAGAAAGTGACGTTTATAATATTTTAGAAATCTCTTTATTGACAGGAGGCCTGATGGCCGCCTGCTCGGGCAGATGCTTGATTATTTGGCGTTACGAACCTCTTCCATAAACACCTTTGCAGGCTTGAAAGCGGGTATGTTGTGCTCGGGGATGATGATGGTGGTGTTCTTTGAAATGTTGCGGGCAGTTTTCTCCGAGCGAGTCTTTATGATGAAACTGCCAAAACCGCGCAGGTAGACGTTGTTGCCGCCGGCCAGCGAGTCTTTGACTGTCTCCATAAACTTCTCGATTGTCTCGAGCACATTGGCCTTGTCAAGGCCGGTCGACTTGGAGATTTCGTTTACGATTTCAGCTTTAGTCATTGTGATGTATTAATTGGGTGTTGTTGTTGATGTCTGATTTACAGTAAATTGCAAACGCCGGCTGAGGTGCCTGATTTTGCAGTTGCAAATATCGTAATTTTTTTTGATTTGACAATAATCTAAATCACTTTTTTTTGGTTTAACGCCCGATGATATAATGGGATAAAGTGGTTTGACCGGATGATCAGTAGCCGGTATAGGTGGAGGGGGTGATGGCGTGGAGGCGCTCTTTGACTGTGTCGTCAACCTCAAGGCTGTCAATAAACTCGGCGATGCTCGCGGCGGTCACCCCGGTGTTGACGCGGGTGAGCTGTTTGAGCGCCTCGTAGGGGTTGGGATAGCCAACGCTGCGCAGTATCGTCTGAATACCCTCGGCGACCACGCTCCATGTGTTGTCAAGGTCGGCATCGATGGCGGCCCGGTTGAGAATCAATTTGTTGAGACCTTTCATGGTCGAGGCAACGGCGATCAGTGTGTGGGCCAGAGGGGTGCCGATGTTGCGTAACACCGTCGAGTCGGTCAAGTCGCGTTGCAGGCGTGAAACGGGCAGTTTTGTTGACAGATGACCGAGAACGGCGTTGGCCAGGCCCAGGTTGCCCTCCGAGTTTTCAAAGTCAATAGGGTTGACCTTGTGGGGCATTGCCGACGAGCCGACCTCACCTGCTTTTATCTTCTGTTTGAAATACTCCATGGAGATATACATCCACATATCGCGGTCAAGGTCGATGATGATGGTGTTGATGCGGGCCATGGCATCAAAGATGGCGGCCAGGTTGTCGTAGTTGGATATCTGGGTTGTCAGTTGCTCGCGCTTGATGCCGAGGCGCCCGGGGAGGAAAGCGTCGGCAAACTCAAGCCAGTCAATCTCGGGGAAAGCGGCCAGATGGGCGTTGAAATTGCCGGTGGCTCCGCCAAACTTACCGCTGACGGGGGTATTGTCGAGCAAGGCGAGCTGTTGGCGCAGACGGTAGGAGAACACCCGTATCTCTTTACCAAGACGCGTGGGCGATGCCGGCTGACCATGTGTTTTGGCAAGCATCGGGATATCCTGCCACTCGTCGGCGAGTGTCTCGAGCTTTTCTATGAGCCCGACAAGCGACGGGCGATAGACCTCGTTGATGGCATCGGCAACACTCATGGGCACAGAGGTGTTGTTGATGTCTTGTGAGGTCAGGCCAAAGTGGATAAACTCTTTGACCGAGGTCAGCCCTAAGGCGTCCCATTTCTCTTTGAGGAAATACTCAACGGCTTTGACATCATGATTGGTCACCGATTCAATCTCTTTGATGTGGGCGGCATCGGCCACGGTGAAGTGACGGTAGATGTCGCGCAGCTTTTGCTTTGTGGCATCGTCGATACCCGCAAGTGCCGGCAAGGGGATGTCACACAGGGCGATGAAGTATTCCACCTCCACCTTGACACGGTATTTAATCAAGGCATACTCCGAAAAATAGTTTTCAAGAGCGTTACATTTTGAACGGTAGCGCCCGTCGACGGGCGAGATTGCGGTCAGTTGAGATAATTCCATCATTATTTAATATGTTATAATAGACGACAGTCAAGGACGGCAATAGCCATTGCCGCTGCAAAATTAAACATTTTTTTTGACTTTTGATGGTGACGGGTCAATCGTTACCGCCCGACCGGCCAAATCTCACGATATAGTCAATGTTTCCATAACAAGTTGAAAAAATTTCATTACATTTGTGAAAATTATTTTTATGATGGATACAAGAAGTTTCATTAAACCTAAGGGCGATTATAAAAATTTAATTGTATATAAAAAAGCTGAGACCATTTTTGATTTAACATACCATTTTGCTAACCGATTTTTCTCGAGAGGGGACAGAACGATCGATCAAATGGTACAAGCTGCCCGCAGTGGTAAGCAAAATATTATAGAAGGATCAGCGGCTTCGATGACATCAAGGGAAACAGAGATTAAACTGTTTAATGTGGCAAAAGCCAGTTTTGATGAGCTTTTAGCTGATTTTGAAGATTATTTGCGCGTAAGAGAGTTGCCATTTTGGACAAATGAAAAATTGCACATAGTCAGGGAGTTTTGCAGAATTAATAACGATTCATCTCTCTATCGGAAAATCGCACCTCAACGCGACGATGTAACGCTTGCCAACCTGTGTATAACTCTTATTCATCAGGAGCTATTGTTGCTTTTGAGATTAATAGAGCGAGCTAAGGCCGATTTCTTAAAAAATGGAGGAATTAGAGAAGAGATGTTTAGAGCCAGGAAAGAGTACAGAGCATCAGAAAATTAATTCCAAAGAAAAAAGCTGAGATTATTGGGAGGATTGGGAGGATTGGGCCTTACATATTTCCCAATCTTCCCAAACCTCCCAAACCTTCCCAATCCTCCCAATAAATGCTCTCTATGTTTCAACCTGTCGCGATCGGGAGGTTGTCAAAAATGGGGTGAGGGTGGCACGTAACGAATTTTTTTGTTACTTTTGTGGCATTAAGCCAATCTTATCATGATGAAAAAGTTTTTTTTATCTGCTGTGGCGGTGGTCTCCCTTGTCGCCGCGGCTCAAGATTACAGCATAGTGTTCACGCGCGCCGACAATCCCGACACAAACCTGGTGCGCTCTTTCCAATATCGGCCGACGGCCGACGGATACATAGAGTCGGTCAACGGTAACAACCGCTACACCAGGGCTCTCTATGGCGGCCACTCGCTGTGGCGTTTGGAGACAAGCGACCGGCCCGTATTCGGAGCCTACCACAAGAAACAGAACCGTAACATATCGTTTTACATCACCGTTGGCGGCCGTCGCACCAATCTGACCGACGTCGCCCGCTGTGTGTCACGCTATCGCGGCGGCGAGCGCGATTATATACTCACCGACCCCTCGTGGGGCCGCGGGACGCTCACTCTCAAAACCGTGGCGCGCCATGATGCCGAGGGTGCCGTGTGGCAGATTGTGAGCAAGGATATGCCTAAGGATGCCGAGCTGACGGCCGAGTGCAGCGGTACGGTAAACGTCAGGCTGAACCGTAGCGGAGACCTCGGTCCTGACCCCAAGAATGCTTTTGACCCCAATCCCGGGCTGACCGACCTCAAGACATGCACGGTCAAGGCTGGGGGCAACGGCACCCGTTACATACTCTATGAAGACCGTGATGTCATTGCCGCCAACCAGTCGGCCTTGAAGAAAATATTTGATAAGGCGGTGGCCGACATGACTGCGCTCACCTCGCGGCTTGTCATCAACACCCCCGACCCCTTTATCAACACACTTGGAGCCAACCTGATGGCTGCCGGTGATGGAATTTGGGACGGCGAGACCTATCAGCATGGCGCCGTCGGGTGGCGCATGCCGCTTGCCGGATGGCGCGGTGCCTATACGGGCGATTTCCTGGGGCAACATGACCGCGCGCGAGTGCATTTTGATGCCTACGCCGCCTCTCAGGTGACCGACGTGCCTCCGGTGTTTGACCATCCCCGCCAGGACTCAACCCTCGCGATGGCCCGCGCCGAGAAGCGGTGGGGCACACCGATGTACAGCAACGGCTACATCTGCCGCAATCCCCGCCGCAATGACCAGATGCATCACTATGACATGAACCTGTGTTACAACGACGAGCTGCTGTGGCATCTGCGCTGGACCGGCGACACCGCCTATATGCGTCGTATATGGCCGGTGCTCAAGGCCTCGCTGGCCTGGGAGAAGCGCAACTATGACCCCGACGACGACGGGCTATATGACGCATATTGTTGCATCTGGGCCTCCGACGCGCTCTATTACAGCGGCGGAGCCGTGACCCACTCGTCGGCCTACAACTACCGCGCCAACCGTCTGGCGGCCCAGGTGGCACAGAAGATTGGCGAGGATCCCACCCCCTATCAGCGCGAGGCCGATAAAATCCAACGTGCCATCAACGAGGTGCTGTGGATGCCTCAGATGGGCACCTGGGCCGAGTTTAAGGATGCGCTGGGCTATCGCCGACTGCATGATCACCCGGGTCTGTGGACCATCTATCACGCCATCGACAGCGATGTGTCGACCCCCGGCCAGTATTTTCAGGCAACCGGTTACATCGACAATCACATCCCTCATTTCCCCATCATGGTCGATGGAGACTCAACGGGTATTGACGGCGCTTTCGTGCTGTCGACAACCGACTGGATGCCCTACGCGTGGAGCATCAACAACGTGGCCCATGCCGAGACGCTCCACACGGCGCTTGCCTACTGGCTGGCGCGCCGTCCCGATGCCGCCTACCGCATCTTCAAAGGGATGGTGCTCGACGGGATGTATCTTGGCGACTCGCCCGGCAACATTGGCCAGATAAGCTACTATGACGCGGCGCGCGGTGAAAACTACCGCGACTTTGCCGACCCGGTCGGGGTGATGTCGCGTGCACTGGTGCAGGGCCTGTTTGGCTTTGACCCCGACTTGATAAACTCGCGTGTCACCATCACCCCGGGGTTCCCCCGCGCTTGGGACCACGCCTCAATCGACCACTCCGACTTTTCCTACAGCTACTGCCTCAAAGGGCGCCAGGCTGTCTACAATGTCAATGTCAAAATGAACGGCGTTGACAGTGTCACTCTCAACCTGCCGATGCTGTATGACAAAGTGGAAGGGGTCAAGCTCGACGGCAAGAAAGCCGCCTGGACCACCACCGGTGGCAACCTCGCCCCCGAGTATGTCACGATCGTCATCCCCGCGGGCAAACAAAAGGTGACAGTCGATTGGGACGGTGACAAAGTTGATGAGCCTGTTCCACCGATGGCGGCATCGCGCCCCGCGCCCTTCACTCCCGGTCAGTTGGGTCTCGACCAGATGACCGGTGACTATGAGCCGGTCGACATTGCCGCAAGCTTCAACTCGTCGGTGACCGACATTTTCCATAACCGATATGAGTCGCCGCGTCCCGCCACCACAACCCTGCGTATTCCGGTCAACGGGATAGGGGAGTGGTGCCATCCGCTCGACTCGGCAAACATTGACGACACCCTGATGAGAAACCGTGCATTGGCTGCGGGCGGTGTAATTGATATCGACGGTGTGCCATTCCTGACCCCGGTCGAGGGGGACAATATTGTCTACACGTCGCTTTTTGACAACTATCCCGACAGTGTGACTGTCCCGCTGACAGGTCGCGGCAACGGCCTCGAGCTGCTCATGGCCGGCTCGACAAACCATATCCAGTGTTTTATGGAAAATGGAGTCGTGACGGTTGAATACACCGACGGCAGCGTTGACCGCATGCCGCTCATACCCCCCTATAACTGGTGTCCGATCGAGCAAGAATACTATTATGACAACGTGGCCTTCAGGGTCGACACTCCCCGCCCTTTGCGGTATGCTTTCGGCTACAACAGAGCCTCGCGCAATCTCGGCGACGCGCTCGAGATAACCGGTGTCTACGGCCGTCGGATCGACGGAGGCGCGGCCACGGTGCTCTGTATGCCGGTCAATCCCGATAAGGAGCTTAAGTCTTTGCAGCTAAAAGCGATATCAAACGATGTCGTCATCGGATTGATGGCTGTCACTTTGGTGAAAAATGGCCGGGTAGTGCCCGCGCCAATGCCCGACAACAACGGTGTGGTCGACAATACCCCCGACAGTATCGCGCAGGCACTGACGGCACGTCCGGCGCCCGGCTCAACCCGCCGGGGCAACAACCCGGTGCTGTTTTTGGTTGGCAATTCAACCATGCGCACCGGCACCCGCGGTAATGGCGACGGCGGTCAGTGGGGGTGGGGCTACTACATGCAGCAATATTTTGACCCGGCAAAGATTACCGTTGAAAACCAGGCTCTTGGCGGGATGAGCACACGCACGTTCTACACCAAGCTGTGGCCCGAAATACGTCAGGCCATTCGCCCGGGCGACTATGTGATAATCGAGCTTGGCCACAATGACAACGGCCCCTACGACAGCGGCCGCGCCCGGGCCACCATACCCGGCACCGGCACCGACAGCCTGTTGGTCAACCTTGCCGGCACCGACTCTCAAGAGATGGTCTACACCTACGGCGAGTACCTGCGCCGCTATATCCATGAGATCAACCGTCGCGGAGGTCACGCCATATTGATGTCGCTCACCCCGCGCAACGCCTGGAACGATGCCGACAGCACCCGCATAACGCGAGTGGCCGACACCTACGGCGGGTGGGCCCGCGAGGTGGCCGAGGCCGAGGGGGTGCCCTTTATCGACCTCAACGCTATCACAGCCGACAAGTATGAACACTTTGGAAAAGAGAAGGTCAAACTGATGTTTTACAAAGACCGCATCCACACATCGGCCCTCGGGGCGCGTGTCAATGCCGAGAGCGCCGTTGAGGGCATACTGGCGTGTGATGTCTTGAACGAGCTTGCCGCGACCATCGTCAATCCGCCCTACGTCTTCAGCGTCGGCACCGCGCGCCACCCCGGGCAGCCATTGACACTGTGGGTCGGCGACCTCAAGGGAGCGCCGGCCTCAACCCCCGGCGAGTCATATTTACGTGATAATGAGAGTTTGCGCTCGCTCGTTGCAAGCGAGCGGTGGCACAACATCTACCGGGCTCTCGAGCCGGGCGATGTGGTCTACATCTGCTATGGACAGAGCAACACCGATCCCTTTGACAGCGGCTCGGAGCTCGGGGCTCTCCCTGCGGGCGAGGAGATGAGGGTGTGTCAGATGCCCTCCGACGGTCGATATGAGCTCGTTTATCCAATCGACACCTATCTGAAAATCATCATTGGCGATATCTTGGAGAAAGGTGCGACATATCAATTAGTTAATTTTCCTGAAAACCTGAAATTATGAAATATACCTATTACCCGCAAGGCACATGCTCGCGACTGATGGAGATTGATGTCGACGGCGATGTGATAAAAGAAGTCAAGGTGACCGGCGGTTGCAACGGCAACCTGAAGGGGATCTGCTCGCTTGTCAAAGGGATGAAACCGGCCGATGTGGTCGACCGACTGAGTGGCATCACCTGCGGTGCCAAGTCAACCTCGTGTCCCGACCAGTTGGCCCGCGCGCTCTCCGAGATGTCCCGCTGACACAATTGTTTTTCTGATTCAAACAGTTTTCAAAATGATTAAACAATACACTGTCGCTTTAATAGCGCTGTTTACGGCAGGTGCCGTGCCGATGTCGGCCCGCCATTTTGTCACGTCAAAAAAGACCTCTCAAAAACACGAGTCGGTAATCAAAAAGATGATTGAGGATAATACACTCTGGCGTCCTCTCTCTCAGGAAGAATATATGTATGTCGGGTTTGGGTGGACAAAAGTCGGGTCATCGACCTTTACCTACGACCCCTCCGGAAATGCCATCGTCACCGATACTGACGAAGATGGCGAGCGGTATGTCACCACACGCACCTACGACGGGTTCAACATGCCGCTGACCCAACTGGTGACGGTCGACAAGGGGAACGGTCCGGTCAACGAGTCGCGCCGGGTCTACGTCTACGACCCCATACTTCACAACTATTTTGTCGAGCGCATGTCCTATCAATGGACCGACGATGCCTGGGTGGCCGATTTCCGCTGTGAATACAACACCATCACCCGCAATGGTGACGGCAACATTGCCGATATTGTCAAGTCATTGCCACTTGGCGACGAGATGACACCGGCCTACAAACTGACATGGACCTACGACGAGACCACCCATGCAGCCGTGACCATGGCTTACTACTATTACGGAGCGATGGAGCCCCGGCCGTGGGTGCTTTATGACAAGACCGATTACCGCAATATTGTCTGGACCAAGACCGACGGGCAGATGACCAAAGAGAGTCTTTTGGACTACTGTGAGGGTGACAACCTGCTCAAGAGCGCCGACGTGTTTTATGACGGAATGATTGACGGTCACATCTTCATGGAATATCCGGCCCCGGGTGAATATATCAGGAATGAGACTTTCCTCAACCCCGAGCAGGTTGGGCGGCAGACCGTAAAAACCATTCTCGACAGCAACGGAAACTATCAGATCACCGTCACAGAATTTTTTGACGATGCCGGCCGGTACACCCCCGATGCAACCTACAGCTATTCAATCACCGTGACCAACGATGACCACGGCAACCCTGTGCTCGAGCAGTACACCGAGAGCACCGATGGTGGCGAGCCGGTGTTGGTCGACGGCTATAAGGTTGATTACCACTATGATGCCGACGGTAACATAGGCGAGCTTGCCACCTTCTACTATGACCCGGGTGTGGCCGGCGGTTATGCCCCCGAGAGTCGTATAGTCTATGGAGCCTACCAACAGTTCTCGGCCATTGACAACATAAAGGCCGATGCCGAGACAAAGGCCGTCTATTATGATCTGACCGGACGCGTCGTCGCCAATCCCGGCCGTGGGCTTTACATACGCCGTCTCGGCGACAAAGTCGACAAAGTGACGATAAGGTGACGGCTTCATGCCCGGAGAATCTTTTGGGAAGTGGAATATAAAGATTATTTTTGCAACAGATTGAATAAACGACAATTGCAATGCATAAAAACTATATCGGGCTGTGGATGCTTCTTGCCGTCTCGTTGGTTGGAGTGACGCTGTACTCGTTTTTTGAACCGGTTACGATTGGTGGCATCGAGGTCAGAAAGTCGTGCATCGCTGACGCGCTGACCGATACCACATATCGCGCCGCCAACACCGGGAAAGCCGAGAGCATCGCGGCTGTCACCAAAACGGCTTTCCCGGCACCTCTCGACACCGCTTCACAGAATATCCTGATTATCGGCGACTCGATGCTTGAGGGCCTCAACCCGCGTCTTGCCGCATACGCCAAACACAATGGCCACCGGCTCAACTCGGTTGTCTGGTACAGCTCGACAAGTGAGTATTGGGGCACCTGCGACACCCTCGGGGTCTTTCTGCGCCGTTTCAAGCCTTCTTTTATCTTTATCAGTCTTGGCGGCAATGAGCTGTTTGTTAAAGATATAGCCCAAAAGCGCGACAAGTTTGTCAAGAATTTTCTGGCTCAGATTGGCGACATTCCTTATCTATGGATCGGGCCACCCAACTGGAAGCCCGACACCGGTATCAACGACTTGATTGAGGCTAATGTGCCCAAGGGGCGCTTTTTCCTGTCAAACGGTATGCACTTTGACCGGGCGAAAGATGGCGCTCACCCCACTCATGCCTCGGCCGCGCTGTGGTTTGACAGCATAGCCCGATGGATGCCCGCCCACGCCGAGCACCCCATCAAGATGGAGAAGCCCCCGGTCGACATGAAGGCACGACCCGACAACGTGGTGGTGCTTCAGCCAAAACATTGACCAACCTCGACCAAATTGTTCAAGTAGAAACCAATCAAGATGGATTTTTCTGTTATCTTTCACAATATATGCGAGTTGCTCAGGTATGAGGCCGAGCGCCCCATGATTTTCTCCAGCGGCCTCTTTTGGATGTTGTTCCTGGTGTTTCTGCCGGTGTTTGCCCTGTTGCGCAACAATCGCTGGCAGATGCTCACCTTTGTGATCGGGTTTTCACTTTATTTCTACTACAAGTCGTCGGGTTGGTTTTTCGTGCTGTTGGTTGTCACATCGTTTTTTGACTGGAACCTGTCGCGCCTGATGGGGATACTCACCACAAAGACTCAGCGTCGCCTGTGCATGATTGCCTCGATTGTCACCTCGCTCTCCATCCTGGGATATTTCAAGTATGCCAATTTTTTCCTGTGGAACTGGAACCAGATGGTCGAGAGCAACTTTCAGCCGCTCGACATCATTCTGCCCGTGGGCATTTCGTTTTACACATTCCAGTCAATAAGCTATATAATCGACGTTTATAAAGGCCGGGTGAAGGCCACCGAGAGCTGGCTCGACTATCTGTTTTTCCTGTCGTTTTTCCCGGCATTGGTGGCCGGACCCATTGTGAGGGCCGACTATTTCCTGCCCCAGATCAAGTCGAGCACCCACGCCACCCGCGGCGACATGTATCAGGGCCTTTGGCTCATCATGATCGGCATCATCAAAAAGTCAATTATCGCCGACTATATAGCTCAATATAACGACCTTATCTTTCAGTCGCCCACGGGCTACAACGGCTTTGAGTCGCTGATGGGATTGGTGGGCTATGTGATGCAGATCTACTGTGACTTCTCGGGCTACAGCGACATGGCCATCGGCATCGCGCTGATCATGGGTTTCAAGCTGTCACAAAACTTCAATTTCCCCTACAAGGCTCAAAATCTCAGCGACTTTTGGCGCATGTGGCACATCTCGCTGTCGTCGTGGCTGCGCGACTATGTCTACATTCCCCTCGGTGGCAACCGCAAAGGCACGTTGAGAACCTACGTCAACAACTTCCTGACCATGCTCATCGGCGGCCTTTGGCACGGCGCGGCCTGGAAATTTGTCTTTTGGGGCGGCATGCACGGCGTGGGCCTGGCGGTGCATAAATTCTGTCAGCCGTGGCTCAAAAAGCTCCCCGACACGTGGATTGTCAAGGCCACCTCATGGGCGCTGACGATGCTCTACGTCAGCCTGCTGTTTGTGGTATTCCGTGCCGACTCTCTCACCGACTCATGGCTGATTGTAAAAAACATTTTCACCAATTTTGATATCGGCTATCTTGTGCCGTTTGTACAGGTCAGATGGGTGTGGCTCATTATGGTGGTCTTTATCATAACCGCCCACTCGCTGCCCCGCCGATGGTATGCCACCATGCAGGAGTGGTTCATCCAGTCGCCCTGGGGCGTCAAGTTGCTCATCTTCATTATTGTCGTGCAGCTTGTGATTCAGTTTATGAGCGAGAATGTCGCTCCGTTTATCTATTTCCAATTTTGATTGAGTTATGGTTAATGTAGCAAAAAGTGTCACCACAGTGTTAATGATAGTCACGGCCTGGATGGGCGCCTGTGGTTCCGACTCGACAAAAGTAAATCTCATTCCCGATGTTCACATAACGCTCAAAGCCCAGTTTGAGGATGATGTCGACGTTGACGAGGCACGATTTTTGGTTCGCAACGCGCGTTTCGCCATGTCGGGCGACGTGTTGCCACAGCTGAACTATCAGCTGCAGCTCGACCTGTGTGAAAAGGGCAAGGTAAAGATACTCGACGCGTGTGCCGGCATCCGTCCCGTCAAGGAGCTCAACGTGATTATGGGTCAAACCAAACTGCCTCTCCCAATCGACCGCTCGCGAGCCGTCAGCAAATATTATTTCACCGACTTTTCATACGTGGGATATTTGAACGGAGGCATACGCGGCGTAGGCATGAGGGTCGATTACCGTGTTCCCAAAACGCGTCTTGATCTCTCGGGCATGATCTACAACACCTACAACATTGCCAACCACGACGTGTGGCAAAACCGCATGTCATACGTCGTCGAGGCTCAGTGGGGGTTGGGTGTGATCACACCCGCGATTGGCTTTATGTCAAATGTCCCTGAGACGGTGCGCATCAACAATCTGATGACCTCGCTCATCTTCGGGTCGGGGCGATGGCACGCCGAGGCGGCTTATTATTACCGCCATTACACCCATCATGCTTTCAACGCCTCCCACGCCTACAGCGTGATGGCCGACTACGCCCTGCCTCTCCACCGCGGCTTCTTCAACCGACTCTCGTTTCAGGCGCGTCTCGACGGCATCACGGCCTATTCCGACGGCACGATGGAGGGCGACCGGCTCGCGGTCACCGGGAAACGGTCGACACGTCTCACTCTCGGCTCAACCGTGGCCCACATCAAGGGAGAAATCGACACTCACCTGAGGCTCAATTACTACATGAACTTCAGGCCGTCGGGCGACACCGCGCCAATAGGCGAGGGCAACAAGTTAGTGGCCGAGTTCACCCTGCGATTCTGATCGGCTCCCACCCCGCCCGGTGTTGTGTGATTTGAACAAAAGCGGGTCTGAAAAACGTTATAATAACGGTTTCAACAATTTATTCAGGAATGTCATCATCATCATCAACTCCATCGGCAACGGTAAAATCAACCCCCGACAGTCTGGGCTCGCGCTCGATAGGCCAGCTGTTGGTGCAATACTCTGTGCCTGCCATCATCGCGAGTGTCGCCACCTCGCTATATAACATTATCGACAGTATTTTCATAGGACGCGGTGTCGGGGCCATGGCCATCGCGGGTCTTGCCATCACCTTCCCGTTGATGAACCTCGTGGTGGCCTTCTGTACACTCATCGCCGTTGGCGGGGCAACAATCAGCTCCATCTTTTTGGGACAGAAAAACCTCTCGCGAGCCACCGATGTGGTCAACAATGTGATGGTGTTGTGTCTTATCCACGCGTTGATTTTCGGCGGACTGACCTTGATGTTTCTCGACCCTATACTGTTCTTTTTCGGAGCCACCGACGAGACCGTCGGATATGCCCGCGAGTTTATGACAATAATCCTTTACGGCACCCCGATAACCTACGTGTTCATAGGCCTTAACAACCTGATGCGCGCCACGGGCTACCCCAAAAAGGCAATGGTGTCGGCGCTGCTGTCGGTGCTTGTCAACGTGATTTTGGCTCCAATTTTCATCTTTAAGTTTCAGTGGGGCATCGCCGGCGCGGCGCTCGCAACGGTGTGTGGCCAGTCGGTGGCCTTTGTCTGGGTGTTGTGGCACTTCTTCTCTCGCAGCAGTTACGTGCACTTCAAGCGCAACAACCGCTGGCTCTTCGGCCCCATTGTCAAGCGCATCTATGCCATCGGCATGTCGCCGTTTCTGATGAACGTGTGTGCATGTGTGGTCGTCATCTTTATCAATCGCGCTTTGCTCGACTATGGTGGTGAGCATGCCAACCTGTGTGTTGGAGCCTACGGCATCATCAACCGAACCACCATGTTTTTTGTCATGATAGTCTTTGGCGTCACCCAAGGCATGCAGCCTATTTTGGGGTATAACTATGGCGCCGGTCAGTGGGAGCGCGTCAGGCGAACTCTCATCACCGGCATCTGGATCGGCGTGGCCATCACTACCGTCGGCTGGGCCATCACCCAACTGATACCAAACACCGTCAGCTCGCTCTTCACCATCGACCAAAAGCTCATCGACATAGCCCGCGAGGGGTTCCACATCTATTTCCTCTTCTTCCCGGTGGTCGGGTGTCAGATTGTGATACAGAACTTCTTTCAGTCGGTGGGCAAGCCAAAGATTTCTATATTCCTGTCGCTGACCCGTCAGCTCATCTTCCTCATCCCGTTTTTGATTTTCCTGCCCCGCTTGTATGGAGTCGACGGCGTGTGGGTGAGCATGTGTGCCAGTGATGTCATCGCGTTCTTCTTTGCCGTCGTCACGTTGATAATCGTGATGCGTCGCGAGAATCGTCGTCATTCACTTAAACAGCTGTAACCAAGCCATGATACAAGACCTTCAACTGAGAGTAGAGCCCCAGGTGGCCGCCTCCACCTTGCGCCTCATAGAGCACGTTTCAACCGACCTTAACATTGACGCCAACCGCATTGGTGGCGTCGTGGTGACACGTCGGTCGATAGACGCCCGTCAACGCCGCGTGATGGTCAATCTTGGGGTGCGTGTCTTTATTGATGAGCCGGTCGGGGAGGTGCCGGTGCCTTTTGATGTTGACTATCAACCGGTAGCCGACGATGCCCCACAGGCCGTTGTGGTCGGTGCCGGGCCCGCGGGACTCTTTGCCGCCCTGCGGCTGATTGAGGAGGGGGTAAGACCCATCCTGCTCGAGCGTGGCAAGGATGTCGACTCCCGGCGTCTTGACATGGCCAGGATTGCACGAGAGGGGGTGGTGAACCCCGAGTCAAACTACTGTTTTGGCGAGGGGGGTGCCGGCGCTTACTCCGACGGCAAACTCTACACCCGCAGTAAGAAACGCGGCCCCGTCGACAAGGTGCTCTCAATACTCTATCGCCACGGGGCCTCGCGCGACATCCTCATCGATGCTCACCCCCACATCGGCACCGACCGGCTCCCCGAGGTCATCAAGGCGATGCGCAAGACTATCGAGCGGTGTGGCGGTCAGGTTCACTTTAACACCCGTGTCGACTCGCTGATTGTCAACGACGGCACTGTCGAGGGGGTGGTCACGGCCGACGGCCGGCGTTTCAACGGGCCGGTGATTCTGGCCACGGGCCACTCGGCGCGCGATGTCTACCACTATCTCGACAAGGCAGGTATTAAAATTGAACCCAAGGGTATCGCCGTCGGGGTCAGACTGGAGCATCCCCAACGGGTGATAGATGCCGTCCGATATCATAAGCCGGGTGGCCGTGGCAAGTTCCTGCCGCCGGCCGAGTACACGCTGTCGACACGCGTCGACGGTCGCGGGGTCTACAGTTTCTGCATGTGTCCCGGGGGTTTCATCATTCCGGCAGCGAGCGGCGAGGGGCAGCTTGTGGTCAATGGCATGTCGCCGTCAAACCGTGGCACCAAATGGGCCAACGCCGGCATGGTGGTGGAGGTGTTGCCCGAAGATATTCCCGTTCACCCCGACTATCCCGAGTCTTTGAAAATGATGGCTTTTCAGGAAGATATCGAGCGGCGGTTTTGGGAGGAGGCCGGCCAGACACAAAATGCGCCGGCCCAACGTATGACCGATTTTGTCAACGGCCGCCCCTCAAAAGACCTTCCCCCGACATCCTACGCTCCCGGTATTCACCCGGCGCGCGTCGACAAACTGTTGCCGGCCGACATCTCCCGGCGCCTGCAGGCCGGTTTCAAGGAATTTGGCACTAAAAACCGTGGATTTCTGACAGCCGACGCGGTGGTGATAGGCGACGAGACAAGAACATCGTCGCCGGTGCGTATCCCTCGCGATAACGACACGCTCGCGCATGTGGAGCTTGCCGGACTATATCCCGCCGGCGAGGGTGCCGGCTATGCCGGCGGCATCGTCTCGGCAGCCATCGATGGCGACCGCTGTGCCGCCGCCCTTGCCCTCCACCTCCTCCCAAAAAACGTCACGTAGGCGGCGATGCAATAGCAGCACATTGTTGAGTAGGCGTGGTGTGGAGCCGTCAAGCGTAACACCGCGCCGACGAGGGTGTGTGAACACGTCCCAACCAAGGGCTTGACGGTCGTCTACACGCCTCTACATGATGAGCCAGCGCAGGAACAGGAGGATGAGGTAGGCGACGGCGATGAAGCGCAGGGCATAGCGGAAGTAGGCGCGCCATGTGGGGATGGCCTTTGGACGCACCCACAGGTAGACACCGGCGCTGAGCAAACCGTAGCTGAGCGGTGCCACTATCCAGAGCAGAATGTCAAGGCTCATTTCAGTTTCCCTTTAACTCCACCTTTCACGCCGCCTCCCATCGAGAAGATGTTTTGGTCGTAGCTGACAGTCTTGTGCCCCTTCTCGCGCTGACGCTTGAGGGCGAGGGCAACCAGTCGATCCATCAGTTTGTCAAATGGGATGCCGGTGGCCTCCCACAGGTAGAATGACAGCGAGCCGGGGATGGTGTTGATCTCGTTTACATAAATCTCATCGGTGTCGGCATCGACAATCACATCGACGCGACTCACGCCGTGGCACGAGAGCACGCGGAATGTCTCGCCGGCAAGAAAGCGGATGCGGTCGCTCATGGCCTCGGGGAGGTCGGCGGGGATGCGCTTTTGTGATGCCTGCATTCCTTTGGCGCCCTTTGTGCCCCCCATGTATTTATCTTCGTATGAAAGTATCTCGCCGCTCTTTATGGGCTCTTCACAAACCGAGGTCTGATACTCGTCACAGTCGCCCAACACCGAGCAGTTGATTTCCTTGAGGTTTTCAACCATGTGCTCAACGATGATGCGTGTCGAGTATTTCTCGGCAGTGTCAATTTTCTCGATGAGTTGCTCGCGGTCGGTGGCGCGACCTATGCCGACGCTCGAGCCAAGGTTGGCCGGCTTGACAATCACGGGGTAGCCTAAACGGCTCTCGACGCGCTCTATCAGCTCGTCGCGTTTGGCAAACCACTCTTTGTCGGTAAACCAGACGTAGTCGACAACCGGGATGCCACACTCGCGCAGTATCATCTTCATCGTTATCTTGTCCATGCCGTTGGCGCTCGAGAGGGTGTTGCAGCCTGCAAAGGGGATGTCGATGCTCTCGAGTACACCCTCAAAGATGCCGTCCTCGCCGTTTGAGCCGTGGAGCACGGGGATTACCACGTCGAGTTTGGTCACAACGGGCGATTTAAACAGACCGTGTTTTTTGGTGTAGAGGGTGAAATTGTCTTTTTCAGGAATCATGTAGACCGGGGTGCACTTGGCCAGCAACGCGGGAATGTCGCGATAGTTTGCAACGTCGAGCAGCGCCTCGCCTGTGTACCATTTTCCTTGTTTTGAGATATATATGGGAGTGACATCATAGCGCTCGCGGTTGATGGCGCTCATGGCTTGTGATGCCGAGATAACCGAAATTTCATGCTCGGTGGAGCGTCCACCAAAGAATACACCAATGTTGGTTTTCATCTTCAAATAAATGTTTTATTTAAAAGTGTCGGGCAGGTCGTTCTCATAAAGAACCGTGTCGCCCGGTTTAACAATAGTTTGCAAAAGACGTTGAGCGTCGTTAAAGGTGTCGACGGCGTGAACGTTGTTGGGGTTCATACCACCCTGTTTTATGCCTTCCATTATGGCCTCGCGGTTGTATTGACCGACGACGATGGCAACCGTTGCGGCGGCGGCGATCTTTTTGCCAAACTCGGCGTTGAGCTGATGCTGACGCTCTCCCAGCTCAATCATGCCGGGGGTGATGATGATGCGTTGACCGCCGGTGAGGCCGGCCAGGACATCAAGTGCCATCGACGAGCCCGCCGGGTTGCTGTTGAATGCATCGTCGAGTATAGTGACCCCGCCGGGGGTGCGCTTGATTTGCAGGCGATGTTCAACCTGGTCAATCTTCTCGACGGCATAGCGTATTTTGCTCCCGGGCACTCCTAATCTGAGTGCCACGATGATGGCGGCAAGAAGGTTTGACACGTTACATTCTCCCACCAGGCGGGTGTGGAAGTCGAGATGACTCCCCTCGGGGGTGTTGACGGTGAACGTTGTTCCCGACGGGGTGTAGGTGATATCGGTGGCCGTGTAGTCGGCGTGCTCTTTGCTTGAAACGGCATATCTGACCACCTTGGGTCGGGCGACCGTGCGCCCGGCGATGGGGGTGAAGTCATTGTTGATGACCGCGAGACCGTCGGCGGGGAGTGCATCGACAAGCTCAAACTTGGTGTTGGCCACATTTTCCACCGTCTTAAATGACTCCAGATGCTGAGGGCCGACGGCTGTCACGATGCCGATCTCGGGCTTTACCATGTCGGCAATCTCCTTGATGTCGCCCGGCTGCTTGGCTCCCATCTCGACAATAAACACCTCGTTGTAGGGCTTGAGGTGCTCGCGGATTGTGCGTATCACTCCCAGCGTGGTGTTAAAGCTGCCGGGAGTCATGCAGGTGTCAAACTGCTCGGAGAGGATGCGGTGCAGGTAGTGCTTGGTGCTGGTCTTGCCATAGCTGCCGGTGATGCCGATGATTTTCAGCCCGGGCATCGACGCCAGGATGCGCTCGGCGTCGCGGCGGTAGCCGTTGTTGATCGATTTCTCAACCGGCCTGAGCAAGATGTTGGCGCCCATGATGACCACGTGGGAGAAGAAGAAGAGGCCGATGGCGGTGATCGACGACGACACACACACCTTGCCGACTGCTGTCAATGACTGGTTCATGGTCGGAAAGGCCGCCAAGGTGATGGCCGCGATGATGAGGGCCGACAGGGTCAGGGCGGTCGTCAGGATGCGCCACGCGCGGCGTGTCATCACCAGCGGTTTCTTATAGCGGCGCGTCATCAGCTTGTAAGAGTTGATGGCGGCCACCGCGAGGATAAGCATCATCGAGAGCATGGGCAGCCCCAGCGTCGACACCGAGAATAGCATGGCTCCCATGCCACAGAGACGGATGGGCGTCGTGGTGTCGCCCGACTGGCGCAACCACTTGAGGTAGCGCTCGTTGCGGTAAGAGTTTTGCTGCAGCATCATCAGGTCGCGGCGCAACTCGTCAACCAGGTTGACGAGCGCCACAATGAGTACCATCACATAGACCGCTGTTGTTGTGTTTATTAATGACATCATGTCGCGTTAGCTTTTTAGGAAACTGTTTAACACGGCGCCAGTTTGTGCCGGGTTGTCAAGAAAACTGTAGTGGCCACAACCGGGAAACGACACTAAGCCGGCATCGGGAATCAGCCGGGCCATAGTCCGGGCGTCGGCCAGCGGAGTGGCCGAGTCGTTCTCGCCCCATATCAGCAGCGTGGGGGCCTTGATTTGGGGCATGATGTGCTTGAGGTCCTCGTTGACCACCTTGGAGAGAACCTGCCGCATCTTTGGCGAGGCCGCGGCATAGTCGGCCGAGCCGCGCCGGGCGCGCTGACGGTCGATAATCTTTTGGGCGCGCTCTTTGCCAAGCAGCAGGGTGTAGAGCCGCCGCATTGCCTTGAAACTGTAGACCTTAAGGTAATATTTCAGCGGGCGGCGAGGCTTGACGCCGGCGGCGTCGACAAGCACCAGCTTCTCGACATCGTTGCGCGAGGCGTAAAGCAACCCCACGCGGCCACCAAACGAGTGTCCCAACAGCACCGGGCTGCTGATACCCTCCTGTCGGAGCAATTTCTCGACAAGGCGCGTGTACTCCTCCACGCCCCACACTGCCGGTGGCTCGGTCGACCGGCCAAACCCGGGAAAGTCGAGCGACAGCGTTGATCGGCCGGCAGCCCGGGCCACCTTCTCGAGCGAGGCAAGGGTGGTCAGGTTGCACCCCCAGCCGTGCATCAGCACAACAGTGCCCTCGCCCGGAGTGCCCGAGAGGGTGTAATGCACCCCGACTCCATCAATTTTTGCGGTCTTTTCAGTTGTCATAAATCTGTGAGCAAGCCTTTTCACAAGTTAGATGGCACCGTTGCCGGCGCCGGTGGTTTGTCAAGGGTGCAAAGGTAGCAAATTTTTCTGTGACTAATATATCGCTCTCATTAAAATATGACCATAAAATGTAACCACCGAGCGCCGGCCGACACGGCGTTGAGAGTGGAAAAGCGAGTTTCGGGTGAAAAATATGTTAAATTGTTGTGTAGATATTGTGTGATTAGTAATTTTGTGGCAATTGTGGAAGAAGGCTTTTATTTGAGATCCTGAGGCCTTTATGACTCTGAAAGAATATTCTGACCTTAAAACTTTTTTAACAAACATAAAACCAATGAAAAAATTCTTTTTGGCACTTCTGACGGCTGTAATGTCGTTTGGATCGGTCTATGCCGAGACGGTGCAGAGTCTTTCGATCAACGGGCAACCGGTCGACAAGACGGTTACAAAAATTCATTTTGAGGGTGACAACGTTGTGCTCCACTTCGGCGACGAGACCGAGAGTCACGACATGAACACCGTGGCCCTCAGTTTTGTCACCATGTCGGGCATCGATGATGCCGAGATGTTCACCTTCAACGGGTATGTCGACGGCTCGACAGCTGTTGTGAGCGGTGTCGGCGCCGGCACTCAGGTGACGGTTTACTCAATTGCCGGTGTGGCAGTGGCTCAGGCTGCGGCCGATGAAGACGGTGTGGCGACAGTCGATGTGTCATCACTCGAGGGCGGTGTCTATCTGCTCGTTGCCGGCAAGAATGTTGTCAAATTTGTTAAACGTTAACGGCCATGAAAAAATCTACATTTATCCCGGCAGCGCTGATGCTTGCCTCGGCCTTTTCTTTTCAGGCCCAAAACAAGGTTAACATAACCCTGCTCGGCGGCGCGACCGAAACTTTCAATACAACCGATGTCGAGAGCATCGACATCGACGGTGGTCGCGTGACGGTCAATCCTTTGGCGGGCGACGCAAAGGTGTATGACGGCACTGTGAGCGGTATTTCATTCTTGAAGAGCGTGGCCGGCACGGTCAATATCATCGAGGCCGGCGGTTGGTTTGAGACAACCTACGTCAAGTGGGAGAACATGACCGGGGCCGACAACTACATGGTCTATGTCAAGGGTGTCAACGACCCCGAGTACCGTAAGCTCGACTATCAGCTGGTGCGTAACTACGGTTCATACGGCCGCGCCGATATGCCCGGTCTCAAGGAGGGTCAGTATATCATGAAGGTGGTTCCCGTGATGGGTGGCACACAGATGGAGGGTATGGCCTCGGAGACAGCCGTGCTCAACGTCAAGGCTCACGACCGCGGCGGTTTTGCCCACTTCAACTACAGCCAGGGTGTGGGTGCCTACAAAAATGACGGCACGCTCAAGGATGGCGCGAAAGTGATATATGTGACAGCCGACAACTGCAAGACAATCTCGACCGACATCATAACAAGCAGCAAGGGCAATGTGGAGACCTTCACCGGCTTCCAGAATATCATCTACGGCTATCAGAAAGGATATGACAAGACACCTATCGCTTTCCGTATAATTGGCCGCATCGACCGCTCTGACCTCGACGATATGCTTAGCAGCGCCGAGGGTATCCAGATCAAGGGCAAGAGCGCCTACGCCGAGATGAACATAACAATCGAGGGTATTGGCGACGACGCCGTCATCCACAATTTCGGTTTCCTTTTGAGAAACACCCAGAGCGTGGAGATGCGCAATTTTGCCATCATGTACTTCATGGACGACGCCGTGTCGATGGACACCGACAACTCACACCTGTGGATCCACAACCTCGACATCTTCTATGGCGAGCCGGGCGGCGACAGCGACCAGGCAAAGGGTGACGGAACCCTCGACCTCAAAGGTGACACCCAGTATGTCACATTGGCCTACAATCACCTGTGGGACAGCGGAAAGGCTTCGCTGTGTGGCATGAAGAGCGAGAGCGGCCCCAACTATATCACCTATCATCACAACTGGTTTGACCACAGCGACTCGCGCCATCCGCGCATCCGAACCATGAGCGTACACGTCTACAACAACTACTATGACGGCGTCTCAAAATACGGCATCGGCGCCGCCATGTCGAGCGAGGCATTTGTCGAGGCCAACTATTTCCGTGACTGCAAATATCCCATGCTCATCTCTCTTCAGGGCAGCGACGTGATGGGTGAAGGCTCGACCCCCTCAGGCAAAGGTACATTCTCGGGCGAGGACGGCGGTGTGATCAAGGCCTACAACAATGTGTTGACCGGTTGGTATTTCTACCGTCCCTGGAGTGAGAACAACACCGTTGAGTTTGACGCCTACGAGGTGACCGACCGCAACACGACAGTTCCCTCAAGCATCAAGGCCAAGTCGGGCGGCAGGACCTACTCAAATTTTGACACCAATTCATCCTTGATGTATGCCTACACCCCCGATGCTCCCGAGCAGATCCCCTCGATAGTCAAGGGAACCTACGGCGCCGGCCGCATCAATCACGGCGACTTCCACTGGACTTTCAACAACAATCTTCAGGATAAGGACTACAATGTGATCTCGGCCTTGTCGACAGCTATTCAAAACTACCGCAACACGCTTGTGGGCTTCTATGAGGGGAGCACCTCGTTTGGCGACAAGGCAGCCTCGCGCTTCAATGGCGGCGACTCGACCGAGGGCGACGAGTATCCTTTCGGCAACGGAAACGCGGCCATGGGCTCGGTTGGCGGCGGTGGCGGCGGTAGCACCGACCCCGTCGAGAACGGCGACATCTTCATGGCCAACGCCGACGGGACCGATTATTTCTGGTTTAACGCCGACAATGCCGCTCAGACAAACACCTGGCTCAGCGACGGTACCATCACCGTCAGCGAGGGTGGCTCGTTTGTGCCCGATTACAGCGGCACCGAAAGTGTGCCCAGCAACTACACCGGTGCTATCGGCATCCCCAAGGAGGGGGGCACAATGGTAATCAGCTGTCCGAGCATCTCGGTGTTCAAGGTTCAGCTGTTGCGCACAGGCTCTTACAAGGGTTCAATCGAGCTGAGCACCGATGGCGGCGCCACATGGACCACCGTCAGCACGCTCAATCAGAAGAAGGGCAATGTTGAGCTCGACCTGTCGTCGGCTCTCAAGAGCGCCGGTCCCGCTCTGGTCAGAATTACCAACACCTCGACCGGCAACCTCAATGTCCACGGCCTTTACATCCTGAAAGCCAAATAAACACTAAGGACATCATGTAACAACAAAGGCGCTGACAACCACCCGGTTGCCGGCGCCTTTGTTGGTTTTTGAGTACCTACTGGCCGATGGTGAAGAGGGCCAGGGCGCGGAGGCGGCCGGTGAGGTCGGCCATGAGCGGGGTAGGGTCGGCGGTGATGTCGACGTGGGTGCCGTTGACATTGACCACGGGCCATTGAATGACCCGGCTCAGCGAGGAGAGCATGGTGTAGGCGTCGTTGACAACCGGGCTGTCTATGCCACAGGCGATCGCCTGACGATAGACCCGGTGGAGCATCGATGACATATAGGTAATGGCGGCACGGATGTGGGCGGCGGTGTCACCGTCGGGCGCAGTGTCGCCGTAAAGTCGGTCAACAAGCTGCTGAAGCATATCGAGACCGACGAGCCATAGGGTCAACCGGCCATGTATTGTCGGCGCCCCCTCCGAGCGGTCTATCACCGAGGCATAGAGCACTATGAGCGAGGTTGAAAAGGCTTGGGCCACCTCGCCGGCGGCACTGAGGGCCGAGATGTGGGCGTAGGCGGCGCGTAGCAGAGTGTCAAGCGCCGGGGCCGTGTCGCGGTTGCTGTTGAAAGCCGCTGTCCATGCCGCGTCGGCGCCGGCCAAAGTCTCGCCCGACAGCCTGACCGCCCCGGCGATGTCGCCCTCGACAATCATTTGCAGCGAGTGCTCGCTGTCACTTATCAAATTTCGTTCCATCGCCACAAAATTAGCCATTATGTTGCAACTTTAAGAAATTTTGTGCGTCATATATTCAGTTATGTCTCAACACCGGTCCCCAAAAGAGCAACGTTTTGTTGATATCGTCAACGATCATGAGCAGTTGATAAGGAAGATCTGTTTCATGTATGCCGACGATGTCGATCATTTTCATGACCTGTATCAGGAGTCGCTGATCACGCTCTGGCAAGGGATCGACAGCTTTGAGGGTCGGTCGAAACTCTCAACGTGGATCTACCGGGCGTGTATCAACACATGCATCTCGTCGCGTCGCCGGGTGTCGCGCCACAGTGTCGGGCGGCGGTCACTCGATTCGATTGTCGACCTGCCGGTCGATGATGACAGCACCGTCGACAACCTCCACCAGATGTATGACATGATTGCCAACCTGCGCGACATCGACAAGTCTATCATCCTGATGTGGCTCGACGAGATGAGTTATGACGAGATAGCTGCGGTCACAGGGTTGGGTCGCAACAATATAGCGTCACGACTCAGGCGCATAAAAATGCAACTGGCCAAGAACGCACAATCGTAAACCTTAAGACTGAAAACAATGGACAATCTGGATAAACTCAAAAAGCAGTGGAACAAGACCACCATAAAGAGAGATGAGCGCGAGAGAGACCTCATAGACAGGACGGTCAACCGGCGTCTAACCTCGACCCGCGAGCGCATCGCCATGAGCCAGTGTGTGATTGTCGCTGTCTGTCTTGTGGCGCCGGCGCTCATCCCGCTGTGCCGCGTGACCGGGGGGATTGATTTCCCGCGGTGGTTTGGCTTGGTCTACACCCTGTTTTTCATCGTCATGGCCGCGTTTCAGTGTGTGCTTTACTATGTGTTGTCAAACATCGACTTCATGAAACTCTCGGTCAAAGAGGCCGTGAACGCTCTTGTCAAATACCGTCGGCTGAAGATGAGGCTCAAGTTTGTCTCGGTGGCGCTCGGAGCCGTCACCATCGGCCTGATGTTTTATGCCATGGGCGACATGTTCAGCGTGGAGGTGATTGCCGGCGCCTGGGTCGGCTTGGTGATAGGCGGGGCAATCGGTCTGATGCTCGACCGACGGGACCGGCGCCTGATAAGCCGTATGCTCGACGATTTGTCGGAATAGAGTGTTTGAGGCATGGTTGCATGACTGTTTTGACAGTTTTTGCAAGCCCTCGATAGATTCAGTCTAAAAATTAATATATAATTTTTAATTTTTGCCTATCTTTGCAAATTATTTGTGATTGGGCATGACTGAAGTAATAAAGTATAAGGATGTGGAGCTCAGCCGCCGCGAGTATATGGTGCTCAAGGAGGTTGACATGACGGTTCGCCCGGGCGAGATGGTCTACCTGATAGGCCGTGTCGGTTCGGGCAAAAGCACGTTGCTCAAGTCGATATATGGCGAGATTCCGGTCTCGAAGGGTGAGGCGAGGGTGCTTGACCGGGACATGACCGTGATACGCCGCCGCGAGATACCATACCTGCGCCGCGAGATAGGTATAGTTTTTCAGGACTTCAGGTTGCTGACCGACCGCACTGTTTTTGCCAACCTGGAGTTTGTGCTCAAGGCCACCGGCTGGCGCGGGCGGGAGGCCATCGAGGAGCGCATCGACAATGTGCTCAAAGAGGTCGGTATGCTGAATAAAGGTTACAAGATGCCCCACGAGCTGTCGGGAGGTGAGCAGCAGCGTGTCGTCATAGCGCGCGCGTTGCTCAACAAGCCCCGTCTGATCCTTGCCGACGAGCCGACGGGCAATCTTGACGGGGAGGCGTGTGAGCAGATCGTGGCTCTGTTGCAACGCATCGCCGACAAGGGGGTGGCTGTCCTGATGGCCACACACAACATGGCGCTGGTCGAGATGTTTCCGGCCCGCGTCTTGCAGATTGATAATAAACGTTTGATTGAAGAGGTCGTGGGGTGAGCATCCCATTGACCGATAACCGGAAATGAAAGTATTGAAATTTGGAGGGACGTCGGTGGGGACGTCGGAGCGAATCAAAAAGGTCGCTCAACTGATCACCGGGCGTGGACACAACCTGGTGGTGCTCTCGGCAATGTCGGGCACAACAAATACCCTTGTCAGCATCACGAGCTGTCTCTATGGCAACGACAGTGTCAGTGCCGGCGGCATCGTCGACGAGCTCAGACGTAAATATAATGTGACCATCGACGAGCTGTTCTCGACACCCGAGGCAGCCGCTGCAGCCCGCGAGGCGATCGAAGGCTGCCTGTCGACAATCACATCGCTCTTTGACCGACCTCTCGACGAGCGCGGCGAGAAGCGCATCCTTGCCCAGGGCGAGCTGATGTCGACCGCCCTGATGTATAACTACCTGCTTGAGACAGGATGTCGCGTGGCCCTGTTGCCGGCTCTCGATTTCATGAGGGTCAATGCCGACGACGAGCCCGACACATATTATATAAAGACCCACCTGACGCGTCTCATCAAGGAGAACGGCGGGGCCGACCTGTTTTTGACACAGGGGTATATATGCCTCAACGCGCGCGGCGAGATTGACAACCTGCGTCGCGGCGGCAGCGACTACACGGCATCTCTGGCCGGTTGTGCCATCGGCGCCGAGGAGGTGGAGATATGGACCGACATTGACGGGATGCACAACAACGACCCCCGGTTTGTGCCAAACACGCGCCCCGTCGACGAGCTTCACTTTGACGAGGCGGCCGAGCTGGCCTATTTTGGCGCGAAAATCCTGCACCCGACCTGCATCCTGCCCGCCCGGCACAACAATCTGCCGGTGCGCCTGCTCAACACGATGCAGCCCGAGGCGCGCGGCACCCTCATCCACAACATGCCAAAGACCCACACCATCAAGGCCGTGGCCGCCAAAGACAACATCACGGCCATCAAGATCAAAAGCGGCCGCATGTTGCTGGCCCACGGTTTCATGCGCAAGGTATTTGAGATTTTTGACAAGTACCGCACGTCGGTCGACATGGTGGCCACCTCCGAGGTCGGAGTGTCGGTGACGGTCGACAATCAGCGTTATCTGGAGAATATCGTCGACGAGCTCAGCAAGCTCGGGGCCGTCACCGTTGACCGCGACATGGTGATAATATGTGTTGTCGGCGACCTCGAGTGGCAGAACTGTGGCTTTGAGGCCCGAGCCCTCGACGCCCTGCGTGATGTCCCGGTCAGGATGATAAGCTATGGCGGCAGCAACTTCAACATCTCTTTCCTTGTCAGAAAAGACGACAAAGTCAGGGCTCTCAATCAGCTCAGCCGGCATCTTTTTGGATGACCCGGGCCGTTGACCGAAAATTTTTTAAAAATATAACGATGTCTCATTCAGTGTGTTGGGTTGAGACATCGTTAATTTTTTTTACAAAATTTGGCAAATTTTCAACTTTATGAATAAACGTTTGTTATAAAGATATAAAGCTGATAGAGATTAGCTCAGTAATAATCAAAATTAGTTAAAGATTAAGACAATTTTTAAACAACTTCAAAACAAACAACAAACATTCAACCGGCTAAGGACCCACGTTTCAACCGGGGAAACCTGCCAAATTTAACAACATTAAATAAAAATTATATATTATGAAAAAGTTTGCCATCCTCGCTGTCGCCTCTTTAGGTGTTCTCACAGCCAATGCACAAAATGCAATCGAGAGTACAAATTTTGGTTCTAATTGGTCAATAGGTGTTGACGGTGGTGTTACCACTCCCTTGCACAACTCACCTTTCTTTGGCTCAATGAGAGGAACTGCCGGAGTTCATGTTGCCAAGCAGATCTCACCTACATTTGGCGTAGGCGTTGAAGGTGTGGCCGGTGTAAACACCTCATCATGGCAAGGTCCCCATTCAAGCACCGCTTTCGACAACTCTTACGTCGGTGCTTACGGCACAGTCAATCTCATGAACCTCTTTGGCGGTTATCAGTGCTCGACCCGCCCGTTTGAAATCGAGGCAGTAGCCGGTGCCGGTTGGGGGCATGAATATGTAAACCAAGCCAACGGTAGTGACTGGAACTATTTTGCAACCAAGGCCGGTTTGAATTTCAACTTTAACGTAAGCCCTAAAGTTACCATCGCCCTCAAGCCTTCAGTAACTTACAATATGAGTGATGCCGGTGTGGCACAGACCTCAGCAGCCTACAACATCAACAAGGCCACATTCAACTGCCAGGTAGGTCTGACCTACAAGTTTGGAAACGGTTTCCAGTGTGTTGATGTTATCGACCCCGCCGTTGTTGCCGCCCTTAACGCCAGTGTGAACGACCTGCGTGCCCAGCTCGACGACACCAACGCCGCCCTCGCCACCTCAATGGCTGCCAACGCTGCCCTCGACGCTCAGCTCCAGGCTTGCCTGAACCGTCCCGCCACCACAACCACCAAGGTTGTCAAGGAGGTCGACACCAAGACATTGCTCAACAGCGTTCGTTACGTCTTCTTCCGCATCGGTTCTTCTGCCATCACAGCCGACCAAATGCCTAACGTAGAGATGATCGCAAGCTATCTGAAGAATCATCCTCAGGCTACCGTACAGGTTCGCGGTTATGCATCACAAGACGGTAACGCCGAGTTCAACGAGAAACTTGCCGCCGCTCGTGCCGAGTCAGTCAAGAACTCACTCATCAAGAAATATGGCATCGCTGCCGACCGCATCGACGCTCAGGGTGAAGGCATCGGCCACATGTTTGACGAAGAGTCTTGGAACCGTGTTTCAATCTGCACCATCGAGAATCCCCAGAAATAACCCTTCATAACAAATTTAAATAAAAGGTCGCCACCCTCCGGCAAAACGGAGAGTGGCGACCTTGCTTATCATGTTACGGGCCGGAGACACAAGTCACCCCGACCGAGCAGCCTTATGCCCGTGTCCCCTCACCGAGCCCTATGCTCGCAATCGCCGCCCACGAGCCGTAGGCTCGTGTAGCTGCTGTCATCGAGCCGGAGGCTCATGATCGTCTGGAACCCCGGGCTTCATCCCGGGGAAAAGGGCTCTCGACATCAACGTCGAGAGCCCTCTCACGTGTCGGATATAATTAAAGGATGAATGTGTCACCTTAAAAATGCACTTTCAAGTTAAGAAAGCGCTTGTCACGACATTATGTTTGATTATTTGCAAAGATAACAACTATTTTTTACAAAACAAGCATTTTTAATAAAAAAATGTAAATTTGTATAATTGTCGGCAAACAACGGGTCTGCATACATGGCCGGTGGGTGATAGAACCGGGAGGATAAAGCCGCAATCGCCGTCACCTCAGAAACTCGCAATCGCCTCACCGAGCCGGCGGCTCGTGATTGTCTGGAACCCCGGGCTTCAGCCCGGGGAGTGGAGAATCATACGAAAAAAGTCCCGGTGGGACGTCTTGTGGTGACGGCAGTCGCGACCAAAAGTAGGGATGCTCCCCGGGGCATCGCTCGTTTTTATCCGTCATAATTTATGGTAGAGAGCTACCCTCAATGTACAACCGCTCCACGATATCCCAACCCTCGCCGGCTCTGTCACAAGACGCCTCTCTCGAGGCTCCGGGGTTGTGGGCTTGTCCTATCCCCGGGCTCGTCAAGACTTCGCCCGGGGTTCCCGATAATCACGCGCCGCCGACGCTCTGACGACCGGGCACCGATCGACCACCTCACGGCGCGATTGTCGCCCCCAAATGGACTTCTTCAAAGCCCGTAAATGGAGATCGACGTTGATCACACAGCCTCGGGCGGCGGGGTGTTACTACAATCTGTATTATGCCACCTGCCATTTTTGGTTGGCTTTTTTGATAAAATTTTGTCGGGTTGATGAAAAATGATAACTTTGTGATTGCTAAGATACTGTATTATGAAACATCTTTTGATTCTATTGACAGCCATTGTAGCGCTGACCCTCCCTTGTGAGGTCGCTGCCCAGGGTATCATAACGCGCCCAACCACTAAGAAGGAGCAACCCTCTAAACCCAAGCCAAACCCCAAACCCGCCAAAAAGAAAACACCAAAAGCAGACCCAACTCCTAAAGTTGAAGAGCAACCTGCAAAGACAATCATACTACGTCAAACATGCAAGAATCTTGACCTGTATACAGCCCGTGACGGAGAGTGTTATTTCTTTAGCGTTGATGAGTGGAATGCGCTCCCAGCGTCAGAGCAAAACAAGTTTGAGAAAAAGGGTGTGGTGATAAAGAAAGATGGGCTGACGTTTTCGCTTGGTCTACACGATTCAGGAAGTGAGATGACATGGGATGAAGCGATGAACCGATATAAAGACTCGTTACCCTCAAAGGCGCAGGCAGAGGCTATGGCTAAACAAACCGTAGAGGTTCAAAACGCAATAAGACAATTTGGTGGTGATAAGAATCCTGGTTCTGCATATTGGACAAGAGATGAATACGATTTTTCAGATGCATGGTATGTCTTTATGTATTTTGGGGTTGTGAAAAATTATACTAAGACTCGTACCAACAAAGTTCGCGCAGTCGCGCCCGTGCCCGGTGAGGAGTCATCCTTTGATCCAAAGCCGGTTTATCGTCAAACGTGCAACAATCTTGACCTCTATACCACCCGTGACGGAGAGTGCTATTTCTTTAGCGTTGATGAGTGGAAAGCGCTCCCCGAGTCGGAGCAAGGCATGTTTGAGAAAAAGGGGGTAGTGATAAAGAAAGATGGGCAGTTGTTTTCTCTCGCTTTACACAATTCAGGAGGAGAGATGGCATGGGATGAGGCGATGGCTCGATATGGAGACTCGTTACCAACAAAGGCACAGGGCGAGATTATGGCTGAACAATATATGGAGATTAACAACGCCATAAAACAATTTGGCGGTGATAAGGAACCCGATTGGTGGTATTGGACAAGAGAAGAATGCAGTTCTTCAGAAGCGTGGATGGTCTTTATGCATGCCGGTTACGTGCACAATCCTGACAAGACTTATTACGGTTGGGTTCGCTCAGTCGCGCCCGTGCCGTGATTGTTGGCGATGTGAACCCTTTTCACACAGCCTCGGGCGCTATGTCACTGTCATCAAACATCCTGTCGCCCGATATTGATATCGTTTAATGAGTTTGAAACATGCCAAAGGCATGTCCATACTGCGATGATAGGGATGTTGGGCGGCTTTATGACATCGCCACGATGTCATTATGACTGATTGGCTTTGACAAAAAAACAGGAAACAAACACCGGTCGAAATCGGTGTTTGTTTCCTGTTTAAAATATTGTTACAAAGATTCCGGTTATCGGAGTGTCTTGAGATAGTTACGCAGATCTTCGTTATCGGGGTCGACGGTGAGCATCTTCTCATAGTACTCGCGGGCCTTGGTCATGTCGCCCTTGGCGCGGTAGTAGGAAGCGATGTTACCGTAGGCCGACTTGTAGGCATCGGCATATTTTGTAAGGTTCTGCGGGTCTTTGTCGTAGAGGGTGATCATCTTGGTGTAGGTCTCTACGAGCTCGTCGGTAGGCTCGCTGCCGTCACGGAGCATGAGCAGGGTGGCGCGGCTGCGCAGCAGTGAGGGCTGGCTCTCCTCGGCGGCGTCGGCAATCGCTTTGTCGATATATGTCAGACCTTTGATTGCGGCATCCTTACGCTCGGGGGTGTTTTCACCCTCGGTGATGGCGAGGTTCTTATAGCGGTTTGAGAGAACAAAGAGCTCGGTGAGTGACACGTCGTCGCCGGCGGCATCAACAAATTTCTGCTGGGCCTCGGCAGCCTTGGCATAATCTTTTGCGTTATTGTAGGCGGTAGATATCTTGGCGTAGGTGTCAACCTTGTCGGGGCGGGTGGCAAGAGCTTTCTCATAGTAAGAGATAGCTGTGGGATAGTCGCCTTTCTCGTTGAGAGCGTCGCCATAGGTGGTGTAGTCGGTGTAGGTATAGTCAACATTGGGTGTGTTGAAGAGCTTTTGGCCGGCGGCCAGGGCTGCGTCATAGTTTTTGAGGGCGGCCTGGTTGAGCATCACCATACGTATCATGTAGGGGTTGCCGGGGTCGGAGGCAAGCACTTTCTCGGCGATAGCAAGCGACTCGGGGTATTTCTCACCAAAGTAGAGGAGGCCTGAGTAGCGCTGCTCGTCGCGCTGGAAGTGGTTGGGGTTGTTCATGTATTTGCCATATTGCTCGGCAGCCATCGTGAACTGGTTGTTGTCATAATATTTCTCGGCGAGCTCGCGCTGGGCAAGAGCCGAGTTGGGGAGCAGGCCGTTGAGCTCGATGAGCTTGTCGATGGCAAACTTGGGGTTGACGCCGATATACACGTTGGCATATTTTACAAATGCCTCGGGGTTGATGATGTTTTTCTCGAGGTCGTAGGTGATGGCCTGCTCGTAGAGGCCGGCAGCCTGACCGGGGTCGTCGGTCACCATGTCGCCCTGGAGCACATAGACGGCGCTCTCGAGGTTTTTGGAGGCCTTGAAGGCGTCGGCGATGTATTTGTCAATCTCTTTCTTATAGGTGACGGGGTCCACGTTATAGTAGGCGCGGGCAATGGCTGTCATCAGCTTGGCGTCTTTTTTAGAGGTGGCAAGGCCTTGCTTGAACAGGTCTTGAGCCGCTTTCTTGTCGCCTTTGGCGAGGGCTATCTGACCCAGACCGATGTAGTTGTAGCCACAGGCGGGGTCGGCCTGGATGCCCTGGTCAAAGTACTGTTTGGCTGATGCATCTTTCTTGTCTCTGAGGTCAATCGAACCGAGGTAGAAGTAGGAGAGCGCTTTGTTGGTCGAAGCGTCGTTGAGAGTTTTGGTCAGGATAGCCTGAGCATCCTCAAAGCGGTCGGCGTTGTAATAGTCGATACCGTCCTGGTATCCACCCTGGGCGAGTGCACCGAGCGCACAGGTGCCCATCATCAACGTAAAGAGAAATTTATACTTCATTGATATTGAAATTTATAATTGTTTATTTCTATTGGTTTTAAGGGTTAGACTAAGTGTCGCTGATTTGGTTTAATCCCTGATGTCGGCATTGAAGACGGGATTACAGACAAATACGTGAGTCAAAGGTAATGAATTTTTTTTAAACAAAAGTCAACCGGCTCATAAATTTTTATGGGTCGGTTGATATTTATTGTATTTATAGAATTTATAATATTTATTGTATTTTTTCGGTCTCTAATCGAGGCTCACCATGCGCGGGGTTACGGTCGCGGGCAGGATGCCGGTCATCTGGATGATTTTCTGCCCGGTAAAGCCGGTGACAAACACGTAGAAGTTGCTTGCGGCGGTACCTCCGGTCGAGATTGTTGTCATGTAGATTGAGCGGAAGAGCGGGTAACTGCCGTCAAAGATGTAGGCCTGGTAGGGTTTGTAGGCATCGACACGGTCGCGACCGCTCACCTTGAGCACCTTGACGCGGTTGTCAAAGTCGAGCGAGGTGGTGTCGTTGGCCTCGGCCTGACGGGCGAGGTCTTCGGTCGACTTCTCGCCGTGGGAAAGGTCGCTTGAGATCCAGCTGACGCCGATGATGCCGATGGCGCGGGGGTTGGAGGCAACGGCCTCAAAGACAGCCTTGTTGCTGTTTTGGGCATGGACGTTGGGGCCGAAGTCGGCTCCGTTGAGCAGCGAGTCTCTCATATATTGCACGGTGCTTGAGCCCTGGTGGTCAAACACGACCTCTATCTTGCCCATCTTGTTGGGCTCGATCTCGCCCCACTCGGTCACTTTGCCGCTGAGTATCTCGCCAAGCTCTTTGACGGTGAGCTGCTCGATGGTGTTAGCCGGGTTGACAATCAGGGCCAGGGCATCGACGGCGATCTTGCGCTCGCGCACATTCTTGTCGTGGCTCTTGAGGAAGTTGACCTCCTTGTCGGTGAGCGGTCGGGCGATGACGATTGTTCGAACGTCGCCGAGATCGAGCAGCGAGTCGACGGCGGCCTTTTCGGGCACATAATAGGGCATCACGCTGAATTTCGGATAGGTGTATTCAAACACCTCGATCTCTTGCTGAAGAATTTTTTCAAAACTGTCGTCACAGGCCACGCGGGCCAGCGCCGGGCCGTTGTCTTTCTTCTCGGTCGAGGAACAGCTGCACAGGGCGGCTCCTAAAGCCGCCACTGTGACTGAGAGGGTTAAAAATCTTTTAAGCATCGCTGAAAATGTTGATGGGGTGAACGTGGAGTGGAGGGTGATGAGGTCTATTCAACGTTGACGGGACGGAACTGCCGGTAGGCGCGCCAGATACCGTAAAGGGTGAACAGGCAGCCCGCTACATAGCGCAGCCAGTCGGGGAAGCCGAAGAAGTTGATAAAACAGAGAACACCCATACCGATGTAAATTAAAATCATGATGATGCCAAACACGTTGCGCATGCGCTGAGGAGTGTCGGTCGAGGGGTCTTTAGTACTCATAAATATAGATATTTAAACGTTAAACTTATAACTATTTAACATTTGGACGGGAATATTGTTCATCAGGAACCGTTATTTCAGCCGTGGTCAAAGTTATAAAAATTTAACCAAAAAAGTGGCGCTGATTTTGAAATAATTGCTTTGAGGGCGCGGCCGATGAGCATAAACTCTTGATATTTAGACTGGCCGCTGTTGAGGGGCCGCAAAAAAATAGCGCTGTTTTCTTTTTTTTAACACATTAGGGCGCGACTTATGCTCTTTGATTTTTTACCTTTGTGGCTTTAGATAGTCCAACAGACAGATACACTCAAAGAGAACATCATTTTTCAGCATGACTCAACAACCACTTGCCGAGCGCCTGAGGCCACGATCGCTTGACGATTACATAGGGCAGACCCATCTTGTCGGCCCCGACAGCATAATACGCCGCATGATCGACACGGGAAATATCTCGTCGTTTATCCTGTGGGGTCCGCCGGGTGTCGGCAAGACCACTCTTGCTCGTATCATCGCCAACACGCTTGATGCGCCGTTCTACACGCTGAGCGCGGTACATTCGGGGGTGAAAGATGTCAGGGAGGTTATCGACAAGTGTCGTCGTGACGCCCAAAGCATGTTTACCGGCGGGCGCCCCATTCTGTTTATCGATGAAATCCACCGTTTCAACAAGTCACAGCAGGACAGCCTGCTCGGGGCGGTCGAGAGCGGCATCGTGACCCTTATCGGGGCGACCACTGAAAATCCCTCCTTTGAGGTTATACGCCCGTTGCTGTCGCGGGCCCAGGTCTACACCCTCAAGCCGCTCGAGGCCCCCGAGCTGCAGCAGTTGCTCGACAGGGCCCTGACGGTCGACGAGCACCTGGCCAAACTTAAAGTCGAGGTGAAGCAAACCACGGCTCTGTTCAGGTTTGCCGGGGGCGATGCCCGCAAGTTGCTCAATATCCTTGACCTGCTCGACCGATCGACCCCCGAGGGGGAGACGATGGTGATTGACGACCAGGTGGTTACAAACCGCCTGCAGGAGAACCCGGCGGCCTATGACCGCGCCGGCGAGATGCACTATGACATTATCTCGGCTTTCATAAAAAGCATACGCGGCAGCGACCCCGATGCAGCCATCTACTGGCTGGCCCGCATGGTGAGCGGCGGCGAAGACCCCGAGTTCATAGCCCGGCGGTTGGTGATACTCGCCGCCGAGGATATCGGTCTGGCCAACCCCAACGCGCTGTTGCTGGCCAACGCTACCTTTGACGTGTTGCGCAAGATAGGCTGGCCTGAAGGGCGCATCCCGTTGGCCCAGTGTGTCATATATCTGGCCACATCCCCCAAAAGCAACAGTGCCTACCTGTCGATCGACGCGGCCCTGGCGACCGTTGGCGAGACCGGCGACCTGCCGGTGCCGTTACACCTGCGCAACGCCCCGACATCGCTGATGAAAGAGATGGGCTATGGGCGTGACTACAAGTATGCCCACGATTTTAAGGAGCACTTTGTCAAACAGCAGTTCATGCCCGACCAATTGGGGCACCGGCGCTTCTGGAATCCCGCCGATAACCCACAGGAGGCCCGCATGGCTCAGCTGCAAAACCGGCGGTGGGCCGACGACAATCAACCCGGTAACTAACTTATTATTCCATAATGATGAAAAAGATTATTCTAACACTCGCTATGGTCATCATGACAGCTATGATGACGGTTAAAGCCCAAAATTTCAGTGATATTGTCGGTCAGCTCAAGAGTGTGACCGGAGTAGAGGCAAAAGAGATAAACCAGTCTTTCCAGGGAATACCGACCGAGGGGGGATGGGCGTTGATCGCCCCGACTGAGGCTAAAGGTGACATCATGAAAATTGTCAACTCGATTGACGGCAAGTATCTTTTCAACTCATCTGATAAAGATGGCTCCAAAGTTTTCATCAAACAGGAGAGCGACCCTGTCGAGATCTTTTCGATTGTTGAGCTTGTCTTGCCGATAATTGACGATAAAAACATCATGATGATTTATCTCGAAACATCGCCCGACGTGCTCCCCATGGTCAAGGATTTTTTCAGCAGATAACAAATCCCAATTATTTTTTGTCAGTCGTCGGTGTAGTGTCTCAACACGCGACGGTAGGAGTTGAAGATCTTTGACTTTGAGACAAAGCCGACATAGCGGGCTTTCTCGTCGACCACGGGCAGGTTCCAGGCTCCCGTCCGGTCAAAGGTCTTCATCACATTTTCCATGCTCTCGCCTATGACAATCTTGGCCGGAGGGATCGACATGAATTTGCTGACATGCATTTTCTTGTACAGATCGGGGCGGAACATGATGTTGCGTATCTCGTCGAGAAGCACCACCCCGAGCAACACGTTGTCGTTGTCGACCACCGGGAAGATGTTGCGTTTTGATTGAGCGATGGTGTCGACCATCTGCTTGAGGTTCATCTCGGGGTGGACACTGATGCAGTCGGTCTCGATGACGTTGTCGATTTTCAGCAGGGTGAGCACGGCTTTGTCCTTGTGATGGGTCAGAAGCTCGCCACGTTGGGCCAGGCGCATGGTGTAGATGCTGTAGGGCTCAAAGAGTTTTATGGTGCCGTAGGATATTGTCGAGACAATGAGCAGGGGCAGGAAGAGGTCGTAGCCGCCGGTAAGCTCGGCCGTGAGGAAGATGCCCATCAGGGGGGCGTGCATGACGGCCGACATGACGGCGGCCATCCCCATCAGGGCAAAGTTTTTTGTCGACAGGTCGAGGTCAAAGAGATTGTTGACGGTAAAGGCAAAGAAGAAGCCGGCGATGCAGCCCACATAGAGCGACGGTGCAAAAGTGCCGCCCACGCCGCCGCCGCCGTTGGTCGCCGAGGTGGCAAATCCTTTGCAGACAATGATCGCCGCCAGAAAGGATATTATGAACCACACGTTGTCGCGGTCGGGGTAGAAGATCGAGGAGTTGACAATCGAGGCCGTGTCGCCCCCGATCAGCGCGGTGATCGAGCTGTAGCCCTCGCCATAGAGCGGCGGGAACAGGAAGATAAGGGTCGAGAGGATGGCGCCGCCAACCGCCATTTTATAAAATGGATTTTTGATACGCTTGAAAAAGTTTTCCATCATGTTGATCACGCGGGTGAAGTAGAGCGAGACCAAGCCGCAGAAGATGCCTAAAATGATGACATAGGGAATACGGGCGGTCACAAACGGCTCGCTCTGGATGAAGAGGAACTCCTCGTTGTAACCGGTGAAGATGTAGGCGATGGTTGCCGATGTTATCGAGGCTATGAGCAGGGGCATGACCGAGACTGTCGTCAGGTCGATCATGAGCACCTCGAGCGTGAAGAGCATCCCGGCGATAGGTGCCTTGAAGATGCCGGCGATGCCGGCGGCGGCTCCACAGCCCACCATGATCATCAGGATGCGCGGCGACATGCGGAAGGCTTGGCCGAGATTTGACCCGATGGCGGCGCCGGTGTAAACAATCGGGCCCTCGGCGCCGACCGACCCGCCAAAGCCTATGGTGATCGAGCTGGCGACAATCGAGGTGTAGATGTTGTGGCGCTTGAGCCGGCTCTTGTTTTGGGAGATGGCATAGAGCACCCGGGTGACACCGTGGGAGATGTTGTAGCGCACCACATATTTGACATACAGCATCGTGATGAAGATGCCCAGCACGGGGTATAGCAAAAACAGATAGCTGCCCCGGCTGACGGGGAGGCCCGAGGTGAGAAATGTCGAGATCACGTGAATGAGCGTTTTCAGCAGAAGGGCGGCAAATCCACACAATATGCCGACAATCAGCGCCAGGATGATGACAAATGTCTTCTCCTTGACATGACGCTCACGCCAAAGGACCAATGAGGTGAAGCCTCTGTCGATGGCTCGGGCTATTGTGTGATATGTATCTGAAATTATCATGTCTTTGTCTTTACATGCCTCGACCTGAAAGAACAGTCTTGACCGTGTGAATTAAAATTTTCATGTCGATGAGAAGGGAAATATTCTCAAGATAGATGATGTCATATTTGAGTCGCTCGACCATGCCGTCGACCGTCTTGGCGTAGCCATACTGCACCATTCCCCACGAGGTGATGCCGGGTCGGACCTGATGAACCATGGTGTAGTAGGGGGCTTTCTCGGTTATCTGTCGGATGAAGAAATCGCGCTCGGGGCGTGGCCCGACAAGCGACATGTCGCCACGGAGCACGTTCCAGAAGTTTGGCAGCTCGTCAAGACGATATTTGCGCAGGAAGTGTCCGACACGCGTCACGCGCGGGTCGTCTTCCGACGACAGGGCGGGTCCGTCGGGCTCGGCATCAACCTTCATTGTCCTGAACTTGATGATGTTGAAGAGCCGCTTGTGGTAGCCCACACGCTGCTGCCGGTAGAACACGCCTCCGGGCGAGTCGCGCTTGACCGCGATGGCGATGGCCAAAAGCACCGGCGAGAGCAATACCAACGCCGTCGCCGAGATGACGATGTCGCTCAATCGCTTGACGTTGAGCGTCATAGGCGACAGATTGGCGTTTGATATATCAACAAGCGGGAGCGCGTCGACGTTTGACAGACGCGGGCGCATGGCGATCAATTGAAAGAAGTCGGGAGTGATAAATATCGTCAGGTCAAGCGGAAAAAGCCTGTTGATGAGGGCGAAGGTGTCGCGTTTTGAGTCTTTTTTGGCCGGCGCGACAATGAGTTTCTGCACGTTGAGAGTCTCGATGGCTTGCCCTATTTGCTCCAACGGGTAAACCGGGAGGGGTAGTGTTTCATTCTCAGTTGCCGGGTCACCTCCCGACGGGTCAACAAACCCCACCACTTTCAGTGCCATCGAGCGATAGCGTGACGAGAGCTGCCGGGCAATCTCGACAGCCTCGTCGGAAGTGCCGACAATCAGGGTGTTGAACCCCCACTCGCCCGACCGGATGCGGCGCGAGGAGCTGTCGGTCAGTATCGCGCGCGGTATGTAGATGCAGATGGCGAGTATCGCCATGAGCACCAGGAGTATCTCATAGCTTGTTGAGGTGTGGGCGATGTAGTCGTTGATAAGGGCGATGAAAAAGAAGAGCAGGGTGCCGATCGCGGCGGCCGAGATGCTCGATGTCAGCTCCTTGAGGCGCGAGCGCTGGATGGGGTTGTCGTAGGTGCCGCTCACGGCATAGACGACCATCATGATAAGGGGGAAGAAAATCAATCCGCTGATCACACCGGTCGACGAGATGAAATGGCCGGGGCTGCTGTAGGTGCTGTTGATCTCTTCAACGATGTAGTAACGGCTTATGTTGAACAGCAACATGGCGATGACGGTCGACAGATAGTCGGTCACCACATACTTCAGTCGTTGACGGTTTATGCTGATCAAGAGCGGATTATTTTAACGGTTAGGTCATTGCCGAGCTTTATGACTGCCGATGGCTTGCAGGGGCGGTTGTCATCGCGACGGTAGGAGACCACATAGTCGACGGCCTCGATGATCGCCGGGTCAATCTCGTTGAAACAGGCCGGTGTCGGGCAGCCGCTGATGTTGGCCGAGGTCGAGACCACGGGGCGGCCCAGCAAACGGCACAGCTCGCGCGAGAAACGCTCGCGGCTCACTCTGACGCCGGCACTTCCGTCGCCGGCCAACAGATTGGGAGCCAGCCCCGGGGCGTGGTCATAGATTATGGTGAGGGGCCGCTCGCTCAGCTTGATCATCGACTCGGCAACCTCGGGGAGGTGGTCGACGAGTCTTTCAAGGGCGGCGATGCTGTCGACAAGAGTGATCAGGGCCTTTGAGTCGACACGTTGCTTGATCTGATAGACACGGGTCACGGCCTCGGGGTTTGTGGCGTCACAGCCTATGCCCCACACGGTGTCGGTGGGGTACAGGATGATGCCGCCGCGCCTGAGAGCCTTGACAGCCTCGCGCAGGTCGCTCATCATGTTGTCGGTCACCTGCTCTTGTGGTCTCATCTATTGCCGTTGGTTATTTATCGACAACGCTGTAGGCGTCGGCATCGAGATAGTAGAAAGAGAGGAACGACTTGCCTTCGGTAGCCTTGCGCTGGGCGATGCGCGAGCGGTAGTCGGTCATGCGGTCTTTAAAAGTCTCTATCTTCTCCTGACCGCGCGAGGCGCGCTCGGTGTCACAGTCGTCGGGTGCATCGTCGGCCACTTTGGCGGCCTCGGGGCCCTGCTCGTCGTTGATTGTCGCAACCTGGATGGTGTGTTGCTGCTCCATCGCCTGGATCACATTCTCGTCAACCCGGGTCTCGCGTATTATTCCGGTCACATACAGCCGGTGGTCGGTACACTCCTGTGGGAATGAGCCACCCATTGCCATCAGAGCCTCACATCTGAGCAGCAGCGAGTCGCTCCCTGCCAGATAAGCCTTGCGGCCACCGTGAAAGCACACATGGGGGCAGACACCCTCGACAGTCACCAGATGGTTGATATAGGCACGCGGGTTTGCAAAAAGCTGATCGACGGTGATGGTGTCAACCTTAGCCGAGCCGGTGAAATCGTTGTTCTCTTTGTCGGAACCGCTGCCACAGGATGTCAGCACCGCCAGGGCCGTAATGGCGCCAATGAGTATTTGTTTCATTGATAAACGTTTGGTTTGCAGTGTTTTGTTGTCTCATGTCCCGTCAAGACAGGGCATGAGACACTTTTTCTAATGACAAAGTTACTAAACGTTATCAAATCAAACAAATCTACGTTTGAAAAAACGCGGGGGCTGTTGAGCCGGTCTCAGCTCTGTCACTTGGAGCCAGACGGGGGCGGAGGCGTGGTGCCCGAGTCGCTACCCTTGAACATGTTGGAGAGATAGCGGGTGTTGAACCGCTCGAGCAGCTCCCAGAAGTTTGGCACAAAGAGGGTGCCGACAACGGCATTGACAGCCATGCCAAAGACCACGGCCGTGCCGAGCGAGAGGCGGCTCGCGGCGCCGGCGCCGGTGGCAAAGAGCATCGGCATCACGCCAAACACAAATGCAAGGGCGGTCATCATGATGGGGCGGAAGCGGATGCGGCCGGCATCGATGGCCGATGTCCTGATGTCGTTGCCCTGACGGCGGAAGTCGCGGGCATACTCGACAATGAGGATGGCGTTTTTGGCCGAGAGTCCCAAAAGCAGGATGACACCAATCTGGGTGTAGATGCTGATGGCCTGATTCATGAACATGCACCCTATGATGGTGCCCAAAATGGCCGTCGGCATCGAGATGACAACCGCGATGGGGTCGGTCCAGCTTTCATACTGGGCGGCGAGCACAAGGATGGTGACGATAACCGCAAAGAGCAGCACGGTGGTGATGGTGGTCGAGGCCTTTGTCTCCTGATAGGCTTCTCCGGTCCAGGCGTATGAGTAGTTCTGGCCGAGTGTCTGGCCGACTATCTCCTCCATCGCCTTGATGCCGTCGGAGGTGCTCACATTCTCGGCCGGGGTGGCAGTGACCGAGGCGGTCTGATACATGTTGTAGCGCTCGACACTCGGCTCGCCCATCACCTCCTCGACGGTCATGAATGACGAGAACGGAACCATGTCGCCGTTGGCGTTGCGTGCGCTCAGGTTGGTGAGGTCTTTGACATTGGCGCGCGAGGGGGAGTTGGCCGAGATGTTGACCTGATAGACGCGGCCAAACTTGACAAAGTCGTTGACATATTGCCCGCCCATGAAGGCCGAGAGGGTTGAGTAGACATCGCTCAGGTTTAGCCCCTGCATCTCGACCTTGTCGCGGTTTATCTTAACTTGATATTGAGGCACCTCGCCCTGATACATCGTTGTGACCGAGGCCAGTCGCGGGTCGCGCCGGGCAGCCTCCTGAATCTGGGCTACAGCCGACTGCATCTCGCTTGCCCCCAGGTTGTTGATGTCAAGCAGCTGCATCTGCAGGCCCGAAGTCATGCCCAGGCCCGGTATGGCCGGCGGGTTGAGCGAGAAGATGACAGCCTCCTGGATGTCGGAGGTCATGCGTGTCACCTTGTCGATCACGGCATTGACATGCTCGGCTTTGTTCTTGCGGTCTTTCCACGGCTTGAGGGCCACAACCAAAGAGCCGACATTGCTTGTGGAGCCACCACCCATGAACGAGACGCCGCTGATGCTCATCACGTCTTTCACCTCGGGGAGGGAGTCGACACGCGCGGTTATCTCTTTGAGGATAGCCTCGGTGCGTTGCAGCGACGCCCCGGTGGGCAGTTGGACGGTGGTCATGAAATAACCCATGTCTTCGGAAGGAATATAGGTTGTCGGCCACTTCATGAAACCGTAGAAAGCGCCGAGACAGATTGCGACATAGACACCTATCGCAACCAACGGGCGGCGCAGGAAGCTGCCGACAACTTTCATGTACAGGTTTGTGGTCGCTCCAAACCCTTTGTTAAACCAACGGTAGACGAAAGCGTCGGAGGGTTTTTTCTTGCGCAGGAACAGGGCACACATTGCCGGCGTGAAGGTCAACGCGTTGAAGCCCGAGAAGGCGGTCGACACGGCAATGGTCAGGGCAAACTGTTTGTAAAGCTCGCCGGTGATGCCCGAGATGAAAGCCGTGGGGATGAAGACCGACAGCAACACCAGCACCTCGCCGATAACCGGGCCTTGAAGCTCGTTCATGGCCTTGACGGCGCTCTGGCGCGGCGTCAGTTTCCCCTCCTGGACAAGGCGGGCACAGTCTTCCACCACCACTATGGCATCGTCGACCACAATGGCGATGGCGAGCACAAGGCCAAAGAGGGTCAGTGTGTTGATGGTGAAGCCCATAAGTTTCATCACGGCAAAGGTGGCGATGAGCGACACCGGGATGGTGATCATCGGGATAATCACCGCGCGCCAGCTCTGAAGGAATATCAGGATGACTATCATCACGATCAAAGTGGTCTCGACAAAGGTGACCAGCACCTCGTCGATAGAGGCGGTGACAAACTCGGTTGAGTCTTCAATGATGCGGTAATGGACTCCCGGCGGGAAGTATTGGGCAAGTTCGTCGAGACGCTTTTCACAGCGCTTGGCCACATCGAGGGCATTTGCTCCGGGCAACTGGGAGATGCCTAACAGGCCCGCTTCATGGCCGTTGACGTGGGACGAGGCGGTATAGCTCTCGCTGCCAAGATCGACATGGGCTATATCCTTGAGTCTCAGCAAGCCTCCCTGCTCGTTGGTGCGCACGATGATGTTGGCAAACTCGTCGGGGGTGCTCAGGCGCCCTTTGGCGGTGAGGGTGTATTGAAACTCTTCGGAGCCCTGCTGGGGCGGGGCGCCGACAGTGCCGGCCGAGACCTCCATGTTTTGTGACGAGATGGCCGAGACAACGTCTTGTGGCGTGATGCCGCGGGCCTGCATCTTTTCGGGTTCGAGCCAGACGCGCATACTGTAGGAGCCCGCCCCGAAAGCGTTGACCGATCCGACGCCATCGATGCGCGACAGCTCGTTGACAATGTTCAGCTGGGCATAGTTGGTCAGGTAAAGCCCGTCGTAATGGTAGGCCGAGTCACCCTCGATGGCGATGAAAAGGATGTTGTCGCTTGAACGCGAGCTGACGTTGACTCCCTGCTGCTGAACTGCCGATGGGAGCTGTGGCGTGGCCTGGGCTACAAGATTCTGCACCTTGACGGTGGCCATGTCGAGGTCGGTCCCGTTTTCAAACGTGATGGTGAGCTGATAGCTGCCGTCCGATGACGATGACGACATGTAGAGCATCCCCTCGACGCCGTTGACCTGCTCCTCGAGGGGCACGCCGATAACCTCGGCTATCGTGGCTGCATCGGCGCCGGGATAGGAGGCCGAGACCATCACCGTCGGTGGTGTGATGTCGGGAAACTGAGCTACGGGCAGGGTTTTTACCGTCAGTAATCCGGCCAATACCATCAGGATTGCCAGAACGGTGGCAAAGATGGGTCTGTCGATGAAAAATCTTGAAAACATGATGGTGCTATTTTGTGATTACCGGATTTACTTTCATGCCGTCGCGCACTTTCAGCAGCGCCTTGGTGACATATTTTGTGCCGGGCTTGAGACCCGAAGTGACCACGCGCAGAGTGTCGGCAACAAGCTCGCCAACCTCGATGGGGGTGTAGACAACCTTGTTGGAGTCGTTGACGGTGTAGAGGTATTTTCCCCGCTGGTCGGTCGAGATGGCGGCATCTTTGACCATGATGGCCGCCGGGTCAAAGCCGTAGGGCAGGTTGACCTTGACAAACATCCCGTTGCGCAGCTCGCCGTAGGGATTGTCGACAAGGGCCTGAAAGGTGATCGTGCCGGTTGTCTTGTCGATGGCGGGAGCTGTATAGGCCAGGTCGCCCGTGTATTTGTGGGGGAGGGGCTCGTCAAACGTCAGGGGGATGTGCTTATAGTCGGTGGTGATCTGTTTTGAGTCGCGGTCTTTCATCAGTTTCAGGTACTGGTCGTCGTCGACCTGAAAGACGGCGTTGAGCTGAGTGTTATTGTATATCGTTGCCAGGACCACCGGGGAGCCCTCGCCGGCGATGTAGTTGCCGGCATCATAGTTGTTGGAGGTGATGGTGCCTGATATCGGAGCCTTGACGGTGCAGTAGCCCAAGTTTCTGCGCGCCTGGTTGAGCGCGGCCTGTGCCGTCGAGATAGATGCCTGAGCCGTCTTCATGTTACTCTCGGCCTGAACAACCTCCATGCGCGAGACGGCATCGCTCTCGAGCGCCTTTTTCATGGCGGCATATTGCTTGGAGGCATAGTCATACTCGCTTTTTGCCGTCTCAAGCGCAGCCTCGGCCTTGGTCACGGCGTCGCGGTAGGTTGTCGACTCGATTGTAAACAACACCTGGCCTGCCGTGACATTGTTGCCCCCGTTGTAGTTGACCGACTGGAGGGTGCCGTTGACACGCCCTACCACCTCAACCGTGTTGACCGACTGCAGGAAACCGGGGTAATCACGGTGTAGCGTCACCGAGTCGACCACCGGCAGGGCAACGTCGACCGACATGGTCGTTTCCTGGGCTGTTTTCTGTTTGGTACATCCTGAAAGAACAGTAATGGCTGTCAACGCCGCTGTGAGAGACAGCGCTCCGATATGTTGCATCTTCATTTTATTTTGAAATTTGGGTTTTTTAATTTTGATTCCAACCGCCGCCCAGGGCTTTGTAAAGTGACACGAGGGCCTGCAACGCCTGGCCGCGGGCGTTGATGAGATTGTTCTCATAGTTGAGCACATTTGTCTGTGCCTCGACCACATTGTAAAATTGCGACAGGCCGCGTTTGTAAAGATCGACCGACAGATTCAGTGATTTGGTTGACGAGTCGACCACGCGTTGGGTGTCTTCGATATATTGCAGCGACTTGGTGTATGTGAAGATAGAGTTGTCGGCCTCTTGCACGGCCCCGAGCAGCGCCAGGTTGTAGGCGTCGATTGAAATCTGCATCTGCTCGCGGGCGGTTGCCACGTTATACCGGCGCGAGAGTCCGTCAAAGACGGTCCACGACAGAGTCGGGGCTATGGAGTAGGTAAAGGAGTTGTCTTTCATCAGGTCGGCAGGGTTATGGGCGCCGGTGCCAATCGAGCCGTTGAGCGTGAGCGACGGCAGGTAATCCTTGCGAGCTATTCCCAGCGCCTCGGCACCGGCCTGAATCTGCATCTCGGCGGCCACCACGTCGGGGCGGCGTCTCAAAAGCTCCATCGGCACTCCCCAGGTGACAATCATGTTGTAGGAGGGCACGGGGGCCGCCGGCTCAAGAATGGCATTGAGCGAGCCAGGCTCGGCCCCGACGAGCACCGCGATGGCGTTGATTGTGGTGTGGATGGAGGTCTCAAGGGCCGGGACTGAGGCGATGGTCGAGTAGTAGACGGTGTAGGCCTGAGATACATCAAGCATCGAGGAGATGCCGGCCTCCTCGCGGGCCTCGGTGATCTTCACAACCTTAAGCTGAGACTCGATGTGCCGGCGCGTCACCTCAAGCTGTGCCTGATAGATTCTCAGGTCAAAATAGGCCGAGGCAATCTGGCTGCACAGCGAGAGCATGGCCCAGTTGTAGTCGGCCCGCGAGGCGTTGTAGAGCGCCTTTTGCTGTCGGGCTTTGGATGAGATTTTCCCGAAGAGGTCTATCTCCCAGCTCATTGACAGACCCGCCGAAAAACCGCTCGAGGCCGATGCGGGCACATGAGAACCCGACATCGCCCCCGATACACGGCTGGCGCTCCACCCGGCGCTGACGCCAACCGTGGGGTAATACCCGCTGCGGGCCTCTTTGATGGCCAGAGAGGCGATCTCCATGCGTCTTGCTGCCTGGATAAGGTCAAAATTGTTTGCCTCACCCTGTGCCATCAACGAGTCAAGCAGAGGGTCGTTGAAATTGCGCCACCACGCGTCTTCCGACGGCAAAGTGGTGGTGATGGTGCTGTTACCCTCGCTTTGATGGCCGGATAGAGAGTCTGTCAACCAGTCTTCGCTCCCGCTCGGGGCGGCTGTAATTGTGCTCACACCGACCATCATGATGGCCATGGCTGCCGATACTTTGATCGACCGGGAAATCCCTCTTTTCATATCTCTCGCTCTTTCTGAATAAATAGTTTCCGGTAAGAAAAACTGTATATTTATAACTCGCGAGACCTTAAAAAAGTTCTTGTTGCAAGCACATTTATGTCATGCTTTGGCCAATACCGAGAGGATGAAAGATGTCTTTGCCTGTGTGTAGCCGTCGCGGTTGTTGGTGTATTTGGGCAAGAGGCTGAGTTTCAGTTTTTCATATTCTTTTGCAGTGTCGGGGTTTTTCAGCAGGCAGTCTCTGAATTTTATCTCATCGTTATCGCCGTAGCGATGGATGTGGATGTGAAACACCCTGTCGGCATATCCTTTGACGGTGTATCCTTTATTGAAACCGAGGCGTGTCTCGCCCGCCGACATGCAGATATAACCGGCCCTCTCCATGGTCAATCTTATCTGACGGTAGTCGGCATCGGCGGGCACCTCCACGAGCAGGTCGACAATCGGCTTTGCCATGATGGATGGGATGGCTGTGCTGCCTATATGGCTGAGAGTCGGCTGGAACGGGTTGAGCAGCTCTGCCAGTATTCTCATCTCCCCCATGGCCCAATCCTTCCATGAATCGTTGTGGGGTGTCAGGATTATGGGAAACAGCTCCCATAATTCCTCCAAAGTCATCTCCTCGAGCCGGGTCATGATTGAATGTCGAGGCGGTCAAAGAGGGCGCGGGCGTTGGCTGTGGTCCCGATCTCGATGGCGGCAGGGGGGAGATTGAGGATATCGGCGACACGGTCGCGGGTGTTGGTGATGTAGGATGGCTCGTTGCGGCGACCGCGTTTGGGCACCGGTGCAAGATAGGGGGCGTCGGTCTCCAGAAGGATGCGGTCAAGGGTTATCTCCTGAACCGTGTTTTCCAGACGTCCGTTCTTGAACGTGACAACGCCGTTTATGCCAAAGAAGAAATCACCGACATTTCTGACGCGCTCCACGTCGACAGGTTGGCCGCCGAAACTGTGGAAGACAGCTTTTGGTTTCTTTTCAAGACCTTGAAGGACCTCGAGCGTCGGGTCGAGCGCCTCCCGGCAGTGGATAATCAGGGGCAGCCCCATGGCGGCGGCGCGGCGCGCCTGGTGCTCAAACGCTTGCATCTGCTGCTCGGCAAAGGTCGCGTCCCAGTAAAGATCCATGCCAACCTCGCCAACGGCAATGTAGTCGTCGGTGTGGGCGCTCCACTCGTTGTCAACGGCTGCAAGGAGCTCGCGCCAGTTCTCGCCCACCTCGGTGGGATGAAGCCCCATGGCCATTGAGGTCACCTCTGGGTAGGCCCGGTGCAGCTGTCGCATGGGCTCGATGGTGGAGATATCGACATTGGGCAGAATGATGTGACCCACCCCCGCCTCGAGAGCCCGCGACATTACCTCGTCGCGGTCGGTGTCAAAATTTTCAAGATAGGGGTGAGAGTGAGTGTCGACAATCATCAGTTGCTGCGTGTTAGCGAGTTACGGGCCAGTGTCTCAAAGAATTGGCGTGCAGTGGGCGACAGCGACGGGATGCGGTAGAGCTGTGAGACAGCCTCGTCGACATATTTCTCGATAAGCTCGCTGCAGCGTGTGTCGAGGTGGAGGATGCGGTAACACTCGGTCACCTCGTTAATCTTGTCGATAGGGCGCGCGTTTACACCGATCCATTTCTCGACGGTGCCGGTTTTGTCTTCCCGGAGGGCGTTGATAAGGAGCCATGTCTTTTTGTCGGATGTGATGTCGCCGCCAATGGCTTTGCCAAAAATGGTGGGGTCGCCAAATGTGTCGAGGTAATCGTCGCGCAGCTGAAAGGCCAGCCCTAAGCTTTGACCGTAGTCATAAAACGCCTTGGCCACCTCGCTTGAGGCTCCGGCCATGATGCTGCCCATCTCGCAGGCACAGCCGAGCAAGACGGCTGTCTTGAGGCGTATCATCTCAAGATACTCGTCGACCGTCACATCCTTGCGGTGCTCAAAGTCCATGTCAAACTGCTGACCCTCATAGATCTCCATGGCGGTCTTGTTGAAAAGCGCCATGACCTGATCCAGGTGGCTGCCGGCACCGCGAGCCACCACTATCGAGGCAAGCGTCGACATGGCGTCGCCCGAGAGAATGGCCGTCTGTGAGTTCCATCGGCAATGAACGGTCGGGCGCCCGCGGCGCACCTCGCTGCAGTCCATCACGTCGTCGTGGAGCAGGGTGAAATTGTGAAACAGCTCGATGCCGGCCGCCTGGTTGACCACTCTCTCCAAGTCAAGACCTAAAGCGTCGGCCACAGCGAGAGTGAGGACCGGGCGCAACCGTTTACCACCGCTCTCGAGCGCGTAGGTTATTGGTTGATAGAGCCCTTTGGGCTTTGTGGGAAGCTCGAGATTGAGTAGTTGGTTCTCGATAAGTTCTTGATATTCAGATGTTGTTTTCATTGTCTTGAGAGGATTGTGGTTTTTTGTTTTGGCTATGGCGAATGGTGATTGCAATCAGGCCGGCCACCATCACGGCGCTCCCCAAGGCGACATCCCAGGTGGTCGAGGGGCTGCCCAGGCGGTCAAGGCGCGTGGTCATGTAGCCGGCATCGACAAGCCACTCGGTGAGCACCACCAACGCGTTGTTGAGCACATGGACGATGACCGGTACCCACAGCGAGCCGGTCCACACAAGGAGATACCCCAGGTAGGCTCCAAGCAACAGTCGGGGGAAAAAGCCGAAAAATTGAAGATGAATGGCGCTGAAAATGAAAGCTGTGGTCCAGACGGCCAGGTGAACGCTGCCGTGGGCCGGGGTTATGAGCCGTTGCAGGGTGCCTCTGAAGAAGAGCTCCTCGCTGAGCCCGGCGAGCACGCCAATGATGAGCAACGAGACGATCAGCGACCCGACCGAGGTGCCGGCCATGAGCATGTCGGTGATTTGCCTGGCGTTCTCCTCGCTTTGTTTCATCCACTGCTCGACGCCGGCCATTGAGGCAGGCAGCGAGAGCGACTCGTTCCATGTCACGATGTAGTCCATGGCGGGGATTGCCGCCAGGAGAGTTACTACGGCAAGAAGGGTGAGCTGCAGCGGGGGCCGGCGGTCAATCTCAAGCAGGCGCGCCGGGTAGCGTGTCACCACCATCGCCGTCATGATCGCCGGCACGATGAACAGCACGATGTCTTGTATCACCGTGGCCACCCGCAGTCGGGCAGGGGTCAGTGGTCCCGCAGTTAAAAACAGGCTCGCCATCGTGGTGATAACAAAGCAAAACACGATGGCACAGCCAAAAAACAAAACACTTTTAAAGGGGGTAACCCTTAATGGAGGTTTCATAGTCAAAAAATGCTTTCGAGACTGCAAAGGTACAAATTTTTTGCAGTTGACGGCTCTAGAAGTGGAGGTAAAAGTCGCGGGTGAGCGATTTGTAGGGCTCGGTGTAGCCGTCGGTGTCGCTGATGGTGATGGAGCGGGGGAGCGATGGAGCTGCCACGGGCGTCGGCGACAACAGATAGAGATGACGGGCCACCGGGCGGCCGGGCCGCTGTCTCACCTCACATCGCGCCACAATGTCGAGGCGGGCGAGAGCCGCCGTCAGCTCGATTTGTGACTTGCGCTCGGCGGGTGCCACAAAGGCAAGCAGTCCCGACGGTGTCAATAGCGTTGGTGCTATCTCAATCAGCTTGACAACATCAAAACCCGAGCCGTGGCGGGCGAGAGCCCGCCGGCTGTCGGGTGCTTTTAATGTCTCGTTAAAGAATGGGGGATTGCTGATAATCAGGTCAAAGGGAGGGGCGACAACGCCGGTGGCGAGTATGTCGCCCTCCACAATATCTATTCTGTCGGCCCACGGCGAGCGGCCGATATTGGCGACGGCATCGTCTACCGCCCCGTGGTCTATCTCGATGGCGGTGATAGACGCCGATGGGGAGCGCTGGGCAATCATGAGGGCAAGCAGGCCTGAGCCGGTGCCGATGTCGAGTACACGCCGGCACCCCCCGACGGGTGTCCATGAGCCGAGCAACACGCTGTCGGTTCCAACTTTCATGGCACACCGGTCATCGACAACCTCAAATTGCTTGAACGCAAATCGGCCCATTGGCTGAGGTCACCTTGTCAGTTACCCATCTCGGAGAGGAACTTGATGCGCACAAGACGCACCTCTTCCTCGGTGTACTCGTTGTCAAGCTCTTTGAGCGCCTCGTCGATATTGTCGGTGTCGCTCTCCTTGAAGTATTCAAAGATGTCGGCCGTCTGATCCTCGTCGAGCACCTCGTCGATAAAATAGTCGATGTTGATCTTGGTGCCCGAGTTTACAATGGCCTCAATCTCGGTGAGCAGTTCCGAGAACTCCAAACCGCTCGACTCGGCCAGGTCGTCAAGCGAAATCTTGCGGTCAATGGCTTGAATGATAGCTATTTTATGTTTGCTCTTGTTGGGCACACTGCGCACACGCAAATCCTCCGGCCGCTCAATCTCGTTCTCCTCGACATGTAGCTTGATGACCTTGACAAACTCCTCGCCATACCGTTTGGCCTTTCCCTGACCCACGCCGGGGATGTTTTGCAGCTCCTCGATAGAGATGGGGTAGGTGGTGGCCATAGCCTCGAGCGACGGGTCCTGGAAGATGACGTAGGGGGGTAACTCCAGCTTTTTGGCGACTTTCTTGCGCAGGTCTTTGAGGATGGAGTATAGCTCGGGGTCGGCGGCACACGCGGCGCCACTCTTGACCTGCTCGGGCTCGGCCTCCTCGTTAAAGTCGGTGTCTTCCACAATTTTGAACGACACCGGTTTGGCCAGAAAATCGCGACCTTTGTCGGTCACTTTAAGTAAACCATAGTTTTCAATGTCGCAGTCAAGAAAACCGGCAAGGATGCCCTGGCGTATCACCGCCTGCAGATGTTTCTTCTCACTTTTTTCACAGCTGCCAAACACCTCAAGCTCCTCGTGACCGTAAGACTTGACGTCGGCTGTCTGTCGGCCCATCATGACATCAATGACATGGTCGGCCTTAAACTTCTCTTTGAGGGCGATTATGGTTTCAATAGCAGCACACAAATCATCTTTAGCTTCCACTTTCTTCTTGGGGTTTAAGCAATTATCACAGTTACGGCAATTTGCTTCCTTATATTCTTCACCAAAATAATGCAACAGGCTGACACGCCGGCACACACTCGACTCGGCATATCCGGCTGTCTCGAGCAGCAGTTGCTTGCCGATCTCTTGCTCGGCGACAGGTTTGCCTTGCATGAATTTCTCCATCTTCTGCAAGTCTTTGGCCGAGTAGAAGGTCAGGCAATGCCCCTCACCGCCGTCGCGGCCGGCGCGACCGGTCTCCTGATAATACCCTTCAAGCGACTTTGGCATGTCATAGTGGATCACAAACCTCACGTCGGGCTTGTCGATACCCATGCCAAAGGCGATGGTGGCCACGATGACATCGACGCGCTCCATAAGGAAGTCATCTTGATTTTGAGAGCGCGTGGCGCTGTCCATGCCGGCGTGATAGGGCAACACCTTGATGTCGTTGACCTTAAGCAGCTCGGCCAGCTCTTCGACCTTCTTGCGGCTGAGGCAGTAGATGATGCCCGACTTGCCGGGATTGCTCTTGATAAACTTGATTATGTCGTGGTCAACGCTGTTGGTCTTGGGGCGGATTTCGTAGTAGAGGTTCTCCCGGTTGAACGATGACTTGAACATGTTTGCCTCGACCATCCCGAGATTCTTCTGGATGTCGTGTTGCACCTTGGGGGTGGCGGTGGCCGTCAGGGCAATGACAGGGCGCTTGCCAATCTCGTTGATAATGGGACGGATGCGACGGTATTCCGGGCGGAAGTCGTGTCCCCATTCCGAGATGCAATGGGCCTCGTCGACGGCATAGAACGACACCTTGACCTGCCGCAGAAAGTCAACATTGTCCTCTTTGGTCAACGACTCGGGGGCTACATAAAGCAGCTTGGTCTTGCCGGCGATGATGTCGTTTTTCACTTGGTCGATGGCCGCTTTGTTGAGCGACGAGTTCAAGAAGTGGGCGATGCTGTCGTCCTCGCTGAAGGCTCTCATGGTGTCAACCTGGTTTTTCATCAGAGCTATCAGCGGCGAGATCACCACGGCGGTACCCTCCATCATCAGCGACGGCAGCTGATAACAGAGCGACTTCCCTCCTCCGGTGGGCATGAGCACAAATGTGTCGTGGCCCGAGAGCAGGCTTTGGATGATTGCCTCTTGATTTCCCTTAAAGGTGTCAAACCCGAAGTGTTTCTTAAGGGCATCGTGGAGGTTTGTTTTGGTGGCTGTGGTCGTGGTCATCAGGGGAGAAAATTGAGGGGATTGGTGGGTAATTTTTTATATATTGCTGTGATATGTAATTGAGTTTCTTTTTACTAAGTTTCTATTGCGTAGCCCCCCGGGGAGGGGAGGGGCGACGCGTAGGTTGATGTTTTGTTCAGTTGTAGATGTTTGTTTCAAAATTGGCCTTCCTGAGTTTCTCCATCACCAGATCGGGGGTGACGGTGAATTTTTTGATTTTCAGGGAGGGGATGTCAAACATCGAGTCGATCATGACGGTCTCAACAATTGAGCGCAGACCGCGCGCGCCGAGCTTATACTCGATCGCCTTGTCGACAATCAGGTCGAGGGCAGCGTCGTCAAAGGTCAGCTCGACGCCATCCATTGCAAACAGTTTTTCATATTGCTTTGTGATGGCGTTGCGCGGCTCGGTGAGCACCCGGCGGAGGGCGTCGCGGTCGAGCGGCTCGAGGCTTGTCACGATTGGCAGTCGGCCGATAATCTCGGGTATTAGCCCGAATGCCTTGAGGTCTTGGGGCGCCACATAGCTGAGCATATTGTCGCGGTCAACGTTGACTCTCTCGCCATTGTTGGTGTAGCCCACCACATGGGTGTTGAGACGGCGGGCGATGTTTCGCTCGATTCCGTCAAAGGCGCCGCCACAGATGAACAGGATGTTTTTGGTGTCGACCGGTATCATCTTTTGCTCTGGGTGCTTGCGGCCACCTTGAGGCGGCACGTTGACAATCGAGCCTTCAAGCAGCTTGAGCAGACCCTGCTGCACGCCTTCACCCGAGACGTCGCGGGTGATCGACGGGTTGTCACCCTTGCGGGCTATCTTGTCGATCTCGTCGATAAACACGATGCCGCGCTCGGCCCGGTCAACGTCATAATCGGCTGCCTGGAGCAAGCGTGTCAGCAGGCTCTCGATATCCTCGCCAACATAGCCGGCCTGTGTCAGCACCGTCGCGTCAACGATGGTGAACGGAACATCGAGCAGCCGTGCTATCGTCTTGGCCAACAATGTCTTGCCGGTGCCCGTGGGCCCCACGAGAATGATGTTGCTCTTCTCGATGTCGACATCGTCGTTGTCGTCGACGTGCTGGGCAAGGCGCTTGTAGTGGTTGTAGACAGCCACCGAGAGATATTTTTTTGCCGCCTCTTGCCCTATGACATATTTGTCAAGGAAGTCACATATCTCCCGTGGCCGGGGAACAGCCTCGAGGTCGATGCCCGACTCGCGCGTTTTCTTTTTCTCGCCCTTTGAGTTAAACTCGGCCAACGCTGAGTGGACCTGCTCGATACACTCGGTGCAGATGAACAGGTTGGGGTCGACGGCGCTTGGGATCAGTCCCGAGCTCATGTCGGCCGGCCGGCCGCAAAACGAGCAACAGGCGATGTTGTTGCGTGATGTCTTTTTTGCCATATATGGTTAAAAGATAGTAGTTTGGGTTGGGGAGGAGAGAGGGGGAGAGGGGTTAGACGGTGCGGGCTTTGATGAGCACGTCGTCAATCATTCCATATTCCTTTGCCTCGGCGGCGGTCATCCAGTAGTCGCGGTCGCCGTCGTTTTCAACCTTTTCGATGGGCTGACCCGAGTGGCCGGCGATGATTTCATACAGCTCGTGCTTGAGTTTGAGAATCTCGCGGGCGGTGATCTCGATGTCCGATGCCTGACCCTGAGCGCCACCCATGGGCTGGTGGATCATGACGCGCGAGTGTTTCAGCGCAAAGCGTTTCCCTTTTTGGCCGGCCACGAGAAGCACGGCGGCCATCGATGCTGCCATGCCGGTGCAGATGGTGGCGACATCGGAGTTGATATACTGCATCGTGTCATAGATGCCCATGCCGTAATAGACGGCACCGCCGGGCGAGTTGAGGTATAACGAGATGTCTTTGCCGGGCTCTACCGAGTCGAGATAGAGCAGCTGGGCCTGGATGACGTTGGCCGAGTAGTCGTCGACCTGGGTGCCGAGAAAGATGATGCGGTCCATCATCAGTCGCGAGAAAACATCCATCTGGGTGACGTTGAGCTGACGCTCTTCCATGATGGTGGGAGAGATATAGCTCGAGGTGGGACCCAGGGCGCTTGCCTTGGTCGAGATGTATTTGCTGTATTGGTCAAGTGACAGGCCGTTCATGCCAAGGTGGCCAACGGCAAATTTACGGAAGTCGTTGTTCATAATATCCTTTTGTAGTTTTCTAATTCAAAATTATAAAAAAATATTGATATCAGCAAAAAAAATTTTTTTTGAGTATTTTAAATATGGCAAAAAGTGTGTCACGATGATATAACAAGACCCGGCGCACTCTTGTTGCGCCGGGCCTGCCGATGGTTATTCTGTGGCCTGACAGGGTCTGCCTTTCCTGGGGCAGAGGGGGGCAGGCCGAGATGATTATTCTTCTACAGAGAGCATGCTGTTCTTTTTGGCAATTTCCTTGAACTGGTCGAGGGTTACCATCTGAGTGTCGAGGGTGACAGCAGCCTTGATGGCGTCAAACAGCTTGTGGTCGCCGACCTGTGAGACAATCTGACGGCGATATTTCTCGTCGGCCAACAGGTTGTCGGCATATTTCTCGATGATGTCATCGCCCATGTTGTTCATGCCATATTGGGCAAACTGCTGTGCGGCCACCATCTTGGCATACTCCTTGAGGTCGGTCTCCTCGATCTTGAGGCCGGTCAGGGCGGCAAGACGCTCCTTGATGAGTTGCCATTTGAGGTCGGGTATCATCTTGGTCATCTCCTCGTCGATGTTTTCCTCGTTGAGGCCGTCGTTCTGCCTGATGAGCCATTTCTTGAGGGTCTCGACGGGCAGTTGCATGTCGGCATACTTGTCGGTGTAGTATTTGTAGACGTCGCCTCTGAACATGTTCTCGCTGTTGGGCATCATCTGCTGGGCGATGATCTGACGCAGGGCGGCGTTATATTCCTCCTCGTTGTGCACCTTGTCGGGGCCGAAGACGTTGGTGAAGAACTCTTCGTTGTGCTCGGCGGGGCGAACGACGATGATCTCCGAGATGGCCATCTCAAAGTCGCTCTTGACGTTGGCTGCACGCTCTTTGTCGATCTGGAGCATCGACGACATCTCGGTCGGGTCGCTGTTGCAGGTGGCGGCGGGGTTGAAAACCACTTTGTCGCCAACTTTCTTGCCGGCAAACTTGTCGGCCTCCTCCTTTGACTTGAAATACATCGGCGCAACGATGCCCGACACAACCTGGATGGCGTCGTCGCCCTCCTTGACAGTGCCGTCCTCGTTAAGCTCCATGATGGCACCTTTGACGAGCGCGTCGGGCTCTACCTCCTCGCCGGGCACCTGAGCGCCAAAGCGCTTGGTGAGAGCCTTGTCTTGCTCGGCAACCATCTCGTCGGTCACCTCGATGGTGTAGTAGGGGAAATGAACCTCTTTGTCGAGCGTGATGTCAAGCGCGGGAGCCAGAGCGATGTCGTAAGAGAAGTCATAGTCGGTCTTGTTCTTGAGGTCAAGCTCAACCACCTCGACGGGGATGGGCTCGCCGAGAACGGCCAGATTGTTCTCCTTTATATAATTGGTCACCGCCTTGTAGACCTCGTCGTTGATCACGTCGCTTGTCACCTGGCGGCCAAAGCGGCGCTTGATCTCGCCGGCGGGGACGTGACCCTTGCGGAAACCGGGAAGAGCCACCTCGCGGCTAAGTTTTTTCAATTCTTTCTCTACTTTTTCTTTATAATCTGCTTCAACAACAGAAACTGTCAGGCGCAGGCTGACGGCGTCAAGATCTTCTCTTGTAACGTTCATTGCTATTTTGTTTTTAAGTATATTATTCTAATTGTGAAATCTTCTGTAATAACAATCAAACAGTGCATTTCAGGTTGCAAATTTAGTAATAAATATTTAAATGTTGTACCTTTGTGCAAAATTTTACAGATATTGTTATGTCAGACAATTCACTATTAAGCCGCCTCGAGGGGATCGAGTCGCGTTTTGAGGAGATTGCAACTCTCATCACCGATCCCTCGGTGATTGCCGACCGCAACCGGTATGTCCGTCTGGCCAAGGAGTACAAGTCGTTGGAAAAGCTTGTCGGCGCCACCCGCCGCTACCACACGTTGCTTGACAACGCCGATGAGGCCCGGGCCGTGCTTGCCGACGAGACCGACGAGGAGATGCGCCTCATGGCCCGTGAGCAGCTTGACGAGTCGGCACAGGCCATTCCGGCCCTGGAGGAGGAGATCAAACTGTTGCTCATACCTGAAGACCCCGAGGATTCAAAGAATGCCATTGTCGAGATACGCGGTGGCACCGGCGGCGACGAGGCGGCGATTTTTGCCGGCGATCTGTTCAAAATGTATCTGAAATACTGTGACTCGCGCGGCTGGAAGGTCGATATAACGGGTCAAAGCGAGGGGGCCGCGGGGGGCTACAAGGAGATTGTGCTCGCTGTGAGCGGTGACGATGTCTATGGCACGCTTAAATATGAAAGCGGTGTGCACCGCGTGCAGCGTGTCCCGGCAACCGAGACCCAGGGGCGTGTACACACGTCGGCCGCCACGGTGGCGGTGCTCCCCGAGGCCGATGCCTTTGACGTCGAGATCAACGAGGGCGAGATAAAGTGGGACACCTTCCGAAGCGGCGGCGCCGGCGGTCAGAATGTTAATAAGGTGGAGTCGGGCGTGAGGTTGCGTTATCCATGGCGCAATCCCAATACCGGTGTGGTCGAAGAGATTCTCATCGAGTGCACCGAGACCCGCGACCAACCTAAAAATAAGGAGCGCGCCCTCAGCCGCCTGCGCACATTCATTTATGACAAGGAGCATCAGAAATATCTTGACGACATCGCCTCGAGGCGCAAGACCCTGGTGTCGACCGGCGACCGGTCGGCGAAAATCAGAACCTACAACTATCCCCAGGGGCGCATAACCGACCATCGCATCAACTATACCGTCTATAATCTCGCCTCCTTTATGAGCGGGGACATCCAGGATGTCATCGACCACCTCATCGTGGCCGAAAACGCCGAGAAACTGAAGGAGGCACAACTCTAAGCAACCATCATTCAATCTTAAAATAATCATAACATGACACGTCAACAACTCATCCATAATATCTGTGCCAAGCGCTCTTTTCTCTGTGTGGGCCTCGACAGCGACATCAACAAACTGCCCCGCCACCTGCTCGACGCCGACGACCCGGTGTTTGAGTTCAATAAGGCTATTGTTGACGCCACCGCTCCATATTGCGTGGCCTACAAGCCCAACATCGCTTTCTATGAGGCTGCCGGTGCCTCGGGGTGGACCACGCTCGAGAAGACTGTAGAGTATATCAAGTCAAATTATCCCGACCAACTGATCATTGCCGACGCCAAGCGCGGAGATATAGGAAACACGTCGGCTCTCTACGCGCGCTCTTTCTTTGAACACCTTGATGTCGACGCCATCACTGTTGCCCCCTATATGGGCCGCGACAGCGTGACCCCGTTTCTCGGTTACGAAGGGAAGTGGGTCATTCTGCTTGCGCTGACCTCCAATCCCGGCAGCGCCGACTTTCAGCTGACCGAAGACCGCGATGGAACGCGCCTTTTTGAAAAGGTCATCACCACGGCGCGCACATGGGCCGGCAACGACGAGCTGATGTTTGTGGTCGGGGCGACCCGCGGAAAGCTGTTTGAAGACATACGCCGCGTGGCTCCCGATAACTTTCTGCTTGTGCCGGGCGTCGGAGCCCAGGGGGGCAGCCTTGAGGAGGTGGCCCGCTATGGCATGACCGACGACTGCGGGCTGTTGGTCAACTCGTCGCGCGCCATCATCTTTGCCTCGGCAGGCGACGATTTTGCGCTCGCTGCCGGTCGGGCGGCCGCTGCTGTCCAGGCCGAGATGGAGGGGCTGCTCAGGCAGAAAGGGATAGTTAAAAAATGATATTGTCAAACATATTTTAATTTTTGGCCTTCTGTTTGGGAATGGCTACATTTGCGGGTCACACTTCTCTCCCTTGCGACAGAACTTTTTCTATTAACCAAAATATTAAGGCCATGATTATCGGTATTCCCAAAGAGATTAAAAACAACGAGAATCGTGTAGGTGCAACCCCGGCGGGAGCAAAGGAACTCATCAAACACGGTCACAAAGTTTATGTGCAGCACACTGCCGGCGAGGGCAGCGGGTTCAGCGACGACCAATACATTGCCGTCGGGTGTGAGATATTGCCCACGATCGAGGATGTGTATGGCATCGCCGAGATGATTATAAAGGTGAAGGAGCCCATCGAGCCTGAGTACAAGCTCGTCAGGAAGGGGCAGTTGCTCTTTACCTATTTCCATTTTGCCTGCGACCGTCCGTTGACCGATGCCATGATGGCCTCGGGTGCGACCTGCATCGCCTACGAGACCGTTCAGTTGCCCGACCGCTCGCTGCCGTTGCTCATTCCCATGAGTGAGGTGGCCGGCCGTATGTCGATCCAGGAGGGTGCACGCTTTTTGGAGAAACCCCAGGGTGGTCGCGGTGTGCTGCTCGGCGGCGTGCCCGGTGTGAAGCCGGCAAAAGTATTGATTCTCGGCGGTGGCATCGTCGGACGTAACGCCGCCCTGATGGCCGCCGGTCTGGGAGCCGATGTGACAATAACCGATATCTCATTGCCGACTCTGCGCCATCTTGCCGAGGTGATGCCCGCCAACGTCAAGACTCTCTACTCGTCGGCCCATAACATCGAGCAAGAGCTCCCGACGACCGACCTCGTCATCGGCTCTGTGCTCATTCCCGGCGCGCTCGCTCCCCATTTGGTGACACGCGACATGCTCAAACTCATGCGCCCCGGCACTGTGATGGTCGATGTCGCCATCGACCAGGGTGGCTGCTTTGAGACATCTCACCCCACAACCCACACCGAGCCTGTCTACACCGTTGACGGCGTGGTTCACTATGCCGTTGCCAACATCCCCGGCGCTGTGCCCTACACATCGACATTGGCCTTGACAAACGCCACGTTGCCCTACGCCATCCAGTTGGCCGACAAGGGTTGGGAAAAAGCATGCAAGGAAAATGCCGCCCTGGCCAAGGGTGTCAACATTGTCGACGGCAAGATTTACTTCCCCGGTGTCGCCGAGGCGTTTGGCCTCCCCTGCCACGCGCTCGAGCTGTAATCGGCCGGCAACGACCATTTTCTTAACAATGTGGAATGTTCAAAAGACAGCCCCGGCGGTTGTCTTTTGAACATTGCTCAATCAAGACGCTCCATCAACATGAATAAATTATTGCTGATAGTTGACCCTCAGGTCGACTTTGTCACAGGGTCGCTCCCGGTGCCTGGGGCAGAAGAGTCGATGCTCGCTTTAAGCCGGTTCATTGCCGGTCATGGCGCCGACTACCGCCTGTGTGTGATCACGGCCGACTGGCATCCCGCCTCTCACATCTCGTTTGTTGAAAACGGAGGCGAGTGGCCGCGCCATTGTGTGGCTTTCAGCGTTGGGGCGGCAATCTTTCAGCCGGTTTATGCCGAGGCTTTGAGCCGTTGCAAGACGACTCTTGTTCTTACAAAGGGAGTTGACCCCGGTCATGAGGAATATTCAATCTTTGCCAACGGGAAGTCGGCCCGGGCTCTTGATCGGCTTATAAAAGAATACGGGATTGACCACATAGATGTCTGTGGTCTCGCCGGCGATGTCTGTGTCAGCAACACGTTGGCCGATGCCATCACCCGGTATGGCGCCGGGAAGCTGACGGTGCTGACCCGGTTCAGCCCTTCGATCGACGGCGGCGCTCATCTTCAATCATTGATTTCCAAACACAAACTGCTATGCGACCAATAATCACACGGTTTACCGACGACGACCTCTACAAATTCACAATGTGTTGTGCGGTGATAAAGAATTTCCCTCGGGCAAGGGTGAAGTATGAGTTCACCGACCGGAGTAACACCGTTTATCCACCAGGGTTTGCCGCCGCCCTGACCGAGCAGATCGAGATGCTCGAGGATTTGGCCATTACCGAAGAGGAGGTCGCCTTTCTGCGTCGCAAGACATCATTCCTCCCAAGCTGGTTCTGCACCTATCTCCGAGGATTCCGCTACCGGCGCGACTGGGTGAAGATAGAGCAGGACGCCTCGGGTCACCTGTCAGTGAGATTTGAGGGTCTTTGGGCCGACACCATTCTGCTTGAGGTCAAAGTGCTCGCCATCATCTCCGAGCTATATTTCATCATGACCCGACAGGCCGAGACCGTCGACTATGAGGACTTCTACAACCGTTCCTACGCCAAAGCCCGGCGGTTGCTCGAGGCGGGGTGTGTTTACAGCGACTTTGGCACACGTCGCCGGCTCTCTTTCAAAGCCGAGGATACCCTTGTCAGGGCAATGACCACCTGTGCCCGGTCTCAACAGTGGCCCGGATCCTTTGCCGGCACGAGCAACGTCTACCTCGCCATGAAATATGACCTGATGCCAATCGGCACCATGGCCCACGAGTTTGTGTGTGCCATCGCCGCCATGTATGGCCCGTTGATGGCCAATCATCTGGCCATGGATCTTTGGCGCAACACATTCCGCGGCGCCTTAGGCACATTTCTGTATGACACATACGGGTGGCACATCTTCAGCCTCAATTTCTCCGAAGATGTGGCCCGGCTGTTCAAGGGACTCAGGGTCGACAGCGGCGACAACCGCCGGCAGATGCACCTCATTGTCGACAAATACCGGTCGCTGGGCATTGACCCCCGCTCAAAGCAGATTATCTTCAGCAACGCCCTCGATACCGATGAGGCCATCGAGCTAAACAAATATGCCACACCCTATTGTCAACCATCCTTTGGTATCGGCACACACTTCACCAACGACTTTCCCGGCATAAAGCCTTTGAACATCGTGATAAAACTTGTCGCCGCAAAAATCACCGAGCAGTGGAACTTTTACAGTGACACATGCAAGCTCAGCGAAGACCACGGCAAGTACACCGGCCGCCCTGATGTCGTCGACCGATTTCTCGCTACCCTCCACCTGTCCTGACGAGTGCCGGTGTCGGTAAACATTGTCAGTTAATTTTATATAGTAAACCATTTCATATATAATAACTTATATAATAAGATGTTTCAACGATTGCGCATGTTTGTGAGGTTTGCCACCTGCTTTTTGATTCTGCTTGCGGTTGCCGTTCAGCGTAACGGATCTGTTTTCGGGACTGATCTTTCGGCCCCCGTAAGCACCGACAGTGAAGAGCCGGCTATTGTCACGACCGATGGGGTCACCACTATCAATACCACCTCTATAGCCGGAGATATAAAGGGCTATGGCGGACCGGTGCCGTTGGAGATTACGGTCAAGGATGGTAGGATTAAGGATATCAAGACGCTGAAAAACGCTGAATCGGAGGATTTTTTCGGCAGTGTGCGCAGCGATATGATCCCGCGATGGATCGGCACTTCTGTCAATGAGGTTGCCGACAAGGAGGTCGATGGTATCTCGGGTGCCACTCTGTCGTCGCGCGCTGTCAACGCTACTGTCAAGGCCGGCGTGGCATATATGCAGAACAATGCCCATGCTATTGAGTCAACTTCATCAGGCGACGATGGCTTTGTTTTCAGCCTCAGGAGTTTTGCCGTTCTTGCGGTTGTGCTGTGTGCCGCCATTCTGCCAATCTTTATCAGCGGCAAGCGTTTCAGGTATATCCAGCTTGCGCTTAATGTCACGGTCCTGGGATTCTGGAGCGGCACTTTCCTCTCTTACGAGGTGTTTGTCAACTATATATCCAACGGGGTAAACCTCCTTCAGTCGCTGGCCGTTCTCCTTATGCTTGTGATTGCTTTTGTCTATCCCTATTTCGGGCGAAAGAGCCATTATTGTATGTGGGTCTGCCCCTTGGGCTCGCTGCAGGAGCTTGCGGGGAAGACGACCAAGTTCAAGCTGAAGATGTCGCCGCGGCTCGTCAAACGCCTGACGATGTTTCAGGAGTGTCTGTGGCTCGCGCTTATCTTTGTGATGATTGCCGGAATATGGTTTGAATGGATGGACTGGGAACTGTTTACCGCGTTCATTTTCAAGCAGGCGGCCCCGGGTGTACTCATCGCCGCCGGGCTCTTTATCGCGCTGTCGGTTGTGGTGACCCGCCCGTATTGCCGTTTTGTCTGTCCGACAGGATGCCTTTTCCAGATAACCCAAAATCCCGATAAATAAAAAACATTAGATAAAATGAAAACATATCAGTTATTGAACATTCTGCTGGCGGTGGCCTTGGTGGTGCTGTCTGTCAAACTTGTAAGGGACAACAGTGACAAAGCCGCCGGCGATGACTCATCGGAGTCGTCGGTAATGGAAAATATCCTTACGCGAACAAGCATACGCGACTATCAGGACAAGCCTGTCGAAGACGAGAAAATCGAGCAGATGCTACGCGCGGCGATGGCTGCCCCGACCGCCGGCAACAAACAGCCCTGGCGGTTCATCGTGATAAAGGACAAAAACACGCTCAAGGCAATCACAGAGAATTTCAGCACCATGAAGATGGCCGCCAAAGCCCCGTTGGCAATCGTTGTGTGTGGTGACCTCAAGGCGACATTCCCCGGCGACGGCATTGACTATTGGGTTGAGGACGCCTCGGCGGCGACCGAGAACATGCTTCTCGCGGCTCATTCACTCGGCCTCGGCGCGGTTTGGTGTGGTATCTACCCGATAAAGGAGAGGGTAGACCGGCTTAAGGAGATGCTCAATATTCCCGACGATATTGTTCCCCTGAATGTTGTGCCGGTGGGTTATCCGGCCGAGGATCCCGCGCCTAAAGACAAATGGGTTCCCGACCAGATACATTATGAGTCGTGGACCGGCTCGACTCCCAACCCATAGAGATCAATTTTCTGCTGACCTCTCAAGCCCGCCAATGTCATCTGACAGTGCCGGGCTATTTCAGCTTGCCATATAGTGCATCATCAACCGGCTCAAGCCACACATTTGACGTGTTCTCTCCATCGAGCTCAAAGGCAAGGTGAGAGAACCAGGTGTCGGCAGCAGCCCCGTGCCAGTGCTTGACATTGGCCGGAATGTGGATGACAGTGCCGGGAAGAATATCAACAGCAGGTTTACCCTCTTCCTGGTACCAGCCTCGGCCTGCCACTCCGACAAGCATCTGACCACCACCCGCGGTTGCCTTGTGGATGTGCCAGTTGTTGCGGCAACCGGGCTCAAAAGTCACGTTGAAAAACTTGACCTGCTCGGTCGATATCGGAGCCAGGTAGCTCTGGCCGATGAAATATTGGGCGTAGGCATCGTTAGGCTCACCGATAGGGAAAATCATTTGTCTCTGGAACTCTGCCTTGGCGTCATCACCCTTGATGTCGTCGCTCCAGACATCCTTTGCCAACCTCAAAGCCGCCCATGCTTTAGGCCATCCCGCATAAAACGCGATGTGTGTGATAATCTCGGCGGCCTCGATGCGCGTGATGCCATTCTTGTTTGCTTCCTGAAGATGGAAGGTGAGAGACGAGTCGGTGATTCCCTGAGAGATGAGCGAGGTGATGGTGACGAGACTACGGTCGCGTAACGACAGGAGATCATTGCGGCTCCACACCTCCCCAAAGAGGATGTCGTCGTTGAGACGGGCAAATTCGGGGGCAAACTCGCCAAGCTGGGCGCGGCCAGCCGTCTGTATTATTTTCTGCTGTGCCATGATGTTAAATGTTATAGTGATCAATATTGAGAGAAGACACAATTCTTGCATATATAAGTTAAAAACATGGTTTGGAGAATCTTACGATGCTTATCAATCATTTTAAACCTGTTTGATAATCTTTGCCGGCACGCCACCGACGATGGTGCGTGGTGCGACATCCTTGTTGACCACCGCGCCGGCCGCCACAATCGCTCCCTCGCCAATTGTCACCCCCGGCAGAATGGTGACATTGGCGCCAATCCAGACCTTATCGCCGATAATAACCCGATGACACGTCATGTCGCCCCGGTAGGCCGTATTTTGGGAATGATTGACCGTGCAGATGGTGCAGTTGTGACCTATCAGGCAATCATCACCTATCGATATTCCACCCCAATCCTGAAAGGAGCACCCCATGTTTATGAAAGTTCGCCGGCCGATAGTAATGTTCAGCCCGCAGTCGGTGTGGAAAGGCGGGAAAAGGCCAAACGCCTCGTCAAGAGGCTTGTCAATCAGGTCCGACATCAGTTGCCGCAGCTCGTCGGGCGAGTGGTAGGCACTGTTGATAGCCGATGTCAGCCTCAGGGCCCGCTGACTAATCCCGTGCATAATTTTATGGATATCGCTGCCGGCAGTTATAAGATTGCCCGCCGAAGCGTACTCAAGAAAATCCTTATCAGTCATACAGTCACCATTTTTATCCGCAAAAATACATCTTTCCCCCTGCCCAATCCTACCCCATTCACCGATTCAAAAACCAATTTCACCGATAACCCCCTTTTTCCCAACCAACGGTAGTCTGCAACTCAAAGTTAAAAAATTTTGTTCGATTCAAAATATTACGGAAGTTATATTTCTGATTAACTTCATTATTTTGCTTTTGGAAAGCACAGGCATGTTGTGATTTCCATGATATTTTGCTAACTTTGCAATTAATCTATAACTTTCATTGAAGTTACGTAATATCCCAGCCGATCTCAG
>CAYMVS010000002.1:0-73763 GCA_964394205.1 uncultured Muribaculaceae bacterium | reverse complement strand
CTTGAGTGTGCCCGACATTACCTTGAAATAAGATACCTCGCCGATGTGGGGCTCGACGGTGGTCTTGAACATAAACACAGAGACCGGACCATTGCTGTCGGGCTTAACCTCCTGACCCTCGGTGTCGACAGGCGCGGGCATATCTTCAACAAAGGGAACGACGTTGCCGAGGAACTCCATCATGCGGCGAACGCCCATATCCTTGAGGGCGCTGACACAGAACACCGGATAGATCGAGCGGTCGATAAGACCTTTGCGGATGCCTTCACGCATCTCGTCTTCGGTCAGGTGTCCCTGGTCAAAGAATTTCTCCATGAGTGTCTCGTCGTTTTCGGCAGCGGCCTCGACCAGTTGCTGGTGCAACTCGAGCGCCTTGTCCATCTGGTCGGCCGGTATATCCTCGATTGTGGGCACGCCGCCGTCGGCCCCCCAGGAGTATTTTTTCATCAGCAGGACGTCAATCATGGCGTTGAAGCCGGCGCCCTCGTTGAGGGGATACTGGATGGGGATAATCTTTTTGCCGAAGTGCTCGCGCATCTGCTCGAGGGTGTTTTCATAGTCGGCCTTGTCGCCGTCAAGCTGGTTGATGGCAAAGATGACCGGCTTTTTGATCTTTTGGGTGGTTCGGAAAATATTTTGAGTGCCAACCTCCACACCATATTGTGCATTTACCAGAATAACGCCGGTATCGGTCACGTTGAGGGCAGTTATGGCATTGCCAACAAAGTCATCGGCACCGGGGCAGTCGATCATATTGAGCTTACGACCATTGAACTCACAGTAGAAAATGGTTGAAAACACAGAGTAGCCATACTCTTTTTCAACCGGGAAATAGTCACTGACGGTGTTTTTTGCATCAACCGAGCCGCGACGTTTTATAACTCCACACTCAAAGAGCAGTGACTCAGCGAGTGTGGTTTTTCCCGAGCCTTTGCCACCAAGCAAGGCTATGTTCTTGATTTCGTTAGTCTGGTAAAATTTCATGTTATCAAGGTATTTGTATTGATTGCAGGCAATCAAGGTTGTGATGGCAAAAATATTTTTGCGAGCGCAAAGTACTTAAAATTTTTGAGAAAAAGGGGTGTGTTTGATATGTTTTTAAACACATTTTCGTTAAAAGTGTTACAAAACATTGTTTCATGAGCAGCCGTTGGTGTGTTTGAGTAAAAATGTGTAATTTTGTGGCATGTTTGACGTGTACATACTCGGCTGTGGCTCGGCCACCCCCTCGCGGCGTCACCAACCGTCTTCACAGGTGATCGACTATCGCGGCAACCTGATGATGGTTGACTGTGGCGAGGGGGCGCAGGGTGGAATGAGACGCCTGGGGCTGAAGTTCTCGCGCCTGGGCCACATTTTTATATCCCATCTCCATGGCGACCACCTGTTTGGTCTGCCGGGATTGCTGTCAACAATGGATCTCCACCAGAAAGGGGGTCGGGTTGTCATCCACATATTTAAGGAGGGGATAGACGTGCTCAAGCCGATGATTGATTATTTTTGCCACGAGACATCGTTTGAGATTGTATGGGAGCCTGTCGACCCCGTTGGGCGTCACACGGTGCTCGACACGCCGTCGCTCACCGTTGAGTCTTTCCCGCTCTACCACCGTGTGCCTTGTGTAGGTTACATCTTTAAGGAAAAGGAGAAAGCGCGACACCTGCGCGGCGACATGATCAGGTTTTTCAATATACCGATACGCGACCTGGCCGCCATCAAGGCCGGGGCAGACTGGACACGCCCCGACACGGGCGAGGTCATTGCAAACGGGCGTCTGACCACTCCTGCCGACCCCTCGGTGAGCTATGCCTATTGCAGCGACACCGTGGCCAAAGCCCGCGTGGCCGCCTCGGTGAAAGGGGCGACGGTGATCTACCACGAGTCGACCTACGCCGACTCCGAGTCACATCTGGCTGCACAACGAGGTCACTCGACAGCGCGTCAGGCCGGAGAGATTGCACGTCAGGCCGGAGCAAGAAAACTTGTCATCGGTCATTATTCAAAGCGTTATCCCGACAGCGGGCCGCTCAGGCTGCAGGCCCTCGAAGGTGCCGGCGGGGAGATTGAGGTCATTGCGGCCGATGAAGGAATGAAAATCACAATACAATGATTGACAAGGATCTGTACTATATGAAAATGGCGTTGGCCGAGGCCGGGAGAGCTATGGACGAAGATGAGGTGCCCATAGGGGCTGTCGTCGTGTCGGCGCGGGGTGCCGTGTTGGGCCGGGGGCACAATATGACCGAGGCTCTTAACGACGTGACGGCCCATGCCGAGATGCAGGCCATCACGGCGGCTGCCGAGACAACCGGAGGCAAGTATCTGAAAGACTGCACCCTGTATGTCACCGTAGAGCCTTGCATCATGTGCGCCGGGGCCATCGGGTGGTCACAGCTGTCAAGAGTTGTTTACGGCGCGTCCGACCCAAAACGGGGATACACGACATTGATTGAGAAAGGGACACCGTTTCACCCGCGCGCCGAGGTGAAAGGAGGCGTCATGGCCGACGAGTGTGCCGGGTTGATGAAACGATTTTTTGAAAAAAGAAGATGAAAATAGGAATAATTGTAGCCATGAGCAAGGAGCAGGCGCTCTTGCTGCCGTTGCTTGAAGATTACAGTGAGGTGAAAGTCAACGGCTTTACCCTCCACATCGGTAAAATAAAAAACCACGAGGTGGCCGTGATGCAGTCGGGCATAGGCAAGGTGAATGCCGCCATCGGTGTGTTGACTTTGATCGACACCTTTCACCCGTCGTTGGTCATCAACAGTGGCGTGGCCGGTGGTACCGGCGGCGCGTCGGTGCTCGATGTCGTGGTGGCCTCAAGCGTTGCCTACCACGATGTCTGGTGTGGCCCCGGCAATGAGTGGGGTACCGTCGAGGGGCTGCCGAGATTTTTCACTCCCGCTCCATTGAAAGTTGAGGGGGAGGGTGTCAAGCACGGACTGATAGCCTCGGGTGATATTTTCGTGCAACGGGTCGAAGACCTTGCCCGCATAAAGGAGCTCTACCCCCAGGTGATGGCCTGTGACATGGAATCGGGGGCTGTCGCCCAGGTTTGTTATATCAAGGGGGTGCCTTTTGCCGTGATACGTGTCATCAGCGACACGCCCGGCGGTGGTGACAATTTCGCCCAATATGTAAACTTCTGGGATGACGCGCCCGAGCGTTGTTTTGAGATTATTAAAACTTTATTGGAGAGCCTGTGATGGAGAAGATAGCCAGTTTTACCATAGACCACACCCGGTTGATGCCGGGCATTTATGTGTCGCGACGCGATGTGACACCGTCGGGCGATGTTATCACGACGTTTGACATACGCATGACCGCCCCCAACCGGGAGCCGGCTCTCGGTCCGCAGGCCCTTCACGCGATGGAGCATATAGCGGCGACGGCCTTGCGCAACAACAGGCAGTGGAAAGACCGCGTGGTATATTGGGGCCCGATGGGGTGTTGCACCGGCAACTACCTGCTGCTGCAGGGCAATCTGCAATCGGCCGACATTGTCGATCTGATAAAGGAGACGATGGAGACTGTGGCCGGTTGGGAGGGCGAGATACCTGGGGCAAGCGCCAGAGATTGTGGCAACTATACATTTATGGATCTCGACGAGGCGCGCCGTGCCGCCCGCCGTTATCTTGATGTGCTTGAGCATATCGACGGGTCGCGATTATCTTATCCAAAATGAAAGATCTGAAGGCGACACGCGGCCGCTACTACATAAGCCGCCTGATCGAGGAGGGGGAACATCAGCGTCAGGACTTTAAGTTTGCGATCAACGACGCTGTCAAGATAGCCCGCAGCCTGTCGGCATTTGCCAACAGCGACGGCGGCCGGCTGCTTGTGGGTGTCAAAGACAACGGCACGATAGCGGGGGTGCGCAACGAGGAAGACCTCTATGTCATCGAGCAGGCCGCCACGATGTGTTGTGAGCCTGAGGTGCCGGTTGAGATTCAGGCCTACAACGCCGGCGATGGCCTGCATGTGTTTAAGGTCGACATCCCGGCGATGACCGACCGGCGTCCGGTACTGGTCAAAGAGAAAACAGGCCTGAAAGCCTACTATCGGGTGGCCGACGAGAACATCGTGGCCCACCCGCTGATGGTGTCGGCATGGAAGATGCAGAACGATGACAGCCGCCCGGCGTTATCGCTTGACGAGAAACGGCGCTGTGTGCTCGAGGTTATCGATGGCAGCGAGGGTGCCGACGGGCTGAGCCCCGAGCGTATCGCTTTAGCCACACATTCATCGGTGTCGCTGACCAACAGCATCTTAGCTCAGCTGATGGCCTCGGGGTTGGTTGAAATGCGTCACAACGGCAACCGTTGGATTGTCGCTTTGGTTGAACCCGGCGGAAACTGAGGGTCAGAAATTATCTCTTACGTGCCGGCCGAAAGCGATCATTTTGACAGCGGTCTCGGCGGCTTCGGCGCCTTTGTCGCCCATGGGGCCACCGGCGGTGCGGTCAATGGCGTCTTTTTCGGTGTCGACCGTAAGTACTCCGAAAATGACGGGAACGGTGCAGTCGGCGTTGAGCGACGTGATGCCCTGGGTTACACTCTGGCAAACATATTCAAAATGTGGCGTGCCGCCTCTCACGACACATCCAAACACAATGATGGCGTCAAACTGGTCGGTCTCAATCAATTGACTGGCTGCAAAGGTGAGCTCGACGGCTCCCGGCACTTCAAAGATATCGATATTGGAGTCGGCAAAGCCGGCTGAACGCAATGTGTCGACCGCCGATTTTTGCAGGGCCGAGGTTATGTGACCGTTCCACTGAGCGGTGACTATGGCTACCCGCCAGTCGGGCGAGACGGGTGGAAGAGCGGTTGTGGGTGCTGATTGTGACATGAATTATGATGTGTAGAATGGATTAACGGGGAAAAACTTTGTGCCAGATGTCGAGGATGTCGAGAGTTGAGCTCTTTGAGCGGGCAAGGATGTCGACAATGGCGCGGTGTTGGGTTGTGGCCCCGATTTTTGTCGCCTTGTGGAGCATCGTGTTGAGCAGATGGATTCCCTTGTCGCGCGTGCTCTTTACAGCGAGAAGCGACCGGCCCAAGTCGACCGACATCTCAAGCTGTGTCAAGTCAAAATCGGGATAGAGGCGGGTGTAATATTTCAGGGCTTTTGTGTAGTAGGATATGGCCTCGCGGTGACGGTCCATGCCGGCGAGTGTCTTTCCCTCGGTGTAGAGAGACTCGGCGAGTTTGCCGGCGGCAGCCTCGATGCCGTGGTTGACCTGTGACAGATAGGTCGAGGTCGCCACCTGGTAGTGGGCCAGGAGGTTGGCTTGCTTGACCCGGTTGCGGTAGACGGTTGTGGCGGCGGCTGTGGCGATCATGTGGGCCGGCCCATATCGGTCGGGGTTGTTGCGCGCCAGGCGGTCAAGCAGTTTGAGCGATTTTTCAAGCTCGCGCTCGGCTTGCTTGAATCGTGACGACCCGGCATGGAGTATCGCAATGTCAAACAGCAGGCAGGCAAGCACTTGCAGGAACGGCTCATCGCGACGTTTAGGCTTCTGTGACAACAGCGACAAGGCCGAGGCAGCGGTTGTCAGGGCCGCGTCGGCATTGCCGGCCATGATGTGGAGCGCCGCCAACAGTTGCAGCAGAGCGGCGTGGGTGTCGAGCAACGGCCCATCCTCGTCTTGAGGCTCCATGGCGCGCTCTATAAGCCCGTTTATCTCCTCGATGCGGCTTATGGCGCCGTCGATGTCGCCGCGGCTGATGTGGTCATTGGCGGTGGCGCGGAAAAAATCGTAAACCTGATTGAAAGGGGTCTTGGCAATCTGGTGGCGCAGCTCCGAGTCGGGCGCGCTGTGGCGCGACATGCGCTGAAGCACGGCGCCCGACTGAGGGAGAGGTATGAAAAGAGGGTCGAGCGATGTCTTTGCCGCCCCCGATGATTTCTCTTGGTTCATTATGGATTGTTTTTATACTGCAAAAGTAATCATTAATTGTCAAAATAAATAATTCTGTGTAATTTTGTGGCCGAAATGTTCCAACCAAAATAGCCATGCAGATATCCGACCGCATCAATCAGCTTTCGCCATCGGCGACTTTAGCGATGTCACAACGCAGCGCCGAGTTACGGGCAAAGGGCATCGACGTAATAAACCTCTCGGTGGGTGAGCCTGATTTTCCCACTCCCGGGCATATCAAGGAGGCCGCCAAACGCGCCATTGACGAGAACTATACACGCTACACCCCGGTAGGCGGTTATCTGAGCCTGCGTGAGGCTGTCTCGCGTAAGCTCAAGATTGAAAACGGTGTTGAGTTTGAGCCGTCAGATATTGTGGTGGGTAATGGCGCCAAGCAGGCATTGTGTAACGTCATCCTGTCGCTCGTCAATCCCGGCGATGAGGTTATCATCCCGGTGCCCGCATGGGTGAGCTACATGGAGATGGTGAAACTTGCCGAGGGCAAGAATGTGTTGATAGAGGCAGGTATAGACCAGGACTTCAAGGTGACCCCGGCCCAGATCGAGCAGGCGATCACCGAGCAGACCCGCGTGCTGTTGCTTTGCTCGCCGAGCAACCCGACCGGCAGTGTGTATTCCCGCGACGAGCTCAAGGCTATTGTCGATGTTGTCGCCCGGTACCCGCAGGTGACGGTGATCAGCGATGAGATATACGAGCATATCAACTACACCGGGGCGTTCACCTCGTTGGCCTCTTTCCCCGAGATTGCCGACCGCGTGGTCGTGATCAACGGTGTGTCAAAAGCCTACGCCATGACCGGATGGCGCATCGGCTACATGGCCGGACCGGCAGCCGTGGCCAAGGCTGTGTCAAAACTCCAGAGCCAGTACACCTCGGGCCCCTCGTCAATAGCCCAGAAGGCTGCCGAGGCTGCCTATAACGGCCCCCAGGAGTGTGTGGCAAGCATGAGAGAAGCCTTTTGCCGTCGCCGCGACCTGGTGGTCGATCTGGCAAAGAAGATACCCGGCTTGGAGGTGAATGAGCCGCAGGGCGCTTTCTATCTTTTCCCCAAAGTGACAGCCTTTATAGGCCGCAAAACACCCGACGGAAAGGTGATTGCCACTTCGGGCGACCTGGCGATGTACCTGCTTGAGTCGGCACATGTGGCTGTGGTCGACGGAGCTGCGTTCTGTTGCCCGGGATATATCCGTCTGAGCTATGCGACCGACGATGACAGCCTACGCGAGGCCATCAGGCGTATCGCCGACGGGCTTTCAAAACTGAATTAACCATACCATCACTATAACAATGAATTTTGTAGAAGAATTAACATGGCGCGGCATGATCCACCAGATGATGCCCGGCACTGAGGATCAACTAAATAAAGAGATGACAACGGCCTATCTGGGTATCGACCCGACGGCCGACTCGCTACACATCGGTCACCTTGTCGGGGTGATGATGCTCAAACACTTGCAGCGCTCGGGTCACAAGCCCATCGCGCTGATTGGCGGCGCCACAGGCATGATTGGCGACCCGTCGATGAAAAGTCAGGAGCGCAAGCTGATTGACGAGAAGACCCTGCGTCACAATCAGGAGGCCATCAAGCGTCAGCTTTCAAAATTCCTTGACTTTGATTCGGATGCTCCCAATGCCGCCGAGCTTGTCAACAACTATGACTGGATGAAAGACTTCGGGTTTCTGGACTTCATCCGCGATGTCGGCAAGCACATCACCGTCAACTATATGATGGCCAAAGACTCGGTGAAAAAGCGTCTGTCGGGCGACAGCCGCGAGGGAATGTCGTTCACCGAGTTCTCCTACCAGTTGCTCCAAGGATATGACTTCCTGAATCTCTACCGCACCAAAGGGTGTCGCCTGCAGCTTGGAGGTTCGGACCAATGGGGCAACATGACAACCGGCACCGAGCTGATACGCCGCATGGATGGTGAGGATCAGGTGTTTGCGCTCACCTGCCCGCTCATCACCAAAGCCGATGGCGGCAAGTTTGGCAAAACAGAGAGCGGCAACGTGTGGCTTGACGCGCGTTACACATCGCCCTACAAGTTCTATCAGTTCTGGCTCAACGTCAGCGATGCCGATGCCGAGAAATATATCAAGATTTTCACCGAGCTTACCCGCGAGGAGATCGAGCAGTTGATAAAGGAGCAGCAGGCCGACCCGGGTCAGCGCCCCCTTCAGCGCCGTCTTGCCAAAGAGATTACCACGATGGTTCATTCGGCCGAAGACTATGAGGCAGCCGTCGAGGCGTCACAGATACTTTTCAGCAACAAGGCCGGCGAGATACTCCACAAAATCGACGAGGCGACACTGCTCGCCGTGATGGAGGGTGTGCCCACCTTTGAGGTGAGCCGTGCCGACATCGAGGCCGGCATCAAGCTTGCCGACCTGCTTGTCGACAAGGCCGCCGTGTTCCCCTCAAAAGGGGAGATGCGCAAGATGACCCAGGGGGGCGGCGTGTCGGTAAACAAAGAGAAAGTGGCCGATCCTTATATGGCAGTTTCAACCGATATGTTGCTCAACGACAAGTATATCCTTGTGCAGCGTGGTAAGAAAAACTACTACCTGCTCATAGCCAAGTAAACAATTGACCTCATCACCTATAACGACAGCCGGGACCCCATTATCGGGCCCCGGCTGTCGTAATCTCATTCCCTGAAGATGGCTAATGATTTGCCTGAGAGGGTTTTTGAAGTGCCGTCCATGTAGTTTATCAACACTTTGTAGATTCTCATCGAGGTGGCATCGTTTGACACCCAATATCTTGTCGAGTCCCATTCCCACAGGCCGTAATCGAAGGGTGCGACAGGGCCGGTGCCTCTCACACTGCCGCTGCAACGCAAGTCGTCAACATCGTTGAAAATCTTGAAAAACACCGTTATATATTTGATTGTCTTTTTGCATGTGTTGTTGAAACTTACCATTATGGAGACGTTGCCGTAGTCTTCATCCCAACTCCAGTCTTTGATGTAGCCATTGGGGTATCGTTGTGACAACAATTTGTTGTAATGGTCGGTCACTGAGTCAATCTGTGCCATGTGTTGCCGGTGCAGGCTGTCAAGATTAAAATCAGCGACAGTATCGGGCTGGGACACGGAGGCGATGCTGTCGGCAAATGCCTCAAGGTGATATTTCATCTCCTTGGGCTGCCTGGTTGCCGGCGGTATGTTAGCGATGTGAAAAAAATTGAAAACCGTGTCGTTGACGCTGAAACGCCAGTGTTTTTCAGACATCTTGAGGATTGTAGCCGAGTCAAGCAAAAATTCATCCTCACAAACCTCACACCTCAGTTTGAAATTATTGCCCGAGGGGATGTGCCGCCAGTCGTGAGCGTGGAGTTTACGATAGGCATCGAGTTGGTCAAGCCGCTCTTGTTGGCGTTGCTCCTCGAGCCTGATAGCCTCAAGGCGGGCGGCCTCGGCTGTAGAGTCTCTCACAAACAGCTCTCTCTCTGTGTTAAGACGGTCGATCCGAGCGCGCAGCCTCGTCTTGTAGTTTGACTTGATTCGGTCATACTCATAGTTGTCGACATTGACAAGCGACTTGTCTTTCTTCAACACCTTTAGAAAATCCTTTATAACGTATGCCTCAAATAAGCCTTCACCGTTGGTGTAGAGCAGCTTTGACTCTTTGGGGCACAAAGCCAGAATCTCTTTGCTTGAAAGGGGATCCGGCTCGTCAACCAGAGATGTCGACTTGAAAAGTCCGGCCAAGGTTCTCTCAAAGTTCAACACCGGCCTGATGGAGGTTGTGGTTGTCAATGACACGATGTACCGACCCTCGGGGGTCACAAAGGGGGATGCTTTGGTGGCTGCATGAGCCGAGTGGCCCGCGATTGCTGAAACAAAAAGGAGCAGGATAAAGTTGACTGTTTTCATCGAGGTGGTGGCGGGTTATTTATAAGAGTCGGCAAAGTCGCGGATGGCATAGAACATCTTCTCGTCGGCAGTCGTGAGCTCAACGCCACGCCTGGACATCACGCGGGCCGCTATCTGGAAAAACTTGGTCATCGACACGTCGGTAAACCCGGCTGTCGAGCCCTCGCTGAACGATGGGATGAAGTTGCGCGGGAAGCCGGCTCCATGAATGTTGCACCCCACGCCAACCACCGTGGCCGTGTTAAACATCGTGTTGATGCCCGCTTTTGAGTGGTCACCCATGATGAGGCCGCAAAACTGGAGGTCGGTCTTGAGAAAACGGTGGGCGGGATAGTTCCAAAGCTTTATGAGGGTGTAGTCGTTCTTGAGGTTTGAGGCTACACATCCCGCGCCGAGATTGCACCACTCGCCAATCACGGCGTTACCCAAAAAGCCGTCGTGGGCCTTGTTGGAGTATCCTATCATGACCACGTTGTTGAGCTCTCCGCCAACCTTGCACCACGGCCCGATGGTGGTTTGGCCGTAAATCTTGGTGCCCATATTGGCGGTGGAGTGACGGCAGATGGCAATGGGCCCTCTGAGGCAACATCCCTCCATCACCTCGGCCTCGGGGCCTATGTAGACCGGCCCCCCTGTGGTGTTGATGACGGCGCCCTCAACTTTTGCCGACGGGTGGATATAGAGCCGGTCGGCATGACCGATAAGTGTGCACGAGGGTGACAACTCTTTGCCGGCCACGGCTGTCGCGGCAGGAAAGTCGGCGACAATCTGCTCTCCGTTTTTCAAAAAGATGTCATAGAGCATGAATATACCGTCGACCGCCTCGGGCTCGACGGGTGTCTTTTTGCTGAAGTCGCCGTTGACAAGGTCGGCAAGACGCCCGTGACAGGCAATCACTTTGCCGTTGGCGGTCAGCGCCTGTCCCGGCTCAAGGGCCTTGATAGCTGAGGTCAGGGCCGGGGTGGGGAACAGGTGACCGGCAACCATGACGGCTTGGTCGGCCGGGGGGATGGCGGGGTATTTGGGCGACAGATAGTCTTCGGTTAAATGTCTCACACAGGTGGCATCGAGAGCCCGCGCCCACTTTTGGGAAATGGTGTCGATGCCGACACGTATCTCGGCAACGGGGCGGGTGAGGGTGATGGGGAGAAGGTTGTCGCGGGTCTCTTTGTCGTCAAACAGCAAAATTGTTTTGTTCATAATCTTCTTTAGGTATATTTATCGACAAAATTATAAAAAATTATGTATTTTTGCACCTTAATAAACCAATAGTACAAAATCAATGAGTTTTAAACCTTCAATACCCAAGGGGACGCGCGATTTCACGCCGGCCCAGATGGCTAAACGCAACTATATATTTGACACGATACGCAGCGTGTTCCGTCTTTACGGCTTTCAACCGATCGAGACCCCTTCGATGGAAAACCTGTCGACACTGATGGGAAAATATGGCGAGGAGGGTGACAAGCTTCTTTTCAAGATACTCGACTCGGGCAACTTTTTGCGTGGCATCGACCCTTCGCTGATGACCGAGGGCAATTGCACGGCGTTGGCGGCAAAGATGTGTGAGAAAGGGTTGCGATATGACCTGACGGTGCCTTTTGCCCGTTTTGTCGTGATGCACCGTCAGGAGCTGCAGTTCCCCTTCAAGCGCTACCAGATGCAACCGGTATGGCGTGCCGACCGTCCGCAGCGAGGCCGATACCGTGAGTTCTACCAGTGTGACGCCGACGTGATCGGGTCGACCTCGCTCGTAAACGAGGTTGAGCTGCTCGGGCTTATCGCCGAGGTTATGAAACGGTTGAGAATCAATGTGGTCATCAAGCTGAATAACCGTAAGGTACTCGCCGGCATCGCCGAGATTATCGGTGAGCCCGACAAGATAATCGACATTACCGTCGCCATCGACAAGATTGACAAAATCGGTCTTGAGAAGGTCAATGAGGAGTTGGCCGACCGCGGTGTGTCACAGGAGGCTATTGCCCGTCTTACCCCGATCATCACAATCACCGGCACCACCGCCGAGCGATTGCAGCAGCTGTCGGCATTGCTTGCCGACAGCGCGACCGGCGCCGAGGGGGTCAGGGAGCTGCAGCAGGTGCTTGAGGGAGCGTCGGCGCTCGGCCTGGCCGACATGGTTGAGCTCGACGTGTCATTGGCCCGAGGCCTGAACTATTACACCGGCACCATCATCGAGGTCAAAGCGCGCGATGTGGAGATAGGCAGCATAACCGGCGGCGGTCGATATGACAACCTTACCGGCGTGTTTGGCATGCCCGGCGTGTCGGGGGTCGGAATCTCGTTTGGCGCCGACCGTATCTATGATGTGCTCAACGCTCTCGATCTTTACCCCGATGAGGTCACCGGAGCCTCCCGTGTAATCTTCCTTAACCTTGGACCTGAGGAGCTTGTCTGCTCCATGAAATATCTTCAGCAGATGAGGGCTGCCGGCATTTCTGCCGAGATCTATCCCGACACTTCCAAGATGAAGAAGCAGATGAACTATGCCAACGCCATGGGCATCCACTATGTCGCTATAGTGGGCGAGAGCGAGTTGGCTCAGGGCAAGCTGACACTAAAAGACATGACAACCGGCACCCAGTCGGTGGTCACCATTGATGAAGCCATCGGGATTGTGAGACCTTAACGGCCCGGGCGTTTAATGAAGTTGCTTTATAAGATATTCAGGTCTGTGGTGGTGACACTGTTGGTTTTAGCCATACTGTTGCCTGCCACGCTGTATATCCTTCTGTCGCTCAGTGGCGTCCAAAGGCAACTTAAAGAGCGTGCTGAAAAGGAACTGACCGAGCTGCTTGACACCGAGGTCAGCATCGGCAGTGTCGAGCTTTATTATTTGCCCTCACGACTTGTGCTCAACGACATCGCTGTGAAAGACCGAATGAACAAAACCGCGTTGGGAGTGAGGAAGATAGATGCCGGCATTGAGCTGAGGTCGCTGCTTGAAACCGGTCGTATCATTATCAATTACGCCGAGATTCAAGGTCTTGACGCGCGTATATACCGTCAGCGACCGGGCGAGCCGCTCAACATTGACCATATCATCAAGGCTCTTCAGCCAAAAGATGACAAGCGGCCGCCGACTCAGTTTGATTTCAGGGTCGGCCATCTGCTCATACGCAACTCGAGCGTGACCTACGATGTGCTGTCGGCACCGGCGGCTGCCGAGGGCCGTTTTGATGTCAATCATGTGGCGGTCAATGATCTGAACCTGAACCTCCTGTTGCCGAGAATAAAGAACGACGACTTCACCGTCATGCTCAGGCAGCTCTCGGGCACCGAGCGCTCAGGCCTGCGGCTGAGCGACATTCAGCTCGACGCCCACATCACCAATCGGGAAATAACGGTCAAAGGATTTTCGGTCAGAACACCAGTCTCCACCTTGTTGTTGGGCGACATGGCTGTCTCTTTTGATGGATACAAAGATATAGCACGGGCTCTGCGGGAGACCGGCCACAGTGTTGTCATCAAGGAGGGCACTGTAATAACTCCTTCCGAGTTTGCGCCATTTTTGCCGGCGTTGGCGGGTCTGGAAAACGAGCTGTCTCTTTCACTCGAGGCCTCGGGTTCTCTCTCCACAGCAGTCGACATCAGGAATCTCAAGGCATCAATGGCCGCCCGGCAATTGTCAGTTGAGGCCGACGAGGCTGTTTTGCAAGGCATTGACAAAAAGCAGGGTAGGCCATTGGCAATCAGTGTGACCAATCTTCGCCTGGCGGCCAACGCTCCACAGGCTGCGGCAATCGCGGGCAATTTTGTCAAACTCGCTCCCAACGTGACAAAAATGGTCAATGCCATGGGCAGCATGACCCTCAGGGGCGACGGGCGTTATGACAACGGGTCGCTCGACGCCGGGATTGTCATGACATCGGCTATCGGCACGATTGATTTTGACGGCACGGCGACTTTGCCGGTCGGCCACCGTCAGTGGGGGGCTGCCGGAAAAGTCTCGATCGATAATCTCAACCTTGCTCCTCTTGTCGCCAATCAGTCGGCCGGGTTGGGGTCGGTGACTATGGATGCCACAGTTGACCTCAAAGGAGACAGACCCTACCCGTCGGGCTCGGTCAAAGCATCGATCGCCTCGCTCGGGTTTAAAGGTTACAACTATTCGGACATTGACCTTGACGTAAAATCGACCAACGAAAAAGTCACCCTTTCGCTTGACCTGAACGATCCACACGCCCGCCTGACCCTCGACGGGCATCTTATAACCTCGGGTGTGCCCTCCACCCAGTTTTATCTCAACGCGGCCAATATAGATTTTGCCGCCCTCAATCTGTCAAAGTCGCTGACCTCACATACACTCTCGTTCAAATGTGACGCCTCGCTTCAGGGCACGACGGTAAACAATATCGACGGTTGGCTCAGGCTCAATGATGTCAAGTATATCAGCAATTTGGGCAAAGGCGTTGACCTAAAGCAGATTGACATAGAGTCGGAGTGCAGTCAGCGGGCCAAACGTATCACCGTCAACAGTGACATTCTCGAGGGTAAGGTGTCGGGGTCGTTTAACCTGACAACGGTGGCCGCCACCGCGCGCGATATCTTGGGGCATTTCATCCCGGCACTCGTTGGCGAGCGCGACCAACTGGCGGCACGCCATGAGGCAAATCTTGAGAACGATTTCAATTTTGACTTCACAATCAAAAACAACAGCAACCTCGAGCGCATGTTCAAGCTGCCGTTCTCGCTCATGAGCCCGGTGACCATCAAGGGAATGTTGAGTTACCCGCTCCACACAATGTCGCTTGATGTCGATGTGCCCTACGTGGAGCAGAGTGACAAGCTCATCACCGGCACCTCACTCAGTGTCAATCTCGACGGTCTTGACAATACATCGAGCTTTGTGGTGACCACAAACGTTCCGACAAAACGCGGCGAGCTGACGCTGAACATAGATGGAAACGCCGTTGAAAACCGTGTCAACACCCAGATTGACTGGATTGTCGACAGCAAGGACAACTTTATCGGCGATTTGAATTTCACCACCTCTTTTGAGCGGAAGCCGGGCGAGGGGGACAAGGAGTCAACACTGCTGACGCGTGTAAATGTCAATCCAGGGACGGCAGTGTTTAACGACACGGTTTGGGAGGTGGCTCCATCGGCTATTGATATTCAGCCGGGTCGCATATCGGTCGATCATTTCATGGCCTACCACGACAAGCAGTCAATCACGCTCAACGGCATCGTTGCCAACGACACGACCTCGGTGTTGTGGCTGGCCCTGCGCGACATCGACCTCGATTATATCTTCTCGACGCTCAACATTTCCGACAATATCATGTTTGGCGGTCATGCCACCGGCGATTTCTATGCCTCGGGACTGTTGGCCGGCGATCCACGCGTCTACACACCTTTGCTCCAGGTCAACGGGTTGAGTTATAACCATTGTGTTATGGGTGACGGCACGATACGCAGCCGGTGGGTACCCTCCGACAAGTCGATACATATTGATGCCGATATCGCCCAAGCCGACTCGCGACATTCCCACATCAAGGGCCTGATACGTCCGGCTACTGAAGAGCTGGACTTCCACTTTGATGCCGATCACGCCCAGATTGGATTTCTGCAGCCCTTTATGGCCGCTTTCTGCAGTGATATACAGGGGGAGGCGTCGGGAAACGCTCACCTTTATGGCACATTCAAGCTCATCGACATGACCGGCGACCTCTTTGCCGACTCCATAAAGATGAAACTCGACTTTACAAACGTGTATTACACGGCGAGCGACTCGGTGCACATCCGTCCGGGACGCATTGAGTTTGAGGATATTGTGTTGTCTGACCCTTACGGCAACACCGGCCTGCTGAGCGGATGGCTCAAACATGAGTGTTTCAAGAAGCCGGTGTTTGAGTTCAACGTCAGGAATGTCGACAATATGCTGGTTTATGACGTGCCCCCAACCGACCAGCAGCGATGGTACGGACGGGTGTTTGGCAACGGTAACGCCTCGGTAACGGGTCGGCCGGGATTGGTGAATATAGGAGTCAACATGACCACGGCGCCCAACTCGACGTTCACCTTTGTGCTGTCTGACGCCGAGGTGGCCAACGACTATACGTTTATCGCCTTCCGCGACCGTGACAAGCACATCAAAGACTCTATAGCCATGGCCGACCCGCGGCTTGCTATCCTGAAGCAGCATGAGGAGCAGGTCAATGCGCGCAAGAAGGAGATTGACATTCCCTCGACCTACCTTATGAAAATCAACGTGAACGTCACCCCACAGGCTAAGGTAAACCTCATCATGGACCCTATCGGAGGTGATGAGATCAAAGCCACCGGTCAAGGCACGATGACGATGGAGTATGACTCGTCAAACGAGGATCTCAAGATGCGCGGCACCTATACGCTCAATCACGGCAGTTATAACTTTACCTTGCAAGATATTATTATCAAGGATTTTACAATTGAGCCGGGCAGCTCGATCACGTTCAACGGCGACCCCTACGCTGCTCAGCTGAACATCACCGCCGCCTATGCCCTCAATGCCAACCTGACCGACCTTGACGAGTCTTTTGCCCAAGACAAGGAGCTGAACCGAACTAACGTGCCGGTCCATGCATTGCTCATAGCCCGCGGCGACATGCGTCAGCCTGAGATTTCATTTGATCTTTCCTTCCCAACCTTGACCCAAGACACCTATCGCAAGGTGAAAAGTATTGTCAGCACCGACGAGATGATGAACACTCAGATTATCTATCTGTTGGCGCTAAACCGCTTTTACACACCCGACTACATGGCGTCGACCACCAAGGGTAACGAGCTTGTGTCGGTGGCATCATCGACCATCTCGTCACAGCTTAGCTCAATTTTGGGTAACCTGAGTGATAACTGGAGCATAGCGCCAAACTTCCGCAGCGACCGCGGTGACTTCTCCGACGTGGAGTTTGATGTGGCACTGTCGTCAAACCTGCTAAACAACCGGCTGTTGCTGAACGGAAATTTCGGCTACCGCGACAAGTCGCTGAACAACAATTCATTTATCGGCGACTTTGATGCCGAATACCTTCTCAACCGGTCGGGAACCGTTCGCCTCAAGGCCTACAACCGCTATAACGACCAGAACTTCTATGTGAAAAGTGCGTTGACCACCCAAGGCATAGGTGTGGTTTTCAAGCGCGATTTTGACAATATTTTTTCATTTATGCGTCCCGTTCGCCGTTGGCTGACGCGGAAGAAAACCGAGCCAACCGATTCAGTTACAACCGACTCTATTCCAACACCCTGATACAGATGGAGATACTAAACACCCTCAACGACCTGATGTGGAGCTATCTGCTCATCCCGATGCTGCTTTTATGGGCTCTCGTGTTTACCATAGCCACCCGCGGCGTTCAGTTCAGGATGATAGGAGAGATGGTGAGGCTGCTTGTCAACAGCGGCGGCAAGCATGACGACCCACGTGACAGGAATATTGACAGCCGCCACAAGGTGTCATCCTTTCAGGCCTTTGCCGTGTCGATAGCGAGTCGCGTCGGCACCGGCAATATGGCCGGAGTGGCAACTGCTATAGCCCTGGGCGGTCCCGGCTCGGTCTTCTGGATGTGGGTGATAGCATTGCTTGGCAGCGTCAATGCCTTTGTCGAGTCGACCCTCGCCCAGCTGTTCAAGGTGAAAGGGGAGACCTCCTATTCGGGTGGCCCGGCATATTACATCGAGCGTGGCATTGGCTGCCGGTGGTGGGCTGTGGTTTTTGCCGTGCTCATCTCAGTCACCTTTGGTTGGGCCTATAACTCGGTGCAGTCAAACACTATAGCCCAGTCGCTTGCCGGTTTTGGCGTGGATCCATGCCTGGTTGGAATCATACTGACAGTGTTGACGTTGGTCATCATTTGGGGTGGCATACAGCGCATCTCGCGCTTCAGCGAGATTGTTGTTCCCCTCATGGCTCTGCTCTACATATTGCTGGCGGTGGTGGTCTCTTTAATAAATATCACTAAGTTGCCAGGAGTGTTTGCTTTGATTTTCAGAGAGGCCTTTGACTGGAGCGCCGGGATGGGGGGCGTGGCGGGAGCCGCCATTATGATGGGTATAAAACGCGGTCTTTTCAGCAATGAGGCCGGCGAGGGATCGGCCCCTAATGTAGCGGCCACCGCCTCGGTGAGCCATCCGGTAAAGCAAGGGTTGATTCAGACTCTGGGTGTCTTCACCGACACTCTGCTCATCTGCACCTGCACCGCGATGATTATCCTGATAAGCGGTAACTATGGTGGAGACATAAATGGGATTTGTCTCACTCAAAACGCTCTCGACACCGGGCTTATGCCCGGTCTGGGGTCAATCTTTGTTGCCGTGGCCATCTTCTTCTTTGCGTTTACAAGCATTGTGGCCAACTATTATTATGGCGAGACAAACATCCGTTTTATCACCCCGCGGCGCTGGGTCATTGTGGTCTATCGACTGACGGTGGCAGCTATGGTGATGGCCGGCTCGGTCGCCACTCTCGACTTTGTGTGGGCGTTTGCCGACATGACAATGGGGCTGATGACCGCATGCAACCTGTTGGCTATCGCCGTTTTAGGTAAATATGCGATCGTCCTGTTGCGCGACTATCGGTCGCAGCGTTTACGCGGATATGACCCCACCTATCATCGCTCGACCCTAAGCGGGCTGAACACCCCCTGCTGGTGACAGGTCACTTGCCGCGACGCATGTCGATCTCGCGGTTGATGTTGCGGCCGCGCCCAAGCAGAATAGAGGTGGTGAACGCGCGTATGAACCCCAATCCATAGCCTGCTATCTGTATCACCGAGGCCGGCACGGCAAGCAAGGCGACACGCAGGGAGCGTGTTGACCGCAGAGCGTCAACAAACAGGGCTATCAGGTAGATGCCGATTGGCAAAAGCCACCACGGCGACAGAAAAATACCGGCCAAAACAAGCAGCAGGCCGATGATGACAGCGATTGCCGGAAGGGTGTGGACCGGTTTGAGCGAGTCTGGATAAAGAAGCTTGAGGGTGATACGCGACATTCCGAAGACGTGAACCTGACGGAAAAATTTCCTGAAGTCGACACGACGCCGGTGATAGACAAAGGCCTCGCGTATGAGCCCGATGGTGAAACCTGCCTGACGGACGCGTGTCGACATGTCGATATCCTCAGAGAACATCTCGCGGAATCCTCCGACCGTCTCCCACACCCGGCGTGAATAGCCCATGTTGAACGTGCGTGGAACAAACCGCTCCATAGATATCTTGCCGCCACGGATGCCGCCGGTTGTAAGCAGCGAGGTCATGGCATAGTTGATGGCCTTCTGGGTAGGTGTGAACGACTCGTGGGCCGCGTCGGGTCCCCCGAAACAGTCCAACTGATTGGCATCCAATGCCTTTGAGAGAGTCGAGAAATAGTCGGGCGGGATGACACAATCGCTGTCAAAGAAGATGAAATAGTCGCCCGAAGCCCGCTCGAGAGCGTAATTTCGGGCTATCGAGCGCCCCTCGTTTTCTTTGTAGTGATATCTGACATCGACCTTGTCGGCAAATCGTTCAACAACGTCGCGGCATGGCACAGTCGAGCCATCTTCAGCAATGACGACTTCAAAGTCGCGACAGGTTTGTTGAGAGAGAGACCTTAGCAGGTCTTCAATCTCGTCGGGGCGGTTGTAGACCGGTATGATAACTGAAAATCGAGGCATGGCGTTTGTAGTTTCGTTGAGCTTTCAGCTCATGCGGTTTTTATAATCCTGATATGAGAATTGACGCAGAGTCTCAACCCGGCCGTCGGAGTGGCGCAACAGAATGTCGGGGTGGGCAAGACCGTTGAACATCGTTGTCTTGACTGTTGTATAATGATTCATGTCTTCAAGGATGAGGGTCTCGCCGATAGAGAGCTTGTGGTCAAAATGCCAGTCGCCCACAAAGTCGCCGCTCAGGCACGAGTTGCCGCCAAGACGATAGGCGTGGGTGCCGGGCCCGGGAACGACGCTCCCGGTGATTGCCGGCTTGTAGGGCATCTCGAGAGTGTCGGGCATGTGGCAGGCAAACGAGGCATCGATTATGGCGGTCTTGATGCCGTGGTTTTCGACCACATCGACCACCGAGACGTGCAGGTCGCCGGTTTGCCAGGTGAAAGCACTTCCCGGCTCGAGGATTACTTGCAGATGGGGGTGACGACGGCGAAAATCGCTCAGCAACGACACGAGCAGCTCCACGTTGTAGCCCCGGCGTGTCATCAGGTGGCCGCCACCCATGTTGATCCACTTGATGTTGCCGAGATACCGGCCGAACTGTCTCTCAAAACTTTTGAGAACCTGCTCCAGATCCTCGGCGTTACTCTCACAAAGCGCGTGAAAATGCAGCCCCTCGATGCCGTCGGGCAGACGCTCGCCAATCTGGCCGGCAGTCACGCCAAAGCGCGAGCCGGGGAGCATGGGGTTGTAGATATCTGTCTCAATGACCGAGCACTCGGGGTTGACCCGCAGCCCCGGCGATGCTCCCAAAGCGCGGGCGCGGGCGCCAAACCGTTCATATTGTGACAGCGAGTTGAAAGTAATGTGGCTCGAGTGGCGGGCAAAGAGATCGATGGTCTGCTCGGTGTAGGCCGGGCAGTAGCTGTGGGCCTCCCCGCCGAGTGTCTCACATCCTAATTGCAGCTCATTGAGCGAGCTGGCGGTGAAATCGCGGTTATACTCGGCAATGATGGGAAACGTGCGCCATAGGGCGTTGGCCTTGAATGCCATGATGATGTTGACCCCTGCCCGTCGTTCAACATCGGCAATGAGTTCAAGATTGTGGCGCAGACGGTCTTCATGCACCATGTAATAGGGAGTTGGCAGGTTGTCGGTCGTCATCTCGGTTACAGTATTTCAAATTTTGCAAATTTAAGCAACAGCATCTTCACGCCAAAGCTCGGGAAGTTGACGCGTATGCGTGCGTCGCCCAGCGACGTGTCAATATCGATTATTGTGCCCCGGCCATAGCTTGAGTGGTCGATTGTCATTCCTGTTTCAAGCTCGGTGACAGAGTGGAGCTTGAAGCGCGGGTCAAGGTTGGATTTGCCGAATGAGGCTGCCGCCGAGGGCACACGGCTCGGGCGGGCGGATGCCTGACCGATGGAAACCGATGCCCTGGGTGTCTGCCGGATGGGTGGCGTTACCCTTCCCGGCATCGACGGTGAGAGGATGGATGGCAGGGGAGTACCCCCCACCAGTTTGAGGTTTGCCGGGCCGATGTCGTTGATGAATCGCGAGGGGTGGCAGGCGGCGGTCTGACCGTTGCGCATGCGTTCACACGCGTATGACATCATGCAGTAGCGCTTGGCGCGGGTAATGGCCACATAAAGCAGGCGGCGCTCCTCCTCAATCTCGGCAAGCGAGCCGGCCGATAGCGCCGAGGGGAAAAGATCTTCCTCAACGCCAACGATATATACATTGGCAAACTCAAGCCCTTTGGCGGCATGAACGGTCATGAGGGTGACACGGTTGTCGTTGTCGGCATCGTCGTCGCTGTCTTGATCGGTGGCGAGCGATATTTGCCCTAAAAACGAGCTCAGACTATGGTCGATAGGGTTGGTTTCGTCCCGGCGCTCGTTGACAAAGTCGGACACGCCGTTAAGCAGCTCCTCAAGGTTTTCCTGCTTGGAGATGCTCTCGGGGGTTGACTCGGTTTGCAGCGACGACAGCAGCCTGGTGTCGTCGATAATACGCTTGGCGATAGTGGAGGCATCGACCCCCTCGCTGTTGAGTGTCACAAAGCTGTCGATCATGACTCTGAATGTATCGATTTTGCATTTTGTGCCGCGGTTCAGGCCCGGGTTGACAGAGTCGAGGCTGTTTATCACCTGCCACAGGCTGATGCCGCGGTCGATCGCCGAGCGTGTCAGCTTGCCAAGTGTCGTCTCCCCGATACCGCGTGCCGGCACATTGATGACACGCCTGAGCGCCTCGTCGTCGTTGGGGTTGACGGCAAGACGGAAATAGGCCACGGCATCCTTGACCTCTTTGCGCTGATAGAACGAGAGGCCCCCATAGATGCGGTAAGCTATGTTCCGTTTACGCAAAAATTCCTCAAGCACACGGCTTTGGGCATTGGTGCGGTACAGCACGGCAAACTCGCTGTAGGGGTCGTGCTCCATCGCATGCCGGCGGGCAATCGACGAGGCCACGATGAAGCCCTCTTCGTAAGCGTTCTGACTTTGGCACAGCTCAACCGGTTTTCCCCCGCGCGAGGTGGCGAAAACCACTTTGGGTATCTGGACCGTGTTTTTTTCTATCAGGGCGTTGGCGGCATTCAATATAGCCTGGGTCGAGCGGTAGTTTTGCTCCAGCTTGAAGGTCTTCAGAGCGGGAAATTGACGGTCAAGGTTAATGATGTTGCCTATGTTGGCCCCGCGGAAGGAGTAGATGCTTTGGGCATCGTCGCCCACAACGCTGATGTTCCCTTTCTTCCGGGCAAGGGTGGTGATGATGAGGTTCTGGGCAAAATTGGTATCCTGATACTCATCGACCAGAATATACTGAAAGTAATCCTGATAGCGCTGACAGATATCGGGATTGTCGCGCAACAGGATGTTGGTCTGAACCAGCAGGTCGTCAAAATCCATGGCTCCCGCCACGCGGCAGCGGTTGCAGTAAATCTGATAGACGCGGGCGGTCTCGGGCCGTTTTGCGCGGGCATCGGCCTCCATAAGGTCTTTGTCGGTCATATAGGCCGCGGGCGAGACGAGAGCATTTTTGGCTGTTGAGATGGCCGAGGCGACCGTTGCCGGTTTATACACCTTTTCGTCCAACCCCTCGTCGCGCAAAATCGACTTGATGAGCGAGCGGGAGTCGGCGGCATCGTAGATGGTGAAATTGCTGCTGTAGCCAATAGCGGCCGCGTTGTAGCGCAGTATGCGGGCAAAGATGGAGTGGAACGTGCCCATCCACAGGCGCGAGGCGACATCCTCGCCAACAAGTCTCTCGATGCGCTCACGCATCTCGCGGGCTGCCTTGTTGGTGAACGTCAACGCCAGGATGCGCCGCGGGTCATATCCGCTTTTGAGCAGATGGACAATCTTGTAGGTTAGCACACGCGTCTTTCCCGACCCGGCCCCGGCGATCACCAATGCCGGTCCGTCGAGATACTCAACCGCCTCGCGCTGAGCCTTGTTCAATTCTTCAAGATAACTTTCCATGAAAAAAATCATTGAGCGAAGACGGCCGACAGGCGATGCTCAAGCTCTGTAGAGGTGAGACGTGTTGACAAAGAACCGCGATGGGCCACCGAGATGTTGCCGGTCTCCTCCGACACGACAATGGCAAACGCATCGGTGGCCTGTGAGATGCCCAGTGCCGACCGGTGTCGCAGGCCTAACGAGCGCGGGATGGTGGTGTCGTGGCTCACCGGGAGGATACACCCGGCCGACTTGATGCGCCCGTCGGCGATTATCATCGCGCCGTCGTGCAGCGGTGAGTTCTTGAAAAAGATATTCTCGATGAGACGAGAGTTGATCAAGGCATCGATCATATCGCCCGATTTTTCATAGTTTTCAAGCGGTATGGACTGCTGGATAACGATCAGGGCACCGGTCTTTGTCTTTGCCATGCTCATGCAGGCGTAGACAATGGGGAGCACCATGCGTCGCGACGACTCATCGATGTTACCCCTCTTGGTGTGGTGAAAGAAACGCTTGAGAAACCGCCATCGCTTGTGGTCGCCAAGCTCGACGAGAAAGCGCTTGATCTGGTCTTGAAAAAGGATGACGAGCACCAGGAGGCCGATCGACATGAATTTGTCGAGCACCGTGCCAATAAGCTTCATCTCAAGTATCTGTGAGGCAAACACCCAAACCACAATGAAGGCTAACACACCAAAAAAGACGTTCAGTGTGCCCGACTCTTTCATTATCTTGTAAAGATAATAGAGCAACAGCCCCATTATGGCTATATCAAGAGCATCGCGTAATCCAAATGGTTCCATACTTTTATTGAATGTGAGAAGTTAAGGTTATAGCCTGGGCGGCCTCGCGCGGGTCATGAACCCTCAGTATTGCCGCTCCGCCAAGCAGGGCCACCGTGTTGACCACCGTGGTGCCGTTGAGAGCTTCATCGGGCGTAATGTTCAAGGCTTTGGTTATCATTGATTTGCGTGACGCGCCAACCAAAACGGGACATTCAAGCGTCTGCCCGATGTAGTCTATCGACTCAAGCAACCGATAGTTCTGCTCAAGGGTCTTGGCAAAACCTAAGCCCGGGTCGACAATTATGTCACACACTCCCATCAGTCTGAGTGTCTCGACTCTGGGTGAAAGCTCCATGACAACGCGGGAGACCACATCGTCATAGTCGGTGAGTGACTGCATCTCCAAGGGCAGGCCCCGGGTGTGGGTCAGGATGTAGGGTACTTTCAGTTGAGCGACGGTTGAAAACATCTTTTGGTCAAACTGACCGCCCGAGATGTCGTTGACAATGTCGGCGCCGGCCTCAATGGCGAGCCGGGCCACATCGGCGCGGTAGGTGTCAACCGACAACGGGATGTCGGGTAGCTCACGGCGTATAGCCTCGACTGCCTCGACGAGGCGCGAGGCCTCGACTGTGCTGTCGACCGGCTCGCTGCCGGGGCGGGTAGAGCAAGCTCCAATGTCAAGTATATCAGCTCCTTGAGCTATCAACTCGACTGCACGACCGGCGACCGCGCGGACATCGGCAACCCGAGACGCGCCATAAAAAGAGTCGTGGGTAACGTTGATGATACCCATGACTTGTGGTCGCGTAAACTCCATCAGGGAGCCGCGCCTGTTGATGCTGAATGTCTTGAACTTCATGTCACGCGAAGTTACAACAAAAATGCCGGTTACACAAATTTAGAGGAAACTTGACACGAGAATGAGTGAAATCAAGACGGGCGCGATGTAACGGATGATGAAAAAGATAGGTTTGAAGACGATTGAGCGGACGGTGCCGTTGTTGGTCAGCTGGTCGTGCAGAAACCCCTTGGGGGCAAACCAACCGACATATATGCACAGGAAGATTGACCCGAGCGGCAGGAAGATGTTGGAGGCTACATAGTCGAGGGCGTCAAAGATGGTCATTCCCCCGACGTGTAACGCTAAGGGACTGTTGCCCTGGGAGTAGGCACACACTGTCGACAGCAAAAAGAGGGGCAGCATGGCGATGAGCACAGCTTTGACGCGCGATTTGTTGAACCGGTCTTGCAGGAAAGCGATGGTCACCTCCGAGATGGATATGGTTGAGGTCAGCGCAGCCACTAAAAGCAGCAGGAAGAAGAGCACCGACCACAGTTGGGTGAGCGGCATGTGGGTGAAAACCTCAGGCAGGGTGATAAACACCAGTGATGCTCCGAGCAGGCTCTCGCCCGTCAGGTTGAACGAGGTCACGGCGGGGAAGATAATCAATCCCATCAGCACCGCCACGAGCATGTCGAGAAGCGACACGGTGAAAGCCGTGCGTGAAAGGACGGTGGTCGACGGGAAGTAGGAGGAATAGGTTATCAGGATACCCATGCCCAACGACAGGGAGAAAAAGGCCTGACCGAGCGCGTTGAGTATCACCGAGGGCGTGACTTTTGAGAAGTCGGGGCGAAGGAAGAACGAGACACCCTCGGCGGCTCTTGGCAGCGACAGTGACGCAAAGCAGAAAACGAGCAGCAACAGGAAGAGAAGAGGCATCAGTATGTTTGACAACCGCTCAATGCCCTTTTGTACTCCTAAAAGGAGAATCACAATGTTGATTATCAACACGATATAGGTGTTTATCGAGGCGTTCCAACCGTCACCGATAAATTCGTTCATGCGATTGGCAAAGGTGGCCGATGAGTTGCTGCTCGCCGAGACTGCCTCATAAAGAGAGCCTGTGGCCGACTGCCAAAGATACTCAAACGTCCATCCGGCCACCACCATGTAGAAACATAAGATCATGTAGCTTGCAACGATGGCGAGCACTCCGATGCCCCACCAGGACCGTTTTGCCCCGAGGTTTTTGAAGGAGCCGACGGCATCGCTCTGTCCACCACGTCCGAGAGAGAACTCCGATATCATCACAGGTATGCCAAGCAAAAGCACACATAAAATGTAGATCAATAAAAACGCCGCGCCTCCATTGGCCTGTGTCTCGGCGGGAAATCGCCACACATTGCCCAGACCGACAGCCGAGCCCACGGTGGCCGCGATGAGTCCTATCTTTGAGCTGAATTTAACTTTTTTCATCCTGTTGTCAAAATTTGTCGCAAAGATACGATATTTTTTAACATTTTGTAATAGATTTGTTTGATTTTCTAAACTAATTTTGTCCAGACATTTAAATTCACCTGCACAATGAATAATTCCAAACCATTCCCCTGGCTCTCAGTGATTATCTTTTTGGCGATTGTCTACCTGACACTTACCCCGAGTCCGATCCCGCCTCCGCTCATCCCGACTTTCAACGGATGGGACAAAATGGCCCATTTTGCGATGTTTGGTGTGTGGAGCGCAGCGGTTGTCTTTGACATGTCGCGCCGGTTGACGAGGCTTTCACTTGCCGGGGCAACGCTGATTGTTGTCTTGGTGGCGGCTGTGAGCGGTTTGATTGAGTTGCTGCAGGGCACAGAGGTGGTCAACCGTGCCTGCGATATCTATGACTTTGTGGCAAACTCGTCGGGAGCCATCTTGCTGGGCTACCTGAGCTATTATGTGTGCCGTTGCCGGTTGCACCTCTCGCTCTCCACAAAATAAAATGCCCCTTAAAGGCTACCGGCACGAAAAAACCCAAGAGGGTGTATCATAGTCAGTTATGATACACCCTCTTGAACTATTGTGTCGCTAATGGTTATCGGATGGAAGCGAGGTTGAAGTTGGCAAACTCAAGGTCGTTGATGGCGCGGGTGGCCAGCTTGGGGTCGAGCTTGACTGCCTGACGGAGGTTTTGAAGAACTGTCTGCTCATTGTTTGTGCGAGCCCCGAGGATGGCCATCAGGTAGTAGGTGGTGGCATCGGGGTTGTTGATGGCAGCCAGTGTTGAGCGGGCTTTGCTGTAGTCTTTGGCAAGGATTTGGGCGAGAGCGGCGTTGTTGCTCTTGTCGTTGGCAAAGGCTTTTACAGCGGCGTTGATGTCGCCGGTCTCGAGGTAGTAGACACCGAGAGCCTGGCCGAGCTCGTCAAGACCTGCTGCCTGACCAAATGATGTGTTTGCGGCGCGGAAGTCGTTGTTTTTGAGGGCTACGAGACCTTGGTTCATGTTGACCTCGGCGCTGGTGGGATTGAGGCGGGCAGCCTTGTTGAACGAGGCGAGAGCCGAGTCAAAGTCGCCTAATGCATATTGGGTCATGCCGAGGTTGTTGTAGCCGCGATAGTCGTCGGGATAGAGGCGGATGACGGTGTCGTAGATCATCTTGCGGCGGTTGAGATCGTCGGTGAGGGTGGCGGCATAGAGGAGCTCGTCGGCAGTAAGGGCGGCCGGGTTGTTGTCAACAAGATTGTTGATGGTCTGGTTGTCCTTGCCGACTACGTCGACCGATGCCGTGATGCGTGAATAGCGCAACTGGGGCAGAATCTGGTCTTGCAGAGTGGTGAAGACGTTTGACAGATTGCGAATCTCACGCTCGCGCTCCTCGGGGTCTTTATACATTTGAAGAACGCTGATGATCAACTCCTTGTCTTGGATGTTTGAAGCCTGCACCAGGCGCTGGAAACCTTCCCAGTCCTCGGGGGTGAAGTTGGCGGTCAGCTCGCCAAACTCGGTGATGGCATCTTTCTTGAGCTGCCCCTGGAGGTAGGCCTCGGTGTTTTTCTCACGGTTCTCGGCCAGGCGGGTGTTGAAGTCGAGTGAACCGTCGGGCGAGGCGTATGACTGGATGTTGATCTCGGTGATGACACGTGAGGTGTCGTTGTTGGCCATCACCAGGTCCTGGTTGAGGCGACGCATCGCCTCGCTTTGGAGCTCGGACTCACGGATGTTTGCCTGATTGATGAGGAAACGTATATCGGCGGCATATTTCTCATTGATGACGCGCTGAAACTTATCGGGAGCAACCGCCGGGGTCACATCGTCGACCGAGGCCAGAGAGTTGGTGGCAATGATGCCGTTGGCCACCTTGACGCGGGGAAGCACATAGTTTGAGCCACCTTGTTTCACATCAAAAGCCAGATAAAGCTCGCTGCGCAACATCTCGGGTTGATACACATAGTTGATCGGGATGGTCACCACGCCGCCATTGTTGTAGCTGATGGTCGTGTTGTTGCCACGCACCTTCTCGCCCTGGAATGTCATGGGGGTGCCGGCCAGCTCGGTGCCGTTGAACGTAAGAATCGGGGTGACGGTCACCTCGGCGTTCTTGACAAAGAATTTGGCCGGTATGTTGCCGGTCACGACTGCCGGCACTGTGCTCCCGACCACCTCGAGCGGGTTGGGATTGGCCTTGAAATAGTCGGCTTGAAACTGGCCCAGCTTTTTGGAGCATCCGGTCATCAGGAGTGCGCCCGATACCAACAGCAGGGAGTAGCTCAATTTTTTGCTCATAATAAATGTATAAAAATGTGATGAAAAATTATTGATTCATGATTGACGGGCGGCAACGCTCGGGTTGCCGCATATTTACGGGCAAATATAGATATTTTTTTATATGTAGCGGTCAAGTGGAGGGTAAAATTTTTTGATTGGGATGAATTTTTATGAATTTGAATATTATGTGTGATTTTGTGAGTGAAAATTATTACTTTTGTAGGTCGAAAACTAACTGAAAATACTTTTGCTGATGAGAAGATGGCGCATTGAAGACAGTGCCGAGCTGTACAACATAAGTGGCTGGGGACGGCAGTACTTTGGTATCAACGACCGCGGGCACGTGGAGGTCACTCCGCGCGAGGGTTATGCCTCGGTAGACCTCAAGGAGGTGCTCGACGAGTTGCAGGTGAAAGATGTCACATGCCCCGTGCTGCTCCGTTTCCCCGATATCCTCGACCATCGGATCGAGAAAATCTCGAGTTGTTTTAAGCGCGCGGCCCAGGAGTATGACTACAAGGCGCAGAATTTCATCATCTATCCCATCAAGGTCAACCAGATGAGGCCGGTGGTGGAGGAGATTGTGACTCATGGCAAAAAGTTCAACATCGGCCTTGAGGCCGGTTCAAAGCCCGAGCTCCACGCCGTGCTTGCCACCAACATCGCCGAGAACGCGCTGATAATCTGCAACGGCTATAAGGATGAGAATTATGTCGAGCTGGCCCTGCTGGCCCAAAAGATGGGGCGCCGCATCTTTCTGGTGGCCGAGAAGCTCAACGAGCTTAAGCTGATAGCGACCATCGCCAAGCGCATCGGCATTATACCCAATGTCGGCATACGCATCAAGCTGTCATCGTCGGGCTCGGGAAAATGGGAGGAGAGCGGCGGTGACCAGTCAAAGTTTGGTCTCAACTCGAGCGAGCTGCTCGAGGCGCTCGATTTTCTCGAGAAAAACAAGCTCAAGCAGTGCCTCAAGCTGATCCATTTCCACATTGGCAGTCAGATAACCAAGATCAGACGCATCAAGACGGCCCTGCGCGAGGCGACACAGTTTTATGTGCAGCTGAGCAAGATGGGCTTTGAGGTAGACTTCATAGATATTGGCGGTGGCTTGGGGGTGGACTATGACGGCACCCGCAACTCAGCGTCGGAGAGCTCGATGAACTACAGCATACAGGAGTATGCCAACGACTCGGTGTCGGCCCTTGTCGACACATGCGTCAAAAACAACCTGCGTCAGCCCAACATCATCACCGAGAGCGGCCGCTCGCTGACAGCCCACCACTCGGTGTTGATTGTCAACGTGCTTGAGACCACCTCGCTGCCGGCGTGGAACGATTCCGAGGTTATCGGCCCCGAGGCTCACGAGCTGGCCCGCGAGCTCTATGAGATTTGGGACAGGCTCTCCCAGCCGCGCCTGTTTGAGAGTTGGCACGACGCGCTGCAAATCAGGGAGGAGGCGCTCGACCTCTTCAGCCTGGGGCTCCTGGACCTGACCACACGCGCCCAGATCGAGAAACTTTTCTGGTCAATAGCGCGCGAGATTGGCGAGATTGCCGCCTCGATGAAACATCCTCCCGAGGAGCTGCGCAAGATTTCTAAAATGTTGCCCGACAAGTACTTCTGCAATTTCTCTATATTCCAGTCGCTCACCGACTCGTGGGCCATCGACCAGGTGTTTCCAATAATTCCGATCACGCGCCTCGACGAGAAGCCAACTCGTCACTGCACCATTCAGGACATCACATGTGACAGCGACGGCAAGATCAACAATTTCATCTCGGTTCACGGCACCTCAAACTCGTTGCCGGTCCATGCCGTCAAAGCCGGCGAGAATTACTATCTCGGGGTGTTCCTCGTGGGTGCCTATCAGGAGATTTTGGGTGATATGCACAACCTGTTTGGTGACACCAATGCTGTGCACATCAATGTCTACAAGGATCATTACGAGATTGAGCGCATCATCGACGGCGAGACTGTTGCCGAGGTGCTTGACTATGTACAGTTCAGTCCCAAGCAGCTTGCACGCAATGTCGAGAAGTGGGTGACGGCCTCGATGAAGGCTGGCAGCATTACCCCCGAGGAGGGGCGTGAGTTTTTGAGCAACTATCGCTCGGGGCTCTATGGTTACACCTATCTTGAGAAGAATTGATGGGCGAGACAGCGGCGAGCCATCATCGCTACTTCATGCGGTTGTCTTACAACGGAGCCCCTTTTCACGGGTGGCAGCGTCAGCCCAACGCTGTGTCGGTGCAGAGTGTGATCGAAGATGCCCTCACGACGGTTTTGCGGCGTCCGATGGCGATTGTAGGCGCCGGGCGCACCGATGCCGGCGTCAACGCCCGGCTGATGGTGGCTCATTTTGACATTGACACCCCGCTTGAGGCTCCCGACAAACTCGTGCGCGCCCTTAACTCACTGATAGGGCGAGATATAGCCATTCATTCAATTGAAGAGGTCGACCCTCGGCTCCATGCCCGCTTTGATGCCCGCTCCAGAACCTATCATTACTATGCTCTCGACCACAAGTCGCCCTTTGCCTACTCGCTGTCATGGAAGGCGCCGGCCGGCCTTGACTATGAGGCCATGAACCGTGCCGCCGCCTTGTTGCTCGAGGTTGACGACTTTACCTCGTTTGCCAAGCTTCACTCCGACGCCGTGACCAATATTTGCCGGGTGACGCGCGCCGAGTGGATAGATGCCGGTGAGGGGGCCCATGTGTTTGTCATCACGGCCGACCGATTTTTGCGCAACATGGTTCGCGCTGTTGTCGGCACGTTGGTCGAGGTTGGGCGCGGAAAGATGTCGGTAGAGCAGTTCAAAGATGTCATCGAGCGTCGCGACCGTTGTGCCGCCGGGACCTCCATGCCCCCTCAGGCACTCTATCTCTGGGATGTAACCTATTGAGTTTATTTCACTTTGCCAATCTCGAGCACTTCGGCCTCAAAGGTGTCACGCCTCAGCGCTCGATTTTTCAGCTTGTTGCGGTAGGCATAGATGGTGTTGACTGAATAGTTGAGCACCCGCGCTATGTGGCGGCAGTCGTCAATGCCCAGGCGCATCAGGGCCAGGATGCGAAGGTCGGTGTTAAGAGTCTCGTCGGGCAGCAGCTGCAGTTTGCAATCATCCTTGAGCAACGCGTCAACCTCGGTCACAAACGTGGGGTAGAGGTGCAGGAAAGCATTGTCAAACACCTCATAAAACTCGCGGCTCTGCTCATCGACAAATTTGCCCGACTTGGTCAGCTTATACAGGTCATCGACATTGCCGGTCGATATTTTGCGGTTGGCGATCTTGCAAAACTCGTTCAGCTTATCCATATAAATCGACGAAAGGTTGAGAAACTGACTGATATAGAACTCCTTGACGTGGTTGGCTTTTTCAAGACGCCGTTGCAGGCGGCTAAGCCGTTTCATGTCGCGGCGCAGGTAGATCATGGCTGCGCCCAACAGCAACAGCAACACCGCCATCAGTGAAATCACCATATAGAGAATCTTCTGCTGGTGGCTTATCTCGCTGCGGTGGGCGGCACTGATGGTCGGGAGCGCCTCGGCGCTCTCCATCATGCGCGAGGCCGCATGGCAGCTCACAGCGTTTTCAAGCGCCGTTGACAGATAGAGGTAGGCGCGTTCTTTTTGTCCATGGTTAAACAGCTCGCGGCCAAGCTCCTGCAGCGACGACACCTCGAGGGTGGCGCTCTTGACGTCGCCTATGGCCGAGAGCGCGAGATAGTAGATATAGGCCTCGTTGTCGCCTCGGGCCTGTGCGATCGACGACAAGTGGTGGGCGGCGCGGGCAAACATGTTGCGGCTTTCGTCGACTGTCTGCACAATCTCGTCGAGTAGCACCTGGGCCTTTGACAGGTCGCCCGTGTTGAAGAAATATTCGCCCAAGGCATAGGTGTAGTTGACCGTTGTGCTGTCAAGTGTCTGCAACAGCGCCCGTTGGGCCTCGATGACATGCTGCTCATGGAGACGCTTGAGCGGTTCATACTTACGATAGGCCGCCACGAGATAGCTGTGGAGCTGTCGCTCGCTGTCATAAAACGATGCCGGGGTGGCACCCCCGCGAGCCGTCAGCGAGTCGCGGTTTATCAACGAAAACTCGTCGAGAGCCTCGCCGTTAAGACCGGCCAAAGGGAGGTAGACGGCATGCCTCATCCTGAACACCGTCATAAACGAGTCCTCTCTAAGCTCGAGCGCGCGGGCGAGACCCCGCTCAAAGTAGACCAGGGCCGAGTCGTTGTTGAAAGGGGCATAGAGGTCGCCAAGCTGAAGGATATGGTCGAGCCAGGCTCGGGTGTGCATCCCCTCGGCGGTGAGACGTTTGAGAGAATCGATCAGAGAGCGGCGCGAGTCCATGTAGACTTGTCTTATGGCAATCTCTTTGTCAAGTCGCGACAAAGCCCTTTCAGTGTCCTCTCCGGATATGGTCACCGCCCGGCCACCGGCCACACTCGCCGTGGTCAGCACAAACATTGATATAAGAAAGCAGCAAAAACGGATCATGGGCGGAATGGGATTGGTTTGCCTGAAAAATTATGTACAACAAAAGTAGCAAATAATTTAAAAAACCGCTTGTCAATTAATAAAAAAGTAGTAATTTTGTGGCCGATTAACCGAGCCCACGGGTTGGGCTCACAATACAAACCAATTTATTTTAAAAATTAATGGCAACAAAAATCAGATTACAGCGTCATGGTCGTAAGAACTATGCGTTTTATCCCATTGTAATCGCCGACAGCAGGGCACCACGAGATGGTAAATTTATTGAGCGTATCGGGTCTTACAACCCCAACACCAATCCTGCTACCATCACTCTCAACTTTGAGAGAGCTTTGTATTGGGTTAACGTCGGTGCACAACCCACCGACACCGTTCGCAGCATCCTTTCACAAGAGGGTGTGCTGATGATGAAGCACCTCCAGGGAGGTGTCAAGAAAGGCGCCTTTGACGAGGCTGAGGCCCAGCGTCGTTTTGAGGCTTGGAAGAAAGCCAAGCAGGCCACAGTTGATGCTCTCAAGGCATCGATGGCCGACAAGCGCGAGCTCGCTGCAAAACAGCGTCTTGAGGAAGAGCAGGCCAAGAATAAAGCCAAGGCCGAGGTCGTAGCCAAAAAGAAAGCTGAGGCTGCCGCCGCTGCCGCCGAGGCTGAGGCCGCTGCTAAAGCTGAGGAGGCTGCCGCCGAGGAGGCTCCCGCTGCTGAATAAGCGTCTTTATCAAACCTGACATTCAACAATTGAGAGATGACGTGTCAACAATTGGCACGTCATCTCTCAATTAGTTTTTGATGGATGGTTAACTGAATATCCAGTCAGCAAAAGACAGGGCCGGTTGGTTTAGGGAGTAACTCATGGTCCCCGTTAAACAGTAAAACTTTTTTGAGGCATAGTGTGGGTCGGGAGGACCCGATGGATAGGGACATAGGATTGGGGAGCAATGTTTCGCGGTTTTATCATCCCGGCTATGCTACCCACCGGTCCTGTCTGCTGAGATCAAATCGGCTGGTGACGAGTTGGCAGATGAGCGGAAACGAAAGCAGGCCGGAAAACATTTGTTGTCCGGCCTGCTCGATATTATGGGAAAGGCTCTTAAAAACGATAGGATGCACCGGCAACCATCTTGGGTGCAATCTCAAATTTCTCTTGGGGTGTGGCGGTGGGGATCACACGGTTTTGCCATATCTGCACTCCCGGCTCAAGATGGATGTCGATATTGCCCGGCAGATTGTAGCGGAACTGAACGCCGCCATAGGCCATCACGCCTTTCTTGGAGTTGATCGACTTGTGGCAGTAGCTCAAACCGGCACCTACAGCGCCGATAATGTGGAAACGGCGTGAAGCGTTGCGATCTATCAAGGAGGTGAAGTTAAGCAGGTAGTCGAGATGGGCCGAGGCGACATGGTAGTTGTCCTTGTAGCGATAGAGCCAGTCGTTGGCAAAGGTGAACCTCAAACCCGAGGGGAGGGCAAACCACCGGCCAATGCTGATGTCAAACCCGCCTGTCAGGTTGGAGTGTTTCAAGGAGATGTTGCGTGCCAATCCTAACAAACCGGCCGAGAACCCGGCAAAGTTGGGTCGCGTGCCATACATGCTGTCACTCAGTCGACCACGCTCTCCTTGCAGGCCGAGCTTGTAGCGCAGACCGAGCTGCACCTGCATTTGAGCGTACCAGTTGCGGCTACCGTAGATTGAAGGCAATGAGGACGCCATAAACATCGGCTCGACAAATAGGTCGAGGTGTTTGCTGAGACGGAAGTTGGCCTGAAGACCGGTCTCAAAGCCGCCAATCGGTTTGATCGGGCCATTATAGTGGGCGGCGCCTAAATTGGCACCCAACACTAATTGCAAGTCAAACAGTCGGTTGGGGTCATAGCCCATGGTCGCGGTGGTAAGGCTTGTCAGGTAGTCGATATGCAGTGCTGTCGACAGCATGCGCGGATAGTTTTTATAGGTGCTTCCGTCAACTCTTGCGCGCCATGTTGAGATCGGTGTGAACCGCTTGCCAAAGCTGATGAAGATGTCGCCACCGTAGCCGAAACTGGTGCCGCGCACCTTTGAGTAGCCACCGCCCGCCTCGATGAACCAGTGGCGGCTGTCGGCATTATATTCACGGTAGCTCTCGGCGCGGAAACGGCCGAAGTTGCCCACGTTGTATCTCAGACCGAGGTCGACCGACACCAGCGGGGTGTGGCCACACCTAAATTGCCGGCTGATCTCACTTTTTTGGAAAGCATACATCTGGGGGTGAATAAAAATACCCCAGTGCTCTGAGAGACGGAAAAGTCCTGTCAGACCAACGCTGAGACCGGGCGAATAGATGGTCTTCTGTGTGCGGGTCAGAACTCCGGCGCTTACGCCCACGTTGAGTTGGGTCTGAAACACATCTTTGGGCGAGTACCCGCCAAAGGCGTTGCCGAGGTTGAGCACATAGTCAAGTGAGCCTATACCGATATATTTGTTGTTCAAATCCTTGTTGCTATGCTTTCTCTGGTTGATAGAGAGTGTCAACTGCAGACCCGATGTCGATGAAAACATTTTGCCTAAATGGATACTCCCCATCGCGTTTTTGAACGAGTGGCTGTGGACCGGAAAGTCCCACAGACCGCCACCGACGCCAAAATACATCTGGTTCTCATCCCTTCCGTCAAAGGGCGATGAGTGGAGACGGCGCAGACGGCCTGTCAGAATACGGTATCCCATACCGATGTTGAACGAGAAATAGGGTCGCACGCGACGCCAGTCGTCTTTGCCGTCATAGCGGAAACCGGTCATCATGGCCAGCTCGGGCTCGGCAAAGAGATAAAACGACGGGGTGGCGTTGTAATGCAATTGCAGCGAGGCGTCCAATCCTAAATTATTGCCCCATACCCCGGCCTGACGCAGGCGACGGTACTCCACGCCCACGCCTCCGATGAGTTCAACCTTGCGGTAGGGGTTATATCCTCTCAACAGTGATGAGAAATTTATGAGGTAGTCGGCTCTCACGCTCACACCCCACGCATGGTGGGTCCCCTTGTGGACCGACATCCGTCCGACATCGGCCCCGACGCGCAGTCCGTGAACCGGTGTGAACCAACTGCCCATCTGGCCTCCGAAATGAAGCGACGGTTTAACCGAAGAGGACAGCGTGTTGCCATTGACCGACACACCGCCGCCTACACCGAGGAAGAAGTGTCTGCCAAAACCCTTCTGGCCGGCTGGGAAAGTGTCGAGGGGCAGCGGCTTTTGAAGAACGTAATCAAGAGCGTTGAAACCTGAGGCGTTAGAGTCGTTCAGCTCCACTGTCACCCTCTTGGCCGTTGATGAGAGAGAAACGCCGGCAAGCAGGGTGGCCAACGATATTGTTCGCAAAAATCTATTAATGACCATCTTATTATTCAGCGTCGTTAGAGTCATGATAATGAATATCTTTGTTATAGTTTGTGTCCTCATCGTCAATCAGATCCAGGACATCGCCGTCGGTCCGGGCTACCTGTATCAACGATGGATCGAGAGCAAAAGCATTCTCAAGGTGAGTTATCGCCTTGACATAGTCGTCGAGGCGGTTGGCGGCAACAGCCTTGACATACTCCTCGACGGCCGAGTCGCCAAGTTTTTCAGCTTTGGCGGCGGCTGTTCGGTTGTCTTTGACGGCCAGGAGCAGCAACACCTCGTTGAGAGGGGAGTCCTCACAAATCTCGGCCATGACCTCGTGGAATTTTCCGTTGAGAGCTTTGTTGTAGATGAGAGCCTTGTGGGTTTGGGGCGTGTCGTCGATTGTGGCAAAAATCGAGTCGGCCTTTGAGTAGTTGAGGCTGTCCATGCAGGCCACTGCCATGTTGTAACGTGTCGCTTTGGGTAGTTTGTTCCACGTCTTGGGGTCGGCAAAGAATGGCTCAAGAACGGTCATCGGGTTGCGGCCCTCTTTGAGCATCATTTCCGAAAGATCGGTCGCGGCGACCACAAAGTCGGGGTGGACGGCGAGGGCTGCCTTGATGGCCTCCTCACGCTCTTTGCCCGAGCGGGCCGAGTAGTAGCGGTAAAACTGATATTTGCTCAGACCCTTGGGGTTGGACCGGTACAGATCGTTGATCTCCTCGTCGGTCAGCGGGCGATAGCGAGACGAGACGATGTTGTAGCTCACTCGGCGCAGGCGGGGAAGATATTTCTCCTTCAGAAGAGATGAGAAAAACGGCAGTTTGGACATGGCGAAAGAGCGCGAGTCGGGGTTCTGATATTTGTCAATGACCGTCTGCACGGCGTCGGCCTCGCTCTGCAGGCCGTCGGCGCGCAGCATCTTGACAACCTCGTTCCATGAGGCTACATCGGCACCCGACGACAGCTCGGCATTGCGCCTCAGCGAAGGGTCGATCGAGCTCAGCATGGTAGACATCGCCGACTCCATGCGTCGCTCGGCGAGCTGCCGGTTATATTCATATCGGCCCTCAGGCGAGGCAAATCCAAAGATCTTGAAGCTCTTGAGGGTCATGTCGGGGGCATTCTCGATTGTTTTAAACTCTTCGATCAAGGCGTTCAGCTCGGCGGCGTTGTTGCCCAGCGAGAGGTCGAGCTTTGCCTTGCCGACGGGGAAAATCAGGTTCATCTCGCCCGACGCGTCTCTCAACTCAACCTCGGGGGTGGGGAGGTATTGCTCCTCGTCCATAGCGATTGGGTCGATCGAGTAGGAGAGGAACCTGAGCGGGTTGACCGTGCCTCGCGCTATTTCAAAGGTGTCGGTGTAGACAATCTTGTTGTAGTCTTCGAGCGACGACATGATGGCACAGAGATAGTCGTCTTTGGGGTTGTCGATATAGAGCGAGTCGATGAGATAGATCGTGCTCTCTTTGCCATAGCTGTCGGTCTTGATCTGACGGTAGTCGGTCAAAGTGTCGAGTTGGGCATCCCAGTCATACATGCGCTCCTGGGTGATGGCATATCGCCATCCGTCAAGCACCACCGGCTTGAGGTAGGACAGATGTTTTTTAGAGACATTGTAGATGGTGGGCTGAATGATCATGCGGGCTTGTGAGTTGAACAGCTTGGCGGGAATTTTCACCTTGGTTTTGAGCCGCAGGTAGTTGCCGACAACGTCGAGGTCGGTTGGCTCGGTGATGAGTGTGGTGTTTTTGCTCGTTCCCATCACGACAACCTCCTTGAGCTGATTGGCCTCGGGAATCATCGCGACATTTATCTCCAGGCGGCCGTTGACGTTCTCACGATGTTCCGAGTGCAACATGCCCGAGAAAATCAACTCATCTTCCGAGTCGGCCGTAATGTTATATCGGCCCTCATCGCCGGTCATGCCGAGCGCTTTATTGGTGCGTGCATTATATATGGTGACGCCCATGAGGGGCTCGCCGGTGCCACTCCGGGTGATGGTGCCGTGAATATTGATTGTTCTGGCAAAACACGGCAACACAAACACGGCTGTGAGTGCCATCGTCAAAAGTCTTTTTATTGTCATCATATCAAAGATCACTTAAATACATAACTAAACGAGAGACCTAACCTGATGGGGACCGGCAAGAGCTTGGTGCAGTTTTTCTCAATCGGCTTAATGGTGCCTTTGTAGTCGTAGCCTCTGAAATGAGCCAGGCCTAAGCCGATCTCGGCCTCCATGTTCCAGTGTCGGGACAAGACCAAAGCATATCCATAGCTTAAGCCGGCAGCCACGGCATCACCTGAGATGTGGCGGTCGTCAAACTGCAGCGAGCAGGTGGCGCCGGTCATGCTCAGCGCGACAAAGTGGCGGGCCATGGGGCGGTTAAACCAGTAGCGAATCTCGGGCTCGACCCTGAAGTTGGAAAGTTTGACCCCTTTTATGGTAGATGATAGGGGATTGGTCGCCACTCCAAGTTGCACTGACAGCACACGGCTTACCTGAGCCTCGACAGTAAGGTTGGGCGACAAAATGAGATAATCGAGCGCGTTGGTTTTTATCGCCACACGTTGAGCCGAGAGGTGAGGTGCAAACGCCAACAGCATGACGGCAACCATAATGGCACGACAAAACACTGAACGCAACATACTTAGAGATACTTGCATCTACTGAAAAAACTTAAAATATTACTGTATTTTAACCAAAAATGTTTAATTCAAGCCGCAAAATTAGTAAAAAAATTTAACATAGTTTTGTTTCTTTTTAAAATTCTATAAAAATTCTTTTATGAACCAAATATGCAGGGAAAAATTTGATTGTATAGTTGCCGGTAATTAAGAAAATTGTTACCTTTGCTACGTTTTTTGCACGAAAATATATTACTAACATAGACATAACGGGGGTGGAAGTCAGGGCGTTTAATGCGCTCTCCTTTTGAATATAGCCCGCTTGTCACACGTTTCAATGTCAATGAAAATGGAAAAAATTTTTAAAACAATCTTATCGGGCGCACTGATGGCGACGCTTGCTCTCCCTGCTGCAGCCCAACAGCTCCCCAACGCCGGCTTTGAAAACGACTGGGTGGATTGCGTTCCATGGGATAGCAATAATAGTAAAACCAAAAAGGGGCAAGTCCCCACGCCATGGTGTATCTCACATGTGGGTGGTACAGTAAGTGCCAACGAGTTGGGTAAAAAAGTGGCCGGTAATGGATCTGAATGGGCTGTTGAGATTGATAATAAGGAAGTTATGAGCAAAAATATCCCCGGATATTTTACACTTGGAACGACATGGTCAACAGCAAAGGGGTTTACAGCATCAAATAAAGATGGTGGCACATTTGGTGGCCTGGAGTTTTCATACAGTCCTGATGCCATCGGCTTTTCCTACAAGCGTGTTGCTAAAGGTGATACCTACTCAACAGTCGTAGTCTATTCCTGGAAAGGCTCTTGGACCCAGGCGTCGGTCCCCGGAAACATAGCGGTAATAGGCAGCCCCAAAACAGTCAGTATGACAAACCGAGACAGAAATATTCTTGGGATGTCTACAGCACAAGGTGGTGCAGTTACTCACACCAGTGACGCCGAGCTGATAAGCAGTTTCATAGATAAAGAAACAATTAAAGGCTCGACCGAGGGGGATGTGTGGAACGAGTATTTCCATGAGATAACCTATAATTCAAAATCAATCCCCCAGATGTTTAACATCATCATTGCGGTTGCTGATTATTTTGACGAATCAAAGATCGTTTCAGGTGAGAGTCTCACGGTTGATGATGTCAAGTTGTATTACTACTCGCGGTTGAAGTCGATTGCGTTTAACGGTGGCGAGCCGATGACCGATTTGGCAGAGGGTGAGACTTACAATGTCAATGGGTCTTACGATGCGGCCGCTGTTGAGGCTGTGCTTTTAGGTCAGTCGGCCGAGGCTACCTACAGCTATGACGCCGAGACCCGTGTGCTTGAGGTGACAGTGTCAAACGTCGATGCCGACCGCGACGGCAAGACTTCTCATACATATACTTTCCAGTTTGCCGGCGATACCAAGCCCGAAATAAAGGGGGATCCCTACAACGCTTTCCTCAATGTTTGGCTTGACCCGACCAAAAACGAGGATACACATATAGGCATAAACCAGATGGCCCAGGTGGTGATTGACCACGCCGAGAGCGACTGTGTGTTCGCGCTCAAAGATTTCTCAATTATCGGTATTAACGTTGGCGACGTCGTTGTGCCCAACACAAGCTATATAACCGACGGTGAGGGCAACAAGACCTACTCGGGCAGTGTTGAGAATCTGGCTATCACCGAGGGCGACCTTGCCGGCATGACCCTCAATGTTACAGTTGACGGCACAATCATGGCATCGGGCGAGATTGACCTTAATATTAATGTGGTAGTGCCGATGCTTCAGGATATGTTTGAGTCAATACCTGTTACCTTTACCACCCGGCCCTGGGGGGCTCAGATGATTGCCGGCAAGCTCAACGGCTCGATGATGGGGATGACCTTGTTTGAAAACGAAGACAAGACGGTGATGATCTACCCGACACTCTCCGACGACGGCGAGACCCGCTGCAGTGTCTTTGCTCTCAATGACTTTATGATGGACTTAGGTGACGGCCCGATGAATCTGGGTGATATCGTCGTGTCAAACACTGTCACCGAGCAAGACGGCAAGTCGCTTTATAGCGGTTACAACCCAGAGTTGCCTTTGGCCGACGGTGCTATTGTCGCCGAGGTGACACTCAACGGCGAGATCACCGAGCGAGGGGCTGCCAAGATGATTATTGATGTCATCTGGAACGGTATTCCCATTCCCGTCACTTTCACAACCTACCCCATCATGTCGGCAACACTCTTTGGCGAGGAGTCTCCTGAGATCGTATTTGTCGGTATTGACGACCTGTTCCAGCTCAAGCATGAGCTTGACAGCGAGAGCGACGAGGTTAGCTACACCTTTGATGCCGACGACATCATCGAGATTACCCAGCATCACCTGATCAAACCTCTCAAATTGGGCGAGGTCAATGTGACGGCACAGGTCAATGGCGCGACCCCCGCGTCGTTGCCCTCGCGAGCAGGAGCACGCGTGGCTGCCAAGACCCACTCGTTCAAGGTGATTGTGCTCACCGGCGACAATGGTACGTCGACAACCGGCATCGAGAACGTGATGGTGGCTCCGGCTGGTACTGCAACCGAGATCTACGACCTGCGCGGTGTGCGTGTCAATGGCGACGCTCTCGCTCCCGGTCTCTACATCAGTCGTTCGGGAAACAAAGTGGAAAAGATTATTGTGAGATAATACACATTCATAAATAGTTGACGCGGGGTCGGGAGCCATTGCTTTCGGCCCCGTGTTGTGTCGTGAAGATTATTTTTGTACTTTTGTGGTATGGATGAATTTTGGAATATCGAGCGAGAGCTGCCTCAAATGCTGGTGGCGCGTGGCGTGGAGCATGTCGTGATGTCGCCGGGCAGTCGCAATGCCTCGCTGATGCAGTTGCTCGACAGTTCCCCCGGGCTGCTGACCTCTGTTGTTGTCGACGAGCGTAGCGCGGCCTTTCAGGCTCTGGGTATCTGCATGATAACCAACCGACCGGTGGCGCTGGTGTGCACGTCGGGCACCGCTCTTTTGAATTATGGGCCGGCAGTGTGTGAGGCATATTATCGCGAGCTTCCATTGATAGTCATCTCGGCCGATCGTCCCCCCGAGTGGATCGACCAGGCCGACTCTCAAACGATGCGTCAGCCGGGAGTGATGGCCAACTATACCGTCGGGGGATGCACGGTTGACGCGACATTGACCTCGCCTGGAGTGTGGGCGATGAACAATCGCCTGGTCAACGAGACGTTGGCCAAGGCTTGCGGGCGCCCCCGGGGGCCGGTGCATATCAATGTCCACACCACCGGGCTGCTTGACCCTTCATGGGCGGCCGATGAGGCTCCGACGCCGCGATTGATAGGACGCCTGTTGCCGTCGTCAAAGCTCGAGCGTGCCGATGCCGCGGCGCTTGCCTCCCGTATAATGGGCTCACGGCGGGTGGTCATCGTTGCCGGCCAGATGCAACCATCGGCCGCTTTGCATCGGTCGCTGGCACGTTTTGTCGGGATGCCGGGCGTCGTGTTGGTGGCCGAGAGTGTGGCAAACCTTCATGGACTTGGCATCGGTCCGGCCGAGCTGTTTGCCACCCGTTGCGCTCCCGACAAGATTGACATTCTGATAACCATCGGCGGGGCCATCGTGTCGGGGCGGCTGAAGAAGATGTTGCGTCAGATTGAGGTTGGCGAGCACTGGAGTGTAACCCCGGTTGAGAGACATGTCGACACATATCGTCACCTGACGCTGACAATAGCGACCGATGCCGAGTCGTTTTTCGGGTCATTGGCCTCGGCTATGCGCCGGTCGATGCCGGTGGTTGAGTCGGATTTTTCCTCGGATGCCCGGTCAAAGATGAGCCGCGCGGTGTCGCGGCTCAACGACGCGATGTTCTCATTCACCTGGAGCGATCTCAAGGCGGTCTATTTTATATGTGGCGAGCTCATTCCGAGCCGATGGAATCTTCAGGTTTCCAATGGCACGTCGGTGAGATACATGGAGCTTGCCGACACGTCGCGGCTCCACCGCGTTGACTGTAACCGTGGGGTGAGCGGCATCGATGGGTCAACGTCGACCGCCGTCGGAGCCGCGTCGGTCTTTGGTGACGTGACGGTGCTGATAACCGGCGACATGAGTGCCATGTATGACATCGGGGTGTTGCTGACCGACGTGTCGCCGCGTTTCAAGATGGTAATAATCGACAATGGCGGCGGCGGCATCTTCACCAATGTCAGGTCGACGCGCGCTCTGCCCTCCCACGACAAGTTTTACACAGAGCCGGTCAACTTGCCCCTCAGGCAATTGGCCCTGGCAGCCGGCTTTGAATATTTTGAGGCTCGACAAATGAGGCAGTTACGCTCGGTCTGGCCCAAGTTTGCCGCTGTTGCCGACAAGCCCGCAGTGCTCCACCTGCACGGGTTTGACAGCAATTACTCGCTCGAGTGCCTGAAACAAATCTTTAAAAACAAATAAATCAAATATATATATGGTAGTCTGGAAATCGATAAAAGAGTATAGCGACATCCTGTTTGAGCAACATGGACGTGTGGCAAAAATCACAATCAACCGGCCGAAGGTTTACAATGCCTTTCGCCCTCAAACCGTTTTTCAAATGCTCGAGGCAATGGCTTACTGCCGGGAGAACCCGGGGATTGGCGTAGTCATCCTTACTGGTGCCGGTGACAAGGCTTTCTGCTCGGGGGGCGACCAAAATGTAAAAGGTATCGGAGGGTATATCGACGACAATGGCGTGCCTCGCCTCAACGTGCTTGACCTGCACAAGGCGATACGCTCGCTCCCCAAGCCGGTTATAGCGATGGTCAACGGATATGCTATAGGAGGAGGCAATGTGCTCAACGTGGTGTGTGACCTGACGATAGCGTCGGAGAACGCACGGTTTGGTCAGACAGGCCCCAAGGTGGGCAGTTTTGACGGCGGGTTTGGCTCAAACTATCTGGCGCGCTGTGTGGGTCAGAAAAAGGCCCGTGAGATCTGGTTTCTCTGTCGCCAATACACTGCAGCCGAGGCGCTTGACATGGGCATGATCAACGCTGTGGTGCCCTTTGACAAACTTGAGGAGACCACCCTTGAGTGGTGTGAGACAATCCTGTCGCGCTCGCCAATGGCTATCCGTCTGATAAAGCGCGCTCTCAATGCCGAGCTCGACGGTCAGCGCGGACTGATGGAGTTTGCCGGCGACGCCACGCTGATGTATTATCTCACAGCCGAGGCTCAGGAGGGTAAAAACGCCTTTCTGGAAAAGCGCACTCCCGACTTTGACCAATTCCCAAAATTCCCGGGCTGATGCAGGCCGCCTTTGCCCGCTACCGACTGTTGTTTAAAGAGACGGCAATCACCTCGCGCTCGTCGATGAACTGGCGCGACACGTGGTTTGTCAAACTCGTCGACTCTGCCACTGGTAAGACGGGGATAGGGGAGTGTGCCATGTTTCAAGGTCTGTCGTGTGACGACCGTCCCGACTATGAGACACGGTTGGCCCAGGTCTGCTCGGCGATCTCGGCGGGTGACCCGCTGCCCGATGTGACTGATTTTCCCTCGATTAAAATCGGTCTCGAGATGGCTCAGGCAATGCTTGACAACGAGCATGGGTTATACTTTCAGTCTCCTTTTACTTCGGGTCGGGGGAGCCTTACCATCAATGGCCTTGTGTGGATGGGGTCGCGCGAGAAGATGCTTGAGCGTATCAATGACAAGATCGAGGCCGGCTTTCACACCATCAAGCTCAAGATAGGGGGTATAGACTTTGAGAGTGAGTTTGAGCTATTGAGATATATACGCGGATATTTTGACGACGATCGGTTGACGATACGTCTCGATGCCAACGGTTCGTTTGCTTCGCCCGGGGTCGCCTTGAAGGCTCTTGACCGGCTTGCACCGCTCGATATCCATTCTATTGAACAGCCGGTCAGGGCCGGTAACTATGAGGCGATGCACACCGTCTGCCAGTATTCACCTATCCCCATCGCGCTTGACGAGGAGTTGATCGGGCTGAACACCCACGGCAGCAGGCTGAAGATGCTTGAGGCTGTCGGACCGCACTATATCATTCTCAAACCGACGCTCCACGGCGGTTTCTCGGGCGCCGCCGACTGGATTGAGCTCGCCGAAGAGATGAACATAGGGTGGTGGATAACCTCGGCACTCGAGTCAAACATTGGCCTTAACGCTATCGCCCAGTGGACCGCCTCGCTTGGTGTGTCCATGCCTCAGGGGCTCGGCACCGGTGCTTTATACACCAACAATTTTGACTCGCCGCTCAGACTCGAGGGGGAGAGACTGACATATAACAGTGATGCCGATTTTAAACTTAACAGACCTTTGCAGTGGATAGTGCCTTGACGACATTCAGCCGGTTGTGGAACGGCCCTGAGCCTTACCTGTCGACATCGACCTCGGGAACAACGCGCGGCGGCAAGGAGATCAGTCTCTCAAAGGCCGACATGGAGCTTAGCGCGCGGGCGACACTTGAACACCTCGGTCTCGGGAGTGACAACATGACCTTTCTATCGGCCATCAACCCTGAGTATATCGGAGGAAAAATGATGATGCTCAGAGCGATGCTTGCCGGCGCCCGGATGGTGCAGCTCAAGCCGTCGCTTGACCCGCTCGAGGGGCTGCCTGAAGATGTGACGGCGGTCGACCTGATGGCGATTGTCCCGGCCCAGGTCGACAAACTGCTCGAGGCTTCATGTCCACCCGAGATCAGGAACATAATTATTGGCGGCGCGCCGCTGTCGATTGATCAGGAACGGCGGTTGACAGAGCGGCTGCCCCGGGCAAAGATGTTTTCAACCTATGGCATGACCGAGACGTGCAGCCATGTCGCGTTGCGCCCTCTTGGCGAGCCCTATTACACCGCGATGCCGGGAGTGACATTCTCAACCGATGACCACTCGTGTCTCGTCATCAACCACCCTGAGGCGACATGGAGCCCCCTGGTGACACGCGATGTCGTCAAACTGCTGTCGGCCACCGTCATGCAGTGGCAGGGCCGCGCCGATAATGTGATCAACACCGGGGGGATAAAGGTACACCCCGAGGAGTTGGAGGCCAAAATAGCCACCTCGCTCAAGCTCCCGCCGTTTTATATAACATCAAAGCCTCATCCACAGTGGGGCGAGGCTTTGACTTTAGTTGTTGAGAGAGACTGTGAGAGAGACTTAAGCGGCCTGTTGGCCCGGTTGAGAGGCATATTGCCGGCACGCATGGTGCCGAAACAGGTTGTCGAGGTTGAGAAATTTCAGCGGACACCAACCGGCAAAATTATCCGAACTTGCTGATTTTGCGCAGTGCCGGCTCGTTGAGGATCTTGATTTTTCGCCCGTCGACAATGATAATCTTCTCGTTGACAAAGCAGGAGAGGGTCCTGATGGCGTTGGAGGTGGTCATGTTTGAGAGGTTGGCAAGATCTTCACGGGCCATGTAGATGCGCAGGGTGATGTTGTCTTCCTCATATCCATAGTTGTCTTTGAGCACAATCAAGGCCTCGGCAAGACGCCCGCGTATGTGTTTCTGTGTAAGATTGACGATACGTGTGTCCGAGCTACCGAGGTTGCGCGACAGCTCGTGGATGAAAAACATGGCCAACTGGTTGTTTTGCATGATGAGCTGCTTGACCAGCCACAAGGGGACAGTCCCCAAGGTCGACGGCTCGAGGGTGCCGGCGCTCGACACGTAGGGCTCGCCTGCAAAAAAGGCGCGGTAACCGAAATATTGCACCGGGCGTATCAAACGGATGATCTGAACTCGACCGCCAACACCATCTTTGAATTTCTTCACCTTGCCTTTCAACAGCACCCAAAGAAACTCGGGGTCTTCGGCCTCACCGTAGATGACCTGGTTCTTTTTAAAATTATGGAGGGTAAAGTTTTCAGCCACAAGGCGTTTCTCCTCGTGATTTAAAAGAGTCCACACCTCATGTAAATCTTCCTGAATAACCTTTTCAAGCGCTGATCTAATCATAAGTTTATGTTGGGGTGCCTGTGGCGGCAAGTTGTGATTCTATTATTTTTTGGCAAACAAAATGTCAGTAAAAGATGTTTTGTAACACAAATATACAACCTAATATTTAATGAGTGTAAAATTTAACATAATTTAAAGGTTTACAACCGTTATTCCCGCTCCACCGAGCCTCACATCCTCGTCGTGGCAGCTGCTGACCCCATGCACCGTCGACAGATACTGGCGTATGCTCTGACGCAGGGCGCCGGTGCCGGTGCCGTGAAGGATGCGTACACGCTGCACTTCAAACTGCAGGGCATCGTCAATAAAATATGTTATGGCCTGAATGGCCTCGTCGACCCTCATGCCACGCACGTCGATTTCCTGCTTGAAGTTAAGCTGACGGTTGCGCATAGCCTCGGTTGTGGCCGCGCTGACAAAGGATGATTTGCCGCCGGTGGTCGACGGTTTGGCTATGGTGGGGGTTAGGCGGGAGGTGTCGACGGTCGTTTTGAGCATGCCAAAGTTGACAACCGCCTTGTTGCCGCTCACCTCGACAACGGTCCCGACAGTGCCGGCGCCGTCGAGACGCACGTGAAGCCCGGGGGTGATGGGTGTGCTCTTTGTCTTTACCTGGGGGGCCGTTTTTCTCTTTTTGCTCTTGGGGGCGCGTTCAAGCAGAGGGTGAGACCCGGTGCTGTCGCCCGAGGCGAGCTTTTCGCGCTCCTCCTTGAGGCGGCGGCGGGCCTCGAGAGTCTTTTCCTTGTCGGCCTGGGCGCGCCTGATGTCGTGGATGGTGCGCTCAATCGAGGCGTTGCCGGCCTTGATGATGTCGTCGGCCTGGCGACGCGCCTCGTCGAGTATCTCGCGACGTTTCAGCCGCAGGGTGTCGGCCTCGGTTTCATAACGCTCTACAATCGAGTCGAGTTTCTTCTCTTTCAGGCGTATGGAGGAGCGTTTGTTTTCCCAATAGCGCTTGTCGCGGGCTATGTCAAGAAGATATTTGTCGAGATTGATGTAGTCGCTGCCAACAATGGCCGAGGCATCGTCGATGATTGACTCGGGCAGACCTATCTTGCGGGCTATCTCGATGGCAAACGAGCTGCCGGGGTTGCCGATGGAGAGCTTGAAGATGGGCTGCATCAGGTGACGGTCATAAAGCATCGAGCCGTTGATCAGTCCCGGTGTTTCCTCGGCAAGGTGGATGAGGTTGCGGTAGTGGGTGGTTATAACTCCCCAAAGCTTAAGGTCGTTGAACTGCTTGAGAATCGCCTGGGCTATCGCGCCGCCAATCTGTGGCTCGGTGCCCCCTCCAAACTCGTCGATGAGCATCAACGAGGTCGACCTGCCCCGACGCAGAAACTCTTTCATGTTTCTCAGATGGGAGCTGTAGGTGCTCAGGTCATCTTCAATCGACTGGTCGTCGCCAATGTCGACAAGAATATCTTCAAAGATGCCAAAGCGGGAGTTCTCGTAGACCGGTGGCAGCATGCCACACTGCATCATGTATTGAAGTGTCCCTACCGTCTTGAGACACACCGACTTGCCGCCGGCATTGGGGCCCGAGATAATCAGGATGCGGTCGGTGGCGGTGAGGCGTATGTCGAGAGGCACGATCTGTTTGCCTTGGCGCTCGAGAGTCAGTTTCAAGACCGGGTGACAGGCGTGATACCACTCCAGGTCGGGAGTGTTGTCAACTGTCGGTTTGTTCCCGCCGGTCTCGATGGCATATAGAGCCTTGGCGCGGATGAAGTCAAGGTTGCCTAAAACAGTGGCGCTGTCAAGCAACGCCGGGATGTGGGGGCGTATATCTCTGGCCAATGAGACCATGATGCGCGCGATCTCGCGCCGTTCCTCCATCTCAAGCTCGCGGATGCGGTTGTTGGTCTCGACGAGCTCGGCCGGCTCTATAAAAACGGTTTTTCCCGAGGCGCTCTCGTCGTGGACGATACCGTTGACCCGCCGCTTGTTCATGGGGGCGACCGGGAGCACGAGGCGACCGTCGCGCACCGAGGGTGTCGTGTCATGTTCGATCAACCCGTCGGCCACGGCTCGGGCAATGACCCGTCGCATGATGCTGTTTACAGCCGCCGTTGTCGAGCGCAAGGAAGAGCGGATGTCGGCCAACTCGGGCGAGGCGTTGTCTTTCACATTGCCATATTTGTCGACCACGCGGTCGATGGCCGTCAGCAGAGCCCCCGGCAGTGTCATGAGCCTTGCCTCGCGGTCGAGGGTGGGGTAAGGGGTTGTCATCGCTCCCTCGTCACCCTCATGGCGATATCGTTCAAAAAATTTGGTCACCTCGGTTATCACCGCGATCATCGACCTGACCATGATGATGTCGCGGGGTGGGAGAAAGGTCTCGGGTGGGAGGATTGACCTGAGCAGCCCGGTGGCATCATGCAATTGCTCCAGGGGAATGGTGTCGTCGGTCGACATGATTGCTTTCATCTCGTCGACCCCGCTCAGCAGTGACTGCACAAGGTTGAAATCGGTGGCAAAGGTCATCAAATCGACCATATCAGAGCCAAGCGTCGAGATGCACAATCCTTTGACGGCCTCACGAACAGCTTTAAACCCGATTTTCTCTTCAATACGTTCAGGATAAATCATAGTGCAAAATTAGTTAATTTTCCTTGAACAGAAATTGACCGGCGTTGTTATAAAGTTAAAATAACATTGAAAAAGTTTAACAAAATAAATAGAAAAGATTATGAAAGCATTAAATGGTAGATTTATCGGTCAGTCACGTGCCTGGTGGGTTGTGCTTTTGGCCGGCATTTTAATGGTACTGTGTGGTTTTGCCTATTGGTTCTGGCCCGAGATAGGTTATGCAGTGTCGTCACAGATTTTTGGTTGGATGATGGTAGCCGTCGGCATTGTTCAGCTTTGTGTGGCTTCAGGCCCTGACCACGGTAAAGGCTGGGGCTGGTGGCTCGCCGGTGGTGTCATCGACATCTTTATCGGCTTTATGCTGGTTCGCAGTGTGGTGCTCAGCGAGGCTGTCTTCCCCTACTTCATTTCATTTGTTTTCCTTTACTGGGGCTTGAGCGCCGTGATGAACTCGTTTGCCGAGCGTAAGCGCCGCTACTGGTGGCTCAACCTGATAAACGGCATTTTAATGCTTGTAATCGGATTCTTCTTCCTTGAGGCCGGTTGGGTTCAAAACATGTGGATGGTTAGCTTCCTGACCTCAATCGCCTTTATCTACTGGGGCTTTAGCATCGCGATGATTTCTTACGACCTCCGTCCCAGCAGCAAGTAAAGATTAAAGATAAACCGGGATTTGATCCCAAATAAAATTGTCCTCCAACGGTTGCATAAACTATTGGAGGACAATTTTTAATTATTTAGGTACCAGTCGTAAAGCCGCTGAATACCCTCGTCGATATCGACTTTGTGATGCCATCCCAGGCTGTGCAGCTTGGAGACGTCACAGAGTTTGCGCATAGTGCCGTCGGGCTTTGTGCTGTCCCAAACCAGATCGCCCTGATAGCCGATGGTCTCTTTGATTTTTGAGGCGAGCTCACCAATGGTCAGCTCCATGCCTGTGCCGATGTTCACATGACAGTTGCGCACCTCGGGCGACGAGCCGCGCAGGTCGTCAAACGACACGTTTTCAAGAATATGAACCGATGCATCGGCCATATCCTCGCTCCAAAGAAACTCGCGCAACGGTTTGCCCGACCCCCAAAGCTCGAGATGGTCGGCAAAGATTCCGAAACCGTTGAGCGTGGCCACAATTTCCTCCCATGACGCTTTGCCGTCAACCCCTGCAACGGGTCGCTTGTCGAGGTCGGTCCTGACGGTCTCAAAGTCGTTTTCATAGAGGGCTTTGGCCAGATGCAGTTTGCGTATCATGGCCGGCAACACGTGAGAGTTTTCAAGATGGAAATTGTCGCGCGGCCCATAGAGATTTGTGGGCATCACGGCGATATAGTCGGTGCCATACTGCAGGTTGAAGCTCTCACACATTTTCAATCCGGCAATCTTGGCGATAGCGTAGGGCTCGTTGGTGTATTCAAGCGGAGATGTCAGCAAAGCGCTCTCGGGGATGGGTTGGGGTGCCTCGCGGGGATAGATGCAGGTGCTTCCTAAAAACAGAAGCTTCTTCACGCCGTGCCTGAAGCTTTCACCAATCACATTTTGCTGTATCTGAAGATTCTGATAGATGAAATCGGCGCGGTAAAGACTGTTTGCCATAATACCGCCAACATGGGCGGCGGCGAGGATGACATACTCGGGTTTTTCCCGGTCGAAGAACTCTTTCACCGCCGCTGCGTCGAGCAGGTCGAGCTCGGCGTGGGTGCGTCCGACAAGGTTGGTGTAGCCGCGACGACGCAGATTCTCATAGATTGCCGAGCCGACAAGGCCGCGATGGCCGGCCACATATATTTTTGCATTTTTGTCTATCATATCTTGCCCTCCCTGACGAGTTTGAGATCGCTGTCGACCATGCGGTTGACAAGGTCGGTGAATGAGGTCTTACGGGGATTCCAACCCAGGCGCTCGCGTGCCTTTGAGGGGTCGCCAAGCAGTTGCTCGACCTCGGCCGGGCGGAAAAAGCGCGGGTCAACCTCGACCAACACTTTGCCGGTGGCGGCGTCGATGCCGCGCTCTCCAATACCCTCGCCCTCCCACTTGAGGGTGATGCCGGCGCGAGAGAACGCAAGGGTGGTAAACTCGCGAACGGTGTGATACTCGCCGGTGGCAATCACGTAGTCGTCGGGCTCTTCCTGTTGCATTATGAGCCACATGCACTCAACATAGTCGGGAGCATAACCCCAGTCGCGGCGTGCGTTCAGGTTGCCCAGGTAAAGACGGTCCTGACGGCCCGAGGCTATCCTGGCGGCGGCAAGGGTGATTTTGCGTGTCACGAAATTTTCTCCTCGGCGCTCGCTCTCATGGTTGAAAAGGATGCCGTTGACTGCAAACATGCCATAGCTCTCGCGATAGTTTTTGGTAATCCAGAAACCGTAGAGCTTGGCCACGGCGTATGGACTGCGCGGGTAGAATGGTGTCGTCTCGCGTTGAGGCACCTCCTGTACTTTGCCAAACAGCTCCGATGTGCTTGCCTGATAGATTTTGGTGAGTTTCTCGCGATGCAGGATGCGGACAGCCTCGAGCAGGCGCAACGTCCCGTCGGCATCGGTATCGGCCGTGTATTCGGGCACGTCAAACGATACCTTCACATGGCTCTGTGCCGCAAGATTGTATATCTCGGTGGGCTGAACCTCCTGGATTATTCTTATGAGCGACGACGAGTCGGTCATGTCGCCATAGTGGAGGTGGAGCAGCCGCTCGCGATGCATGTCGCGAACCCACTCGTCGAGATACAGATGCTCGATGCGTCCGGTGTTGAACGACGAGCTGCGGCGTATGATGCCGTGCACCTCATACCCCTTTTCAAGCAAAAACTCGGCAAGATAAGAGCCGTCCTGGCCAGTGATACCTGTGATTAAGGCTATGTTGGTTTTGTTTTCTTTATTCATCTGATTTTATTTTGGCATCGGCAAAATTACAAAATTTCTAATATGTCGGCAAACTTAGACAGAGTTACTTGTGGCCGATAGCTCTTGTCAAGAATTCTTGTTGCGTGGTGAATGGCATCGGGGCCCGGTGGCACCATAACCGTGATCCAACCCCGGCGGTTTGCCTCGATAAAGTCTTTGGCGACGTTGTCGCCTATATACATTATATTATCGGGTGAGGCCGATGTCAACCTCTCAATCACGGCGTGGGGGAGTCCCGAGAGTTTGTCGCCCCCGGCGGCCTCGCTTATAACCAACAGGGATGGGTCAATCCACTTGTCGAGCCCCAGGGCGTTGAATTTGGCCGTCTGGGTGTTGACGCGACCGTCGGTCATGACTGCCATCCGGTCTACTTTAGGGTTGGCTTTTAGAGAGTTGAGGGTTGATTCAACCTCGGCCGGGAGGGTCAGACGGGGTGTGTGGGTGCGATATATGTCGACCATCTCAGCGACAGTCATCGTCACGTTTTCCCCCTCGGAGTCAAGCAGCCGGTCAAAGGCATCGCGGCCTCGGTTTGACTCGAGTATGGAGAACGCCTGCCGGCGGCTCATGGTTCCGCGCTCTTCCAAAAGCCGTGCTATTTCCCAGTAGGCCGACAGAAGATAGTCTATCTCGTCAAAGAGGGTGTCATCGAGATCAAAAACAACAGTCATTTGAAAAACGCTTGATTGACAGTGATATAGTTTATGCCGGCAGCCTCGGCGGCCTGTATGCCGACCGGGCTGTCTTCAAAAACAAGAGCCTCGTTGGGGGTAACACCCATTTGCTCAAGCACTTTCAGATAGATTTCGGGATGTGGCTTGCCGTGCTTCACCTGCTCGCCGGCCAAAATGAGGTCAAAGATGCCCACGGCATCGATGTGGCGCAGGGCGTTCATGAGATTTTCCACCCGGGCTGTCGAGGCAATCGCCGTCTTTCCACCCCCTTGATGAAACGACTTGACAAAATTTAAGAGTGGCCGGTTGACCCTGAGCTTGTCAAAAAAACGGGGATAGAAAGATGTCTTACGGTCGCGTATCTCTTGATGCAGCTGCCCGTCGGTGATGTCGAGAGTGTCCATGAAGCGGTCAAACCGCATCCCGAAACAGCGGCGGTAAACGTCGCGCGACAGCGACATCCCAAGGCTCTCAAAGGCCGCCTCATAGCCGAGAAAGTTTGACTCGAAGGTGTCGACCAGGGTGCCGTCAAAGTCACATATAATTAGTTTAACTGAGCTCATATACAGATGCAAAAGTAGATGATATTCCCTAAAGATGCAATTTTTTGCCTAAGATTACGTTATTGTAAATGATGAAAAATGTCAAAATCATACTGATATTAATCCTGATACTCCTCCCGATAGTCGCCTTTGCCGCTGTCGAGCGGGTCAAGATACATGGTGTCGTCACCGACAGCCAGAACAAACCGGTTGAATTTGCAACGGTGCGTATCGGAGGGACGGCAATAGGCACTGTCACAGGCCTTGACGGGTCTTACAATCTGACGGCCGCCGCTGCCGACACTGTAAATGTCTATTTCTCATGTATTGGCTACCGTGAGGTCAAGCGCATGTTGCTCGACCCCAAGGGTGACGTGACCTTGAATGTCAAGCTTGAGGAGGCAACCAAGGAGCTGACTGAAATTGAGATTACCGAGTATAAGAAAGATGTGACCACGATGGGTAAGATATCCATCGACCAGATACGTCGCAGTCCCGACGTGAGCGGCGGCAGTGTCGAGAGCGTCATCACGACCATGGCCGGGGTCAACTCATCAAACGAGATGTCGAGCCAGTACTCGGTCAGAGGCGGGTCGTTTGACGAGAACAGTGTCTATATCAATGGCGTGGAGGTCTACAGGCCCCAGTTGATTTCTTCGGGTCAGCAGGAGGGGTTGTCGATCATCAACCCCGACCTTGTCGGCTCTATCGCATTTTCAACCGGAGGCTTCCCCGCCGAGTATGGCGACCGCATGTCGAGCGTGCTTGACATCACATACCGTCAGCCAGAAGCGTTTGAAGGCTCTGTCTCGGGGTCGCTCATGGGTGGGAGCCTGTCGCTGGGCCAGTCGTCGCGACGTTTCAGCCAGTTGCATGGCCTCAGGTACAAGCGTAACTCCTCACTGCTGAGCTCTATGGAGACTCGCGGTGAGTATGACCCTAACTATTTTGACTATCAGACAAACCTGACGCTCACTCCCTCGTCAAAATTCAGAGTCTCATTTCTTGGCAACATCTCCATCAATAACTATCGTTTCACCCCACAGGATCGCACGACCAATTTTGGCACATCGACCGATGCCAAGCAGTTTAAGGTCTATTTTGACGGCCACGAGAAGGACAAGTTTGAAACCTACTTTGGCGCACTCTCCTTGCAGTATTTACGCTCAAAATCAACCAATTTCACACTACTTGCCTCGGGCTACCTGACAAATGAGCTCGTGGCCTACGACATCTCGGGCGAGTATTGGCTCGACCAGGCCGGTACCGGCGAGGTGGGAGGTGAGCTCGGCGTGGGCCGTTATCAGGAGCATGCCCGCAACCGTCTGAAAGCCTCTGTGATGCAGCTCTCGCTACGCGGCAACACCGGTATTTCCAACCACAACCTGTCATACGGCCTGTCAATGTCTCACGAGAAGATTCTCGACCGCACCCGCGAGTGGGAACGCCGCGACTCGGCCGGTTACTCTTTGCCTCATGACCCCAATCTGGTCAAGGTGATCTATAATCTCAGCTCCCACAACGATGTCTCGTCGTCGCGCCTGTCGATCTTTGCGATGGATACCTACAAGCTCAACACCGCGGCGGGCTATCTATCGCTTAACGCCGGCATCAGGGCGAGCTACTGGAGTTTCAATAAAGAGTGGCTTGTCTCGCCGAGGGTCAACGTCGGTTTCGTGCCCGAAAAATACTCACGGTGGGCCTATCGATTTGCAACCGGTCTTTACTATCAGTCTCCGTTTTATAAAGAGTACCGGTTACCGGTCACCGATGCCGACGGCAATACCAACATCCTTCTCAACCGCGACATTAAGTCTCAGCGCTCGTTTCAGGTGATAGCCGGTGCCGACTACACATTCAGGGCTCTGAACCGACCGTTTAAATTTTCGGCCGAGGCTTACTACAAAGCGCTCGGTAACATCATACCCTACGAGATAGACAATCTTAAACTGGTCTACTCAGGCAAAAACGAGACCGACGGCATGGCAATGGGTGTCGATTTCAAACTCTTCGGCCAGTTTGTGCCCGGCTCGGACAGTTGGATTTCATTGTCGCTCATGAAGACCCGCGAGACTCTCAACGGCGTCAAGGTGCCGCGTCCCGGCGACCAGCGTTACAGCTTTGCAATCTATTTCACCGACTTTTTCCCGAAATGGCCCAAGCTGAAATTCAATTTGCGCGGCATCTTCTCCGACGGCCTCCCGGTGACCGCCCCGCGGTCGAGCCGCGACAAAGGATATTTCCGGACACCCCCCTACAAACGCGTCGACGTCGGGCTCTCTTACGCCCTTGTGTCGCCACCTGAGGAGGGGCACACCCGCTCGGGCTTGTTGAGGCATATAAAGAGCGTCTGGTTGGGGCTTGACTGCTTTAATCTGCTCGATATTTCCAATGTGTCGAGCTATTATTGGGTGACCGATGTCAACGACATCCAGTATGCCGTCCCCAACTATCTGACCCGCCGTCAGCTCAACGTCAGGCTGTCAATCGACTTTTGATTTAGGGAACAGACTCTATGAAAAAGTCATGGAAACCCGGTTGGGGAGTCCATGACTTTTTTAATATATATATGAGGCGCGGCGCTGTCAGCGCTCGTCATAGTCCATATCCATAAACCCGGCGGCATCAAACTCGTCATCATTGTATTGGCTGTCGCCATACAGGTCGTCGTCAATGTCAAAGGATGATGCTGCCGCCGCTTTGGCCGCTTTGGCATCGTTGGCCGCGTCAAACTCATCGAGGTTGACAGTCTCCGACGGGGCATCGCCAACCGAGCTTACACACACAGCCTTGTCAAGATGCTCGCCGGGGATTGATTTCTTCATCTCAAGGAAGAAACTGCGGTCGGTGAGGTAGTCAAATGTGTAGATGAGTCGCTGACCTTCATCTTCAACAAAGTCGGAGATGACACATTCTTCCATCAGTAGGGGGTCGACCGATGAATCCATCGTCATGTCTTCAAGAGTTATCTCCTTGTCTTTCTCCCATGAGCGGTCACAAAGGAAAAATGAAGCCATCTGCCCCTTGCTGTAGCCCACGGCATCGATGATGGCGTTGCGCAGGTCAAGGAATGTGGTGTCGGCATCAATTTCTATCTCGCGTTTGAAGTCGTCGACTTCATCGGATACTATTCTAAAAAGATAAACCATAGATAAAGCGGGTTTGTGTTTATGAATGCGAATTTATATAATTTTTTTTCATCGGACAAACACTCATGCCTGTTTTTTCCAAATGTTGTTGAAAAAGCACTGACAGCGACCACCTCAAAGAGGCAGTCGCTGTCAGTGTAAGATATGTTTCAGTCGGTTTCTGTCAGTCAAATTTGGCGCCTGTGCCCGAGCGGATGGTGGGTTTGGCATCGTTGATGACGGCTGTGGCTACAGTGCCATCGGTAGGAATATCCTCGGCCGACTCTACAATGACAACAGGGTAGGAGAAGTAGGCCATGCCAATGGCTTTATCCACTTGAAGTATCGAGGCCTCCATCTGCAATACGTGACGGCCGACGGGGAGGTTGCTCGTTTGCAATGACATGGTGAAAGGTGACTCAATGACAGTGCCGTAGGGTATGTAGTCCCAAATATAGGAAACCGCGCCGATTGTGGCCTGTTTGGTGCCGGCCTCGGGGGTGACGGTGATTTCATCGACCGTCAGCTGGTCGCCTTTGACAATATAAAATGTGCCGTCGACATTTGTCGCGCCCGAGAATGAGACATCAAAATCAACCTGAGGAAGATCGTCATCGTTGCTACAAGAGGCAAGCATCAGCAGTGGTAGCGCTAACAGAGTGTAAATTAAACGTTTCATAGTTGTGTCTGTTGATAAAGGTTTGTTTTAATTGTTTTAAATTATTTAATTTATAAACGCGTGGTGACGATAATAGTTCTTAAAAAATGTGGATTTAACATATCGCCCTTAGTGTCGGGTCAAAAAATTAAGAAATTTTCAGGATGAGGATGGCTATTGGTGAAAAATGTTTAATTTTGCACTTTAATTAGGTTTTATTTAGAGTTACTGATGAGAAAGCAACTTACTGTAAAGCGTGGTTTGGACTTGCACCTTGCCGGAGCGGTTGATGCAGCTGTCGCGGCGACAAGAGTCGAGCCACAAATCGTTGCCTTGATTCCCGACGACTATCCCGGTTTTGTCCCTAAGGCCGAGGTGAGAGAGGGTGATTCGGTCAAGGCAGGCGATCCGTTATTAAGAGATAAGAATGTCGAGACTGTCAAGATTGTGTCGCCCGTGACGGGAACGGTGAAAGCCGTCGTTCGCGGCCTGCGTCGTAAGATTGAACGCATCGAGGTCGAGCCGGCCTTTCAAGACCCGGCCACGTTTAATGTCGGGAAACCGGCCGCTGATGCCGCCTCGATAAAGGACGCGATGCAGAGCTACGGCCTGTGGGCGATGATGAGACAGCGGCCCTACGATATTGTACCCGTTGTCGACAAGACACCACGCGACATTTTTGTAACGGCGCTCGACACGGCGCCATTGGCCTGCATGCCGGCGATAGAGAGCTATGACCAGGCGGTGTTGGCGGCCGGTGTGAAAGCGCTCAGCCAACTGACCACGGGCGAGGTTTACCTGTCTGTCCCCGCGGGGTCTGATGTTGATGTGGAGGGTGCCGTCATGGTCGATGTTGCCGGTCCCCATCCGGCTGGCAATGCCGGTATTCAGGCTGCCAATATAGCGCCGGTCAACAAGGGGGAGACAATCTGGACTCTTGATGTGACGACTCTGTACCGTATTGGACGAATGATGAAAGATGGGGTGGTCGACATGAACACGACTGTCGCTTTGACCGGCTCGGAGCTGAAAGCCCCGCGCCTTGTTAATACTGTGATTGGCGCCGATCTGACATCATTGCTCAAAAACCAGTTGGACAGTGATACCGCCCACCTGAGGGTGATTGCCGGAAATGTGTTGACCGGCGTTAAAACCGACTTGTCGGGCTATCTGCATTTCCCTTACCGTCAGGTGACCGTCATCCCCGAGGGCGACGATGCCGATGAGTTTATGGGGTGGGCCTCGATGGCTCCCGACAAGATGAGCGAGAGCCGCTCGTTCCCGGGTCACTTCCTCAAAAAATTGTTCAGGCCCGATGCCCGCATCCATGGTGGCCGACGGGCTATGATCATGTCGGGGGTGTATGACAAGGTGCTCCCCATGGATATATTGCCTGAATATCTTTTCAAGGCGATCAATTCACGAGACATTGACCGCATGGAGCAATTGGGAATATATGAGATCGCACCCGAAGATGTCGCTCTTTGTGAATATGTGGATCCCTCCAAACTGGAGTTGCAGAAACTCGTCAGAGACGGTCTTGACTACCTGCGCCGCGAGGAGGCATAACCTTAATCCATTTGATTATGAAATTTTTAAAGAAATATATTGACCGTGTGAAACCCGCCTTCAGTGAGGGCGGCAAGTTACACGCATTTGAGTCGGTGTTTGACGGGTTTGAGACATTCCTGTTCACCCCCAACACCACCTCGACATCAGGCTCACACATTCACGACAATTTTGACTCAAAACGACTGATGATAATCGTGGTGCTGGCTTTGATGCCGTGTCTGATAATGGGAATGTATAACACCGGTTATCAAAACGCGTTAGGCTCGGGAGTCGACATGTCTATGTGGCAGATGTTGCTTTATGGCTTTCTGGCGATATTGCCGCGCATTGTTGTCACCTACGTTGTAGGTCTTGGCATCGAGTTTGTCGTGGCCCAATGGCGTCATGAAGAGATTCAGGAGGGCTTTCTTGTGACAGGTATCCTGATTCCGCTTATATGCCCGATCGAGACCCCGCTGTGGATGCTCGCCGTGGCAACCGCTTTTGCCGTTGTCTTTGCAAAAGAGGTGTTTGGCGGTACAGGTTATAATATTTTTAATGTGGCGTTGGTGGCCCGCGCGTTCCTCTTCTTTGCCTACCCGGCACAAATGAGTGGCGACAGTGTGTTCATCTCGTCGGGTCCGATATGCGGTCTTGGAGGTACAGTGAATTTTGCCGACGGTATATCGGGAGCGACCCCGTTGGGGCAGATCGCCACCCACACCGAGGGTGTGTTGACACTGCGCAACATCGTTGGCGACCCGATCTCCTCGTGGGATGCTTTCATCGGTCTTATACCGGGCTCTTTTGGCGAGACCTCGACATTGTGTATTCTCATCGGTGCGGTTATACTTCTGTCGGCCGGGATCGCCTCGTGGCGCATCATGCTGTCGGTGTTTGCCGGCGGTCTGCTGATGGGGTGGATTGCCAATATCTTTGCCACGCCAACCTATCCGGCGTCATTCCTGTCGCCTCTCGACCAATTGCTTTACGGCGGTTTTGCCTTTGCGGCAGTGTTTATGGCGACCGACCCGGTCACAGCCTCGCGCACCGGTGTCGGCAAGTTCATCTACGGTTTCCTGACCGGAGTCATCGCGGTACTCATACGCACCTACAACAATGGTTATCCCGAGGGGGCTATGCTGGCAGTGCTGTTGATGAATGCCTTTGCACCGCTCATTGATTATTGTGTGGTTCAGGTCAACATCTCGCGCCGCTTGTCTCGCGCCAAGGTTAGTCAAAACGTTTAAAACACGATCTTTATTATGGCTATTAATAAACAGAGTAATATATACACCATCATTTATATAATAGTGCTGGTGTTGATTGTCGGCACCGGGTTGGCGTTTACCTCGCTCTCGTTGCGTGAGCGTCAGAACGAGAATATCAGCGCCGACAAGATGAAGCAGATTCTTGCGTCGGTCCATGTCGTCCCGGCATCCGACTCGGTTCGTCAGACCTACGAGAAGCTCATCGTCGAGCAGTTCATTGTTGACTCTCGCGGCGAGCGCGTCGAGGGAAACGCGTTTGATGTCGATGTTGCCGCTCAGGTGAAACTTAAAGAGAATGAGCGACAGCTGCCGGTGTTTGTTTGTCGTGTTCCCTCCGACGGTCAGTTGAAATACATCCTGCCGATGTATGGCGCGGGACTTTGGGGCCCGATATGGGGATATATCGCTATGAACAGCGATGGTCTGACAGTCTATGGAGCCTATTTCGCTCATCAGGGGGAGACCCCGGGGCTTGGCGCAGAGATAGAAAAGTCGTTTTTCAGCGATCAGTTTGACGGTAAGTCACTCTTTAACGAAAATGGCGACTTCACCTCGATTGCCGTTCTCAAAAAGGGATTGAAACCGGCTCCCGGCCAGGATTATGTCGATGCCATCTCGGGTGGCACAATCACATCTACGGGTGTCTCGACAATGCTTGCCAACAGCCTGCGTCCTTATCAACAATTTTTGAAATCACTTAAGTAACCTTCAGTCATGGCAGAAAAAATCAACAATCGTTCAGTCCTTTTCAATCCTTTTTCCAAGGACAATCCTGTCATCGTTCAGGTGCTTGGTATATGCTCGGTGCTGGCTGTCACAGCCAAGCTCGAGCCCGCTATTGTGATGGGCATCTCGGTGACCGCCGTCCTTGCGTTTTCAAATGTTATCATCTCGTTGCTCAGAAACACCATCCCGACAAATATCCGCATCATCGTGCAACTGGTGGTTGTGGCCGGTCTTGTGGTGATCGTCGATCAGTTGCTCAAGGCATACGCCTACGACGCGAGCAAGCAGCTGTCGGTGTTTATAGGCTTGATTATCACCAACTGTATTCTCATGGGTCGACTCGAGGCCTTTGCCATGGCCAACCGGCCTTGGCCTTCGTTTCTTGACGGCGTGGGCAACGGTGTCGGCTATGCCATCATCCTTGTCATTGTCGGTTTCTTCCGTGAGTTGCTCGGTTCAGGCTCTCTGTTGGGCTATGACGTGATACCCCCGGCAGCCTACGAGCATGGCTATGTCAACAATGGCCTGATGATTTTGCCACCCATGGCTCTCATCGTGGTGGCCTGCATCATTTGGGTTCACCGTAGCCGCAACAAGGAGCTCCAAGACCAATGAGCTGTCTTACCATATCCACTCTAACATCAACAGAAAATGGAAAATTTGAATCTATTTATACGCTCGATATTTGTCGACAACATGATCTTTGCCTATTTCCTGGGCATGTGTTCATTTCTGGCGGTTTCAAAGAATGTGAAGACGGCTTTTGGCCTGGGTGTGGCTGTGACGTTCATGCTCGTTATCACGCTCCCCATCAACTACCTTCTTGAGACCTACGTTCTGAGAGCCGGCGCCTTGATCTGGCTCGGCCCTGAGTTTGCCGATGTCGACCTGTCGTTTCTGTCGCTGATAATGTTTATAGCAGTCATCGCCTCGATGACCCAGTTGGTAGAGATGGCGGTTGAGAAATACTCTCCGGCCCTCTACTCCTCGTTAGGTATCTTTCTGCCGCTCATCGCGGTCAACTGTGCCATTCTCGGCGGGTCGCTGTTCATGCAGCAACGAGGCTTTGACAGCATTGTGACTGCCGGATGTGCCGGCGCCGGATGGGGGCTCGGCTGGCTTTTGGCTATTGTGGCTATCGCCGCCATACGCGAGCGTCTTGCAACCTACAGCAAGATTCCCGCCCCCCTGCGTGGCATCGGCATCACCTTTATTGTCACGGCGCTGATGGGTATCGCTTTCATGAGTTTCTTAGGCATAAAAATCTAACTGAGTTATGACACTTCAATATATATTGCTTCAGTCTGTTGCGGGCAATTCCTCGCTCACTATGCTGAGCGGCGTGGGGATTTTCCTGCTGATCACTCTCCTTCTTGTCATTGTGCTGCTCACGGCCAAACACTTTCTGGTCCACAGCGGCTCGGTGACCATCAACATCAACGGCGACAAGGATGTGGAGGCTCCCGCCGGTGGATCCCTGCTGTCAACACTTGCCAATCAGAATATCTTTCTGCCGTCGGCCTGTGGCGGCAAAGGTAGCTGCGGTCAGTGCAAGGTTCAGGTATTTGAAGGTGGCGGCGACATCCTCCCGACCGAGAAAGTGCACTTTACGCGCCGTCAGGTGCAGGACCACTGGCGACTGGGATGTCAGGTCAAGGTGAAAGAAAACATGAAGATCGGTGTGCCCGCCTCGGTGCTCGACATCAAGGAGTGGGAATGTACTGTTATCTCAAACAATAACGTGGCCACGTTTATCAAGGAGTTTATCGTGGCGCTTCCCCCGGGCGAGCACATGGACTTTATCCCCGGCTCATACGCTCAGATTAAGATTCCGCCTTACTCGATGACTTATGATCGCGACATCGACAAGGCATCGATTGGCGAGGAGTATCTGCCGGCATGGGAGAAATTCGGGCTTTTCACCCTTTCGTGTGTCAACACCGAGACAACCGTCCGCGCTTACTCAATGGCCAACTATCCGGCCGAGGGCGACCGCATAATGCTGACTGTACGTATCGCCACGCCTCCATCCAAACCCAAACCTGAGGTTGGATTTCAGGATGTACCCCCGGGCATAGCCTCAAGCTACATCTTCACCCTCAAGCCCGGCGACAAGGTGATGATGAGTGGCCCTTACGGCGATTTCCACCCGATTTTTGACTCTAAGAAAGACATGATGTGGATTGGTGGCGGTGCCGGCATGGCTCCCCTGCGTGCTCAAATCATGTATATGACAAAGACACTTCACACAACCGACCGACGCATGGATTACTTTTATGGCGCCCGTGCCCTCAATGAGGTGTTCTATCTCAATGATTTTCTCGAGCTGGAAAAGGAGTTTCCCAATTTCCACTTCCACCTCGCTCTCGACCGTCCCGACCCGGCGGCCGACGCTGCCGGTGTCAAATACACTCCCGGCTTTGTTCATCAGGTGATTTATGACACCTATCTCAAGGATCATGAGAATCCTGAAGATATCGAGTACTACATGTGTGGCCCCGGCCCAATGAGTAAAGCTGTCGAGGGTATGCTTGACTCGCTCGGTGTCGACCCTGAAAATATCCACTATGACAACTTTGGCGGATAACCAACCGGGCTGACCAAAAGAGAAAACATCAAAAAAAAGAACCTGCTTTATTCTGCCTGTTGAGAGGGCGTGAATAAAGCAGGTTCTTTTTTATATTCCTGATTGCTATCAATCAACTTTTATGATGAGGTAGCGTGACATTTGCCAGAAACGGGTGGGATTGGTGATCTGGATAACCTTTTGGCCGTTTTGGTCAACGATCTGGTAAGAGTCTTTGGGTTGTCCGCTCATTATCTCGGCTTTCTTTGAGTGGGTGGGGATGGTTGTAAAGGTGCGCATATCGGCTGTTGTGAAGTAAGCCATGTCGGGGTCACCTTTCATAACCTTTGTTTTGCCGAGGAATTTCTTTTGAATAATGCCGTGTGACTTAAGCTCTTTGTCGGTGCCGATCACATAGTAGCAGGCGTTGGCCTCGGCATCGAGACGTGCATTTTGCTCTTGTGCTTTCTGACGGGCCTGTTGCTCGGCGGCAAGACCGGTGTTGAGCGAGTCAACGGTTGTGTGGAGGTTGGTAACCTGTGTGCCAAGATTTTGAATTTGAATGTTGGCCGATGCAAGCTGGTTGGTGAGAGTTGCAATCTCGGTTTGCTGATCGGCAATCTGTGCTTTGAGATTATCGATTGTCCGAAGCAGCTCTTTGTTTTGGCCACCGAGTTTTGACAGCTGAGCCTCAAGCTGCTCAAGGCGCTGACGACGCTCCTGGAGGGCCTGCTGGATGGCTATCATGTCATTTTTGATTTGCTCTTTGCGCTCGTTTGACTCGGTAGAGAGGTTGGTAGGCGCTGAGATAATCTTTTCAAGGTCTTTGATTTGGGCCATGCCGTCGGAGATGTCGTTGAACAGAACCAAAAGGCTGTCCTGCATGGCGCGTTGTTCGGAAACTTGAGCGGTCAGCTCGGCGTTTTCTGTCTCTGCCTGACGCAGTTTGTCACCGTTGCACGATGTTGTGGCGACCGAGGCGGCCACAACCATTGAAAGTAAAGCGATCTTTTTCATATTACTTTGGTTAGAATATTCTGAGTTTTTGATTTATAGCTATGTGAGAATGGGGTGGATCAGATTCTGTCTGAATTGGATGGCTCGTTGGGATGGCCGGCGTTGGTGTCGCGGTATTTGTTCCGGTGACTGCCAGCGCGCGATTCTTCCTCTTTTCCACCAATTATTATAACAATTTCACCTTTTGGATTGTTCAATGAAAAATAATCGGCAAGCTCTTTTAGAGTTCCTCTTTGTGTCGATTCATGAATCTTGGAGATCTCGCGCGACACTGATGCCTGCCGGTCGGGGCCACACACATCGGCCAGTTGCTGCAGTGTTTTGACCAGACGGAGCGGTGACTCGTAGACGATGCTGGTCATGGGACGCGCGGCGAGCTCGGCAAGACGCGACTGGCGACCCTTTTTGGGAGGAAGAAATCCCTCAAAACAAAAGCGCTCGCAGGGGAGACCCGAGTTGACCAGCGCCGGGACAAAGGCTGTGGCTCCGGGAAGGGTTGTGGCTGTCAGTCCACGCCGGCGACACTCGCGCGACAACAGGAATCCAGGGTCGCTGATGCCGGGGGTGCCTGCATCGCTCACCAGGGCTATATCCTGACCGGCCTCAATGAGGTCGACAATGCTGTCGACACTGTCGTGCTCGTTAAACTTGTGGAAGCTGACACACGGGGTGTCAATCTCAAAATGACGCATGAGCACAGCCGAGGTGCGTGTGTCTTCACAGAGCACTCGCGAGACATTTCTTAGTGTCTCGACGGCCCGTGGGGTCATGTCGTCGAGATTGCCGACCGGGGTCGGGACTATGAACAGTGTGCCGGCCATCGTTTACCGAAAGTGGTTAAGTACTTTTTGCATGAACTCTTTTACATGCTCGCTCTCGGGATCCCAGCAAAGGTCGTCATAGAAATACTCCTGAGCCTCGTCAAAACTTGACATTGCCGAGATGACATCGAGAGCTTCGACAAAGCGGGCCTCGCTGTTTTCAAACAGCTCGCGACGGAAACGGAACCGGTCGTTGAGCGTGAAGGCGCGGCGTATGTCGCGCGACCCCTCGATGGTGAGTTTCTCGTCAAGTTTCATCGGCTCGGCGCTCTTTGTGTCGGGTTTAACGGGCTTAGGCATGGGCTTTGGTTCAGGTTCAGGCTGCTCTTGAGTCTCCTGAGTCTCCTGGGTCTCGACCGGGGCTATGGGCTCGTCTGAGGGAATCTCTTCGCCATCGGTGTCGTCATCGGCATCAAAGGGGTCTGAATCTTCAGTCGCCTCAAAGGTGGCTGCTTCGGCTATTTGCTCTTCCTCTGTTTCAGGTGTCGGCGCGCAACACTCTTCACAAACATTTTGGTGGAGCTGTTTCACTTTCTCCTCCAGCAGGGCGGCGACCCTTTCAGGTGCATTTGAATGTCCCTGTGACAAAAGCAACAGTAAGCCCTCAATCTCGATTGTGAGGCTCAAAAGATTATCATAGTCTGTTTTCATATTGCAAAACTAACAAAATTTTATTTATCGGCAAGTAACTCGAGCAACATAGATGATATTTCACTTTTGACCCGGGCTCGGTCACAGGTGAAGCCGTTGACTAAAACAACGATTGAATAGGCCGGCACCCCGTGGTCATCAAGCATATAACCACCAAAGCATTGCACTCCTCTCATGCTCCCGGTCTTCATGGCAACGCGACCGTCGAGTGCTGTTCCTTTCAGGAAATTGCGCATGGTGCCGTCGTGGCCTGCCCGAGGGAAAAGTGAGACATAGTCGGCGGCAACCGAGGTGGTGAGCATGTGTTTATAGAGTTCTGTGAGAAAAAGGGGCGACAGGCGGTCGTTGCGCGACAGGCCGCTGCCGTCTTCTATCACAAGCCCCTCGACGGGCAGTCCTATCTCCTGCCAGAGATTACGCTCGATGTCGACAGCGTCGGCCCGCGATTCACCGGGGGCAAGTGTCCGAAGCATCCCCTCGGCCATCATGTTGTCGCTTCTCACCATCAGCGAGCGCAAGATTTGCTTGACGGTTGGCGATGTGTGTCGGTAGATGCACCACGTGTCACCACCGTCAATCGCCTGACCTTCAACTTCAATGCCGGCTTTGGCCAAAGCGTCGGCGACCTCGTTGGTCATGGCGGCTGTGGGGTCGGGGTTGGCATACACTTTCGAGTATCCCCCCGAGGGTATTTTGCCCGAAACGACAAAGCGCTTTGAGCCTCGACTCCGCTTTACCGACAGGGCGCCTTTAGAGGCGGTGTAGTCAACCTCAACGGTTGGCACATGAGGCCGCGTTTTGCCCGAGGGGAGCGACAGGTTAATCAAATTGTCACGAAAGTTTGCACCATAAAGACCTGTACCGTAGGGCCATATCACATCCTCCTCAAGCCAGCCGGCGGGTATTCCCTCATCTTTAAAGGTGTTCTCAACCACCACGGCTCCTTTTATCTTTTTGATGCCGGCACGGCGGCACGCCCCGGCGATACTGTCGGTAAAGCCGGCATTGTCAGGGAAGTGACAGGACTCGACAGTGGGGTCTCCGACACATTTTATTATCAGATTGCCGGCCATCACACCATTGCGGTCGATGTCGCCACCGCGATACACCTCGGTCGAGAGACGCTCGTCGGGTGGTGTTGTCATCAACACGGCGGCCGATGTCACCGACTTCATCACGCTTGCGGGAACAAGCCATTTTGAGCCATTGTGGTCCATGACAACCGTGTCAGCCTTCAGGTCGGTTATCAGCACACCCACGCGCGAGGGGTCGATGCCGTTGACCGAGTCGGGAAACAGAGCGTAGGCCGACAGCGCGTCGCTGATTAATAAAACGGTAAGCAACAGCCATTTAGCATAGGGAACAAACGAGAATCTTGTTTTCATTGTCAAATAGGGAAATGAATATAAGAACAAAGGTAACATCTTTTTCAAAAAAAAACACTAATTTTGCACAATTATAGAGTTGGTCGATCAACGATGGTAACAAAAACGCGAGATAAACTGATCGAGGTAGCCCGTCAACTATTCGCCCACAAGGGGATGGAGAACACTACCATGAACGATATTGCGAATGCCTCTGAAAAAGGGCGGCGCACTATCTACACCTACTTTCGCAACAAGCGCGAGATATACAATGCGGTTATCAAGCGCGACAGCGAGCAGCTGGTGTCGCGGCTACGCGAGATTGTTGAGATGCCGCTTGACCCTGTTGAAAAGCTCAGATCCTATCTCAAGACCCGTTTTGACATCGTCACCGAGACGGTGCAACGCCCCGACCACTCGTTCAGGTCGCTTTTGAGAGGCGACTTCAGGCGCGTCGACCGTATTCGCCGCCTCGCTGTGGCAACCGAGCAATCTCTCTTCACCACTATCATCAATGAGGGCATCGAGGCCGGCTGTTTTGACCCGGCTCAGGCCCGGCTGTTGCCCCCTGTAGAGACCATCCTTTTTCAAGGGGTCGACTACACTCTTGTGAGAGACAATTTTGCCGATATCCACATCAGCCCTGAGTCGATGAGAAACTCGGTGATTAATTTCCTTGTAAATGCAATACTAATCAAATAACCAAATCATCAAACAAAATCTATTGAGATTATGAAACTTCTTGAAGGAAAAACAGCCCTTATCACCGGTGCCGCCCGTGGCATCGGCAAAGCAATAGCGCTGAAGTTTGCAGCAGAGGGCGCAAATATCGCTTTCACAGATCTCGTGATTGACGAAAACGGCAAAGCAACCGAGCAGGAGATTGAGGCTCTTGGCGTCAAAGCCAAAGGTTACGCCTCCGACGCGTCAAATTTCGCCCAGACAAAAGAGGTTGTCGATCAGATTAAAGCCGACTTCGGTCGTATCGATATTCTTGTCAACAATGCCGGTATCACCAAAGACGGCCTGATGATGAGAATGACCGAGGAGCAGTGGGACCGCGTCATCAACATCAACCTCAAGAGCGCCTTTAACTTTATCAATGCTGTTCTCCCCATCATGCTGCGTCAGCGTGGCGGCAGCATCATCAACATGGCCTCGGTTGTCGGTGTTCACGGCAATGCCGGCCAGAGCAACTATGCCGCCTCAAAGGCCGGTCTTATCGCTCTCGCCAAGAGTATCGCCCAGGAGGTCGGCTCTCGCGGCATCCGTGCCAACGCCATTGCCCCCGGCTTCATTGAGACAGCGATGACAGCGGCTCTGCCCGACGAGGTGCGTGAGGAGTGGAAGAAGAAAATCCCCCTGCGTCGCGGCGGTCAGGTCGAGGATATCGCTAACGTCGCCACATTCCTTGCAAGCGACTTGTCAAGCTATGTTACCGGTCAGGTTATTCAGGTCGACGGTGGCATGAACATGTAATCGGTTCACAATAAAAACAATTCGGCCGGTCAACATCCCGATTGATGTTGACCGGCCGAATTGTTTTACTGAAGATGCCTCAGGCAGGTTATTGCATGCGTGAGAGGCCTTCCCATCTTACATTCCACTTGCCGTCGGCCGGAAAACCGGGATTGCGAACGGCGGGAGCGCCATCCCAGCCGGCACACATCGCTGCCACGGCGTCGAGCAGGCTGCCGTTGCCGGGCAGATAGATGCGCAGGCGTTTGGGCTCCTGGAAATTGTGACCGTTGACCAAATAGGTGTTTTTGCCCTTGTCTATCAGCAGGGCATCGATGGCGGTGTCGGGGCGGCCCAGACGGGCGGCTGCCATGGCTATCATGCCATAGTCCCAGCCCCAGGTGGTGTCCCAATTCCAATTGTTCATCACATAGTCGAGAGTCTTCTCCATGGTCTCCTTGTCATACATTCCCATCTGGGGGAGCAGGCCGCAGGCACCAAGCACTGCCGGGTGGTCACTGCGCGACTTGAGCTCAAAGTCCTCGCGTGAGATTGTCTTTGAGCCCTGGAGAGCTGCCGACACGTAGGGGTCAAAGCTGCCCGCTTTAGCTTTTTTGTCAAATGGTTTTACGGGCAGACCCGATGCATAGATGCCGGCATCATTGGTCGCCAAGGGAGCAAGGCGGGCAATAATGTCGTCCCACTCTTTGTTGCGCTCCAGCCCGCGGCGCTCGCGCCATTGCTGAGCCTTTTGCAATCCATATTTCCAATAGGCTTGCTCAAAGGGGTGATAGTAGGAGAAATCTTTTGACATAGACTCTTGCATGGCTGTCTGGCCAAACAGCTTGATCGGGCCTCGGCGCGGGGCGCAAGCCTTGGCATAGTCGGCCATAAACTCGGCGGTGGCCTCTACTTGCTCGCCGTAACGGTCAAGAACCTCTTTTGACGGATTGGCGCGATAGAGCTCCTCGGCCATATAGATAAAGTGGGGCTGTTGCCAGATGAGGAACGAGCCGGTGTTGGAGGGGGCCTCGCCGGCGGCCGGGTCGGTCATCTTCATCCAACGGGCGCCCTTGAAACCCTGGCGCTCGGCAATCGCTTTTGCCGGAGTGTAGGCAGTGTTGACATACCAGTCAAGCATATTGCCCAAAACCTGAGGGCGGCCATAGAGCGAGTGGTCAACACCGTGCCACCATGTCATCTCAAGGTGGGGACGGCCATACCATGAGTTGTAGGTCAGGCCGGTCTCTTGGGGAGGCATGTTGCCGGCAGCGTTGAGCGCCGTGAGATATTGAGAGAGAACCACCCGTCGCTCAAGCTCGGCAGCGCGGGGGTCGGTGCATTCGCTGAAGTCAACAATCGCGCCCGATTTCCAAAAAGAGGGCCAGTGTTTCAGCAGCGCTTTGTGAGCCTGGTCGTAGGAGTAATAGTCACCCTTTTTCTTGTAAGGCTCAAGCGAATATTCTGCCGCAAAGGTGAGCACCTCGTCGGGGGTTGTCAACACATAATCGTTGGCACCGCGTTGGGTCAGGGTTGCTTTGCCCTCCCATTGGAGATTGAGAAAATACTTGAAATCGTCGACCGTGCGCTCGATCACGGCATAGTTGTCTTTGCTTTCAATGACGCGCGAGGAGTGCTTGTCGTCGGCGTTCCAATCGCTGGCGTCATCGGCGTGATGCCCAGTGGGATAGGGGAAACGTATCGTCAAAGCCGCCTTGCCGTCAGTCAGAAGGTCGGTCTTGACACGTCCAAACAGGCAGTCGCTCTTGGGCATACACGCTGTGGTGACCTCTACCGTCTCGTCGCCAACACGGTAGCGGCTCTCGATCTTGCCGTCCCACAACAGCAGTTCCTGCCTGATGTCGGTCAAACCATCGACCGGAACAACGTTGCCATTATCATCTTTGAACTCAAGCCCCACAAGCCCCAGGTTGAAGCGGTGGGGATTGGCCCGAAAAAACTGTGTCGCGGCCTGGGAGCGTCCACCTTGTTTATATTCCACGGCATAGAGCTCTTTGCGGCCGTGACCGAGATCCATCTCGCGCAGCGTCTCGCTGTGTTTGAGGTCGTCAACGTTGGCAAAAGAGTGCCATCCCCAGTCGCTCATTGTTGTCAGGGGAACACCGTCTTTATAGGTGGCGGGATAACTCTGCAACCCGGTGACATCGACTGTGGTGGCAAACTGTCCGTTTCCCACCGTCAGCGATGCCAAGGTGTCAACCTTGGTTACCACGGGGTTGTTACGCCCGACCACGGCCTGGCGATTGATGGGCTTGTTGATGTTGTCAACGTTATAACCCATATCTTCCATCTCGAGCGATGCCCAGATGAACGGGCCGATGCCCTTGGCATCGTTGTCGCGCACGGGCTCCGACAGATAATACTCGTATGACCCGTCGCGACGTTTGTTCTCCTTAACCTTCGGAGCTGCCGCTTTGATGCGGTCGCTCATGCCAGGGCCAAGGCCGGCCACGGCACAACACTCGGTCAGCGAGATGGTGCTGTCGGGATTGACCTTTATGAAATTGTCGATGATGCCTTTATAGGCCTTGATGCCGGCATCACGGTATTTTTCGCCGAGATACCCTTTGCGATAAGCCTTGAGCAGAGCGTAGGCAAACATTGAAGAGGCTGTCGACTCCTTGTAGTTACCCTCGCGGCCCGGCTCATCCATAACCTGATACCACACGCCGCTGTCTTTGTCCTGCCAATTGATGACGGCATCGAGATCCTTGCGGAGCAGCTCGATCACCTCGCCGCGACGCGGATGATCCTCAGGCAAGCGGTCGAGAATCTCAATCAAAGCCATTGTGTACCAACCCTGAGCGCGCCCCCAGCAATGCTGTGACAAGCCTGTCTCCTTGTCGGCCCAGAACATCTCGTGGGTCTCGTCCCAGGCGTGACGGTTCAAACCGGTCTTGGGGTCGAGGGTACGCTCGTAGGTCTTGGCAACCTGATCGATGGCATCGTTGTAAACTTTTTCAGCCTCTTTGGGGGTGAGAAACTCCTTTGCAGTCAAAACTGAATAGGGGAGACCCATGAAGATGCCGTCGAGCCACACCTGATAGGCATAGATAGCCTTGTGCCAGAAGACACCCTCATCGGTGCGAGGCTGTTGCTTCATCTGCTTGATGAGAGTGCGCAGGGCCGTCTCTGTCTTTTTCTCGGGATCAAGCTCGTGCATACGGGCCACAAAATGGCCGGTGCGTATCTGGTCCAGGTTGTAATCCTCAATCTTGTAGCCTCGTATATCGCCATCGGGATTGATCATAGTGTCGGTGTACATCTTGCAGTACTCCCAGATTTTGTCACCTCCATATTTTAAATATGTGTCAAGCATACCCTCGAGTTCAATGCCCATGACGTAGCTCCATTTGGGTTTGGTCGAGAAGTCAAGCATATAGCTTTCGGGCACACGTTTCATCTCCGAGTAGGTCATCCACTCGCTGTAGTTCCTGTATGGAGCGTTGTTCAGGCAAAGCGAGCCGTTGACATAATAGTTCTCATAGTTGATATTGCGGGTCAGGCCGGTGATCGAGTTGCCCTTTGCCACATTGTTGAAATGGCAGTTGATCACGTTGATGTCATAGACATTGACACAGGTGTCGAGAGCGATAATCTGCACGCCATACTGGCTCTTGTTGCAATTCACATTGTCAAGGTTGACGTTGCGCACTGTCGGCAGATAGCCTCGGCAGCAAATCTCATTGTGCTCATAGTCAAGGTTGATTTTCAGCACCGACTCGCCACACTGGCCAACCTCGATGTTGCGGGCATAGATGTTTTCAATCACGCCGCCGCGGCAGGTGTTGGTCTTGATGCGTATCACGCGGTCAAGATTGGGACTGTCCATGAGATTGTTCTCGGCAAACACATTGCGGCATCCGCCTGAAATCTCACTGCCAATAACAACGCCACCGTGGCCGTTTTTCATCTCACAGTTGCGTATGATGATATTCTCGCTCGGACGGTCCCACAAGCGGCCGTCGGCATTGCGGCCGCTCTTGATGGCAATACAGTCGTCGCCGGTGTTGAAAAAGCAGTTTTCAATCAAAACACCGTCACACGACTCGGGGTCACAACCGTCACCGTTGGGGCCATCATTGTTTATCTTGACGCCGCGAACAACGACATTCCTCGACAGCAGCGGGTGGATAACCCAGAAAGGCGAGCGCAACATCGTCACATTCTCAATCAATATGCCGTCACAATTGTTGAAATTGACAAGCTGGGGGCGCAGGCCATCCTCGGGGCCAAAGCGGCGCTCATCCATGGGCACGCCATCCTCAGCCATCTTGAGCAACTGCGCGCGGGCACCGTTGCGTTGGCTGATAGTGCCCTCGGTCCATCCATATTTTGGCGCGCCACACCATTTCCACCAAGTCTCGTTTGTGCCGCCGCCGTCAATTGTACCCTCGCCGGTTATGGCGATGTCGGTCGCGTCACAAGCATAGATGCAAGGCTGAAGATTCCAGCAGTCCAGACCCTCCCAACGGGTCTTGACAATAGGATAAAGAGCCGGCTCAAAAGCAAACTCAAGCACGGCATCCTTTTCCAACACAAGATTGACACCGCTTTGCAGCGTTATTGCTCCGGTCATGTAGTGGCCAGCCGGGACAATCACCTTGCCGCCACCCTTTTTGGCGATCTGTGCAATCGCCTTGTTGATAGCCTTTTGATTTTCAGCAGCCGATGCCGTGGTTTTGGCACCACATTTTGTGATCTTTAACTCGCGATCCTTAAATTGAGGAACACGAATCGACCGCTCAATTTCACGGTATTGGTTATTCCAGGCCGCATCAACCGTCGATGCAGATGCCGACATTCCCGTCAGCATGGCAGCCATCAGAACCACTCGTGAAAGCAACGATAAGATTTTCATGTTTTTAAGGTTATGATGATTAATAATTGATTCACATTTATGAGAAATTACTGCAAAAATAAGAATATTTTTTGTTAAGTAATGATAAAAACCACCTCTTGACCGTTTTTTTAATCAGTTTTAGACTGGGGTTAATCAATCGAGATATTTTCTGCAAAATATTTTTCAACAATTATTTTGACAAAATAAAAATTACCATTACCTTTCCATCTTTGTCAGTTTTGAGGGTTATACCTTTGGCTGTCAGGGGTATATCCA
>CAYMVS010000001.1:0-78227 GCA_964394205.1 uncultured Muribaculaceae bacterium | reverse complement strand
AGGACTACCTGTTTGAGATGCTACTCTCGGCCAAAATTTGATGCGGTTGCCCTGGAGATGGTTAAATGTGATTTTGTCATTTCAAAATAAATTCTTACTTTTGCGTTTGTAAACTAAAAAAAGACATGCCAATGAAGAAATAAACTGTAAATCAGTTAAGCACCATAGAATAGGAAAAAGCGTTTTTGCTGAATCTGGTATCTGAAACTTCGACAATTTCAAACCATCCAGGAGTAAAGCGAAAATGCTCACGTCATAGGCGTGGGCTTTACTCGTTTATTTGGATGGTAGGTAGTCGAAGACCTCAGATACAGATAAACCGAGTTTGTCCGCGCTTTTTTTGTGTCTTGACATAGAATAGGAATAGGACTATTTTTTATCATAAAAATTTGTCAAAAATGAAAAAATTATTTTTTGCTACAATTTGTGCCATATTTTCATTTGGCTTATTTGTAAATGCCTCAAATAGTGTAACACCAGCTGTATCATATTTTGCATCAAATTCAACAAGATATTTCAACGGAGATCCACAATATGAGTTAATCAGAGAAAATGTGCCTTATTGCAGTTCCAGAAATACTTGTGATGGGTATGGTTGTATAGTAAAAAACACTAAAACTGGTCAATTAGGTTTTGGGTTATACACATCCGGTGGACATGTGGTAATTGATTTAAGTAGATCTTCTGAAATGAGAGGATATACTCATAGATTCTATTACAAAGGGAAGTACAGATACGTTTCTTACAATTAAAACGTAATCATTTCAATGATTAGACCAACAAATTTTATAAGGTTTGTTGGTCTTTTGTTTAGAAGTGAATTTATAATTTTTTTTGAGGTTATCAGCAGAGTGTTTTAGGGGTCTATACTAACAATAGGCTGTTTCATGCGTTATATTAGGGATATTCATAAAACAGACAACTAACTGTTTGGCAGATTGATGGGTGTTTTGTAACTTTATAAAGAACCCCCGATGCGCCGGTCACGGGTTGATTCGAGGGTATTTCCCTAAATTTTTCATCGTGAACGCCGGAGGCAAATCGGCGCGGCGCATTCTGAGAAACTTACGGGCAACCATAATGAAAGGCAACTTCGGCAATCAGAAGTAACATTACGGAATGGGACGCATCTTAGCCCGCAACCGGTTCAGTGAGAAACTGCTGTTTTTTCTTTGGAATCCACATGGCCAAATCGGCAACCTTGGCGGCAAGGAGACTGTATCGTAAGAATCGCGAAAAAGATAACCTGCGAGCCTGATCGAAAAATCCTCAATAATTAGCTTCAACTTGCACCGGAACCAACTCGTAATGTCTTGGATGATGACTTTTGACCAATATAATCTTCTAAGAATCAAAAAAAGAGAGTGAAAATAGACACCACCGCTGATTATAGAAACCATGCTGCATTTCTGCTCTTTTAACAGGCCTTTAATCTCTAATTTAGCAGATGAAGTAGTCGCAACTCGATTTGCTAATGCAATAAACTCAATTTAATTATTATTGTAGCATTTGAGTGAAAAAAATTACTGATGTAATAGAGAAACTAACTTTAGCCGATACGATTGCCAAAAAATAGTTGCAGATGCAATCAACGCAACAAGTTTTACATATGCAATTGACGCTCCATTATATGTTGATGGGGTTAACACATCAAAGAAAGGTAGAGGGAGACCAAACATTGAGTTTAGCCGGTCCATGAAATCAGTGTTACGAATACCATATATTACAAATATACCATCAGTTTATATAACATATAGACTATCAAAATAAGCTATCGAACCTAGCTATCGAAAACAGGACTACAAGCAACTGTACGAATAACCATTAACAACATTTCTTAAATATATTTAACATAATAGTGTTTATGTTACAAAATGATTATGGGTGTGATATTTGATTTTGTGATTGGGGCTTGATGGGAAATTTGGTTTATTTTACTGGGTGTGACGACCTTTTTGGCTTTCATCGGATGGTTTATTGCGCTGTTTAGACTGGTTTGATAATTGGAGGTACTGTTTTGGTCGATTGGCGGTTGTTTGTGATTCCCGGTGCGATTTTATGATTGGAAGTGTTGTTTTAGAGAGTGCATCGCGAGAGGCGATGTTGTGGTTTAGGATGTGACTCCGCGCACAAGACAAATCGGTGACCTAAAGATTACACCACTAAACATCACGACAGATGTCGTTAACATAACATCGCCTCGCGAGAGGCTCAATGTTTTCTATTATCCGGCTGTCCCCAGGCTCGCCAAGGCATCGCCTGGGATTTGACATAATCACGCGCCCCCTGCGCTCTGTCTATGCCGGGCACCGAAATCGCCGTCCGGCGTGTTTGTTGCCCCTAATGGACTTCTTGGAAGCCCAAAAATGGGGATCGACGTTGATCACACAGCCTCGGGCGGCGGGGTGTTACGCCGTCCGGCTCCATACCCCCGCGCCCTCGGCAATGTGCTATTATTGTCTCGCGCGCTCTGCGGCTTTCCCGTTACATTGCTCCCCATTACTCTCGGCTCCGCCATCAACCGGCCCAGTCCGCTGACCCATTTGTTGGTGGGAAGTGTGGACTGTTGTGTTTTGGCGACCGGGACAATATTTGGGGCAATTTGGTCGTTATAATGTTGTGATTAGTTAGCATTTGAAAAGATGAGGCAAAAAGTTATTTTATAGACAGTTACTGTTATTTAATTCTGATCATAAGATGCTCTTTTAACTTTATGGTCAGTGATCGAAGTCAGTTGGTTGCAGAATCGGTTTTGATAACTTTTTAGGATGTAAGAAATTGTCTTACTATTGCCTGTCGCAAAATAAAATGTTAACTTTGCAAGTTGATTGGTGGGCATTGATGGCCGCCCTTTCATTGTTAATTGTTTGCATTTGGCAAAATTAATTTGTAACGACATGATGCGTACCTGCTTCTTTATACTTTTGGGCGTTTTTTTCAGCCTCACGGCGCGTTCTGCAATAACAGTAACTGGGTCATCTGTAGCCCCGCTGAGCTATAAAGCTGAAGCTGCCACTGGTCTGAATGAGATTATTGTAATTTATGACGCCGGCGGTGTCTCTTTGACTTATGAAAGCGAAGAAAACCGGCAGCCCGTTGTGTGGATGAGATATGGCAACATGGGGGGCGGTTATGCCGAGGTGATATCCGACGTGAGATATGATGGCAATAGGTCGTCGGTTGCTGCGGCGCGCGATGATTCAGGATATTTGATTGAAGATGGTGACAAACGTTATTACTTTTGGGTAGTCAATTATTCCAACCATTATTATCAGGCACAGGGCCTTTCGGCTGCTGCTGACAGTGATTGCGGTTACATGAATCTGCATTTTGACGGAAAAGCCTCACCGATACATTATTACGGCATCAACGGCCGTCAGTTTGAGCTTTCACGGGAGTTGTCGATAACTTATCGCACTCTGGTGTACAATCAAGACAACAACATCTATCGTCAAGAGACAGTCGCCCGCACGGTCAATTCCATCGCCGACAACACATTGCACATCACGGCACCGCTATGTGATACCGAGGTCACTCTCAGTGGCGACCGTTTTTTGAAGGCATGGGGATATGAGGAGACAGTGTCCTCCCCTACCCTGACCGCGATCGCTGTTGAGGCGACAACCAGTGCCGTCCAGACCGAGCGTGATGTTCCCAACGAGAAACACTCCGAGGGGGCCGACGGTGAGCTTGGCGGTTCGGCACCGTGTGAAATAGAGTTTACAGCGGTGGTTACCGATGCCGCGATATTCACCGAGTGGCAGTTCTCGCGTTCACGCGAGTTTGAAGATATCGACATGCGTGTCAATGATTTACAGACGGTCTACACATTCCGAGATGAAGGTACAACCTACGTTCGCTTTATGTGTGCCGACGCTTCGGGTGTTTGTGAATATTTCAGTGATACCTATACTGTAAATATCGGGACGAGTATGCTCAACTGTCCAAATGCCTTTTCACCCGGCGTCTCGGAGGGGGTCAATGATGAATGGCGTGTCAGCTATCGTTCAATCGTGTCATTTGAATGTCACATCTTTAACCGTTGGGGCACCAAGATGGCTTCACTGACCGACCCCTCACAAGGATGGGATGGCCGATATGGTGGTAAGATTGTGCCGGCGGGCGTATATTTCTATGTGATAAAGGCCCGTGGGGCAGACGGCAAGGAATACAAACTGAGCGGCGACATCAATGTTGTTAATTATGAGTAACTTTCAAAACTGCAAACCATTGAAAATGATAAGAAAAACCATATCAGGCATCTTGATTGCCGGCATTATCACCTGTGGCACCCTGTTCACTTCATTGAGCGCGTCAGCCCAACAGTTTTCAATCGTCGTCTCTCCCGAGATACCGATGAAGATGTCATTTGCAGGGCAAACTGTCGACCTTGACCGAACAGACAAATGGGAACGCCTTGACCGTGAGCTGTCTTCAATGATTTACTCTCATGGCAACACCCTTCTTACCATAAAACGAGCCAACCGCTACTTGCCTCTCATTGAGCCGATCCTGAAAAAGAACGGCATCCCGACCGACCTTTTCTATCTTGCCTGTATTGAAAGCACGCTTGACCCGAAGGCTGTCTCTCCGGCTAGAGCCGCCGGGCTTTGGCAGTTCATGCCCGATACCGGCCGCCAATACGGACTTGAGGTCAATGAATATGTCGACGAGCGTTTCCACCCTGAGAAGGCTACCGAGGCAGCCTGCAAATATCTCAATGCTGCTTACAAGAAGTATGGCAAGTGGGAAAACGTTGCGGCGAGCTACAATGCAGGCATGGGGCGCATCTCGGGTGAGCTCGGCAAGCAGGGGGTCGAGTCGGCCTACGATCTGTATCTTGTAAATGAAACAAGCAGGTATATCTACCGCCTTCTCGCCCAGAAACTTATTCTTGAGGATCCCCAAAAGTACGGGTTCTACCTCAAAGATGAGCAGCTTTACCAACCCCTTGAGACCGAAGATATCGAGGTCGCCACAGCCGTTGCCGACTGGGCGGCATGGGCAAAAGCCCACGGCACTACCTATCTGATGGTGAGAGAGCTGAATCCGTGGATTCGCGACCGCTCGTTGCCAAACAAAACCGGGAAAACCTATAAAGTCAAGATTCCCGCTAAAAACGCTCTCAAAAGGAGCACTCTCCAATATAAAACCTACAATCGGGCATGGACCAGATAAACAATACTTTTGAAGAAGCAAACGATTCACTTATAGTTCTCGGCGCACGAGAGAACAATCTTAAAAACATTGACGTTGAGATACCCCACAATGCACTGACCGTCATCACCGGATTGAGCGGCAGTGGCAAGTCCTCATTGGCCTTTGACACAATTTATGCCGAGGGTCAACGACGCTATATCGAGACATTTTCAAGCTATGCACGAAATATGCTCGGCAATTTGGAGCGTCCCGATGTTGACAAGATAACGGGATTAAATCCTGTCATTGCCATCGAGCAGAAAACCATTAACCGCAACCCGCGAAGCACTGTCGGCACCACAACCGAGATTTATGATTTTCTACGACTATTGTATGCCCGCATCGGGCATGCCGTCAGCTATCTCTCGGGGCGTGAGATGATAAAATATACCGAAGAGCGTATTGTCAGCCTCATTCTAAACCAATTTGCCGGTAAGAAAATCTATGTTCTTGCCCCATTGGTCAAAAATCGTAAGGGACATTACAAGGAGCTCTTTGAGACCTACAGAAAAAAAGGCTTTATCAACGTCAGGGTTGATGGCGAGCTGCGTGAAATCACTTTTGGCATGAAGCTTGACCGCTATAAGAATCATGACATCGAGCTTGTTGTCGATCGGCTCAAGGTGATGCCCAAAGATGTCGAGCGGCTCAGGCAGACGGTGAGCGACGCCCTGCGTCAGGGTGAAAAGCAGCTGCTGATTCTGGATGTCGAGAATGATAAAGTGAGCTATTTCTCACAGCATCTCATGGACCCCGAGACCGGCATATCCTACCGGGAGCCGTCGCCCCACAATTTCTCATTCAACTCACCCCAGGGCGCGTGTCCCCGGTGCAAAGGCCTTGGATATGTGAATATTGTCGACCAGGACAAGATTATCCCCGACCCGTCAAAGTCGATATATGACGGCGCGATCGTTCCGCTCGGTAAATATCGTAATTCAATGATTTTTTGGCAGATTGAGGCAATCTGTCAAAAATATGGATGTACTTTGAATACACCTTTCAAAGATTTGCCCGACGACGCCGTGAGCGACATCCTCCACGGCACCCCCGAGCGTCTTGTCATCAAGAACGAGACCATGAGTACTTCCAACTACTTCCTGACATACGAGGGTGTGGTCAAGTACATCGTGATGCAACAGAGCGAGGACGCGTCGGCATCGGCGCAAAAATGGAGCGGTCAGTTTTTCTCCAATGCCGTCTGTCCCGAGTGTAAAGGCGAGCGTCTCAACCGCGAGGCCCTGCATTTCTTTATAGACAATCAGAATATCGCAGAGTTGTGTCGCATGGATATCGGCGACCTGCTGCAGTGGTCGCAGACAATACTCGACCGCCTCAGTCCGACTGACCGTCTGATTGCTGCCGAGATTATCAAAGAGATAAACAGCCGATTGAAGTTTCTTGTGGATGTCGGGCTTGACTACCTTTCGCTCAACCGTAACTCGGCAACCTTGTCGGGCGGTGAAAGCCAGCGCATTAGGTTGGCTACCCAGCTTGGCTCGGAGCTTGTCAACGTGTTGTACATTCTTGACGAGCCGAGCATAGGTCTCCACCAACGTGACAACAAGCGGCTCATCGATTCGTTGAAAAGGCTAAGGGATGCGTCAAACACAATTATTGTTGTGGAGCACGACAAAGACATGATGCTTGAGGCCGACCATGTTGTCGACATCGGTCCTAAAGCCGGGGTGCATGGCGGAGAGGTCGTTTTCAGCGGTACTCCCCGCGAGATGCTCAGGCAAGACACTTTGACCGCCTCCTATTTGAACGGGATTAAATCGATCCAGATTCCCTCAATCAGACGCAAGGGAAATGGAAAGACCCTTACCCTGCTTGGAGCGACCGGCAACAATCTGAAAAATGTTGACCTGACGCTCGAACTCGGCACATTGACCTGCATCGCGGGAGTGTCGGGCAGCGGCAAGTCTTCGTTGATCAATGGCACGCTCCAACCTATTCTCAGTCAACACTTTTACAGGTCACATCAACAGCCATTACCCTATCGAGAGATTGTCGGGATCGAAAACGTGGATAAGGTTGTGACGGTCGATCAATCTCCATTGGGGCGCAGCCCGCGCTCCAATCCGGCAACCTATACCGGTGTGTTCACCGATATACGGTCGCTCTTTGTCGGCCTGCCAGAGTCAAAAATCAGAGGCTATAAACCGGGACGATTCTCTTTCAATGTTGCCGGTGGCCGATGTGAGACGTGCTCGGGCAACGGTTACAAGACTATCGAAATGAACTTTTTGCCCGACGTTCTCATCCCCTGTGAGACATGTCACGGCAAGCGATATAACCGCGAGACTCTTGAAGTGAGGTTCAAAGGCAAATCCATTGCCGACATTCTTGACATGACCATCAACCAGGCTGTAGAGTTTTTTCAGCACCAACCGCGCATCTTGAAAAAAATCAAAGTGCTTCAAGACGTCGGTCTCGGTTATATAAAGCTCGGTCAACCGTCAAGCACCCTTTCGGGCGGCGAGAATCAACGCGTGAAACTCGCCACCGAGCTTGCAAAAAAGGATACCGGCAACACTGTCTTTATCCTTGACGAACCGACAACCGGACTCCATTTTGAAGATATCTCTACCCTCCTCTCGGTCTTTAACCGACTCGTTGACAAAGGAAACACAGTCATCGTTATCGAGCATAACCTCGACGTGCTTAAAGCGGCCGACCGAATCATTGACATGGGCCCGGGAGGAGGAAAGAACGGTGGACGTATAATTGCTCAAGGGACGCCCGAGCAGATAGCGTCAACTGACTCTCCCACGGCTGAATATCTACGCCACGAGCTCTTAGAGTCTGCCTCATGATATATGTTAACGATGAGGCTCTCAGCCAAAGCCGGTTGAAAAATATTTTTTTGATTATAGAAATTTTTCTTTAATTTTGCATCAAAGAATTTTCACAAACTCATTTCAGCAATGAAAAAGCACAACTTTTATGCAGGTCCGTCGATACTGAGTCAGTACACCATTCAGAAGACAGCCGATGCCGTTTTAAATTTTGCCGATACCGGTCTTTCAGTATTGGAGGTGTCTCACCGTAGCAAGGAATTTCAAGCAGTCATGGATGAAGCCCAGGCTCTTGTAAAAGAATTGCTCAATGTTCCTGATGGTTATAGCGTTCTCTTTTTAGGTGGTGGCGCAAGCATGCAGTTCTGCATGGTGCCCATGAACATCCTCAAGACCCGCGCCGCCTATCTCGAGACCGGCACCTGGGCCGTAAACGCCATTAAGGAGGCTCGTCTGTTTGGCGATGTCGATGTTGTCGCTTCATCAAAAGATGCCAATTTCACTTTCATTCCAAAAGATTTCACAGTGCCGTCCGACGCTGACTATTTCCACTACACCAGCAACAACACGATTTTCGGAACCGAGATACGCCGCGATCCCGACGTGAACTGTCGCCTTGTTGCCGACATGTCGAGCGATATCTTCTCGCGCCCCGTTGACGTTTCAAAATATGACATCATCTATGCTGGAGCCCAGAAAAATCTTGCTCCCGCCGGTGTCACCCTCGTCATTGTCAAAGATGACTGCCTGGGCAAAGTTGACCGCCCCATTCCCACAATGCTTGACTATCGGACTCATATTAAAAAGGGCTCGATGTTCAACACCCCGCCGGTGCTCCCCATCTACTCTGCTTTGATGACGTTGCGCTACTACAAGGAGATGGGCGGCGTTGCCGAGCTAGAGAAAGTCGACCTTAAGAAAGCCGCCCTGCTCTATGAAGCAATTGACTCGAGCAAAATGTTTGAGGGAACGGTTACCGACAAGGCCGATCGCTCGATCATGAATGTTTGCTTTGTCATGACCCCTGAATATAAGGATCTTGAAAAAGAGTTTGTTGACTTTGCCGCCACCCGTGGTATTGTCGGCATCAAGGGTCACCGCTCGGTTGGCGGTTTCAGGGCATCTCTCTACAATGCGCTCCCCATCGAGAGCGTAGAGGTGTTGATTGACACTATGAACCAATTTGAGAAAGCCCACTGATATGAAAGCTCTGATTGCCACTGAAAAGCCCTTTGCTGCGGTTGCTGTCGAGGGTATAGAGAAGGTGTTGACCGATGCCGGCATTGAAGTCGTAAAGTTAGAGAAATACACCGATCGTAATCAGCTCAAAGAGGCTGTCGCCGAGGGAGTTGACGCCATCATCATTCGCAGTGATAAAATCGACAGCGACATCATCGACTCGGCAAAAGACTTGAAAATCATCGTTAGAGCCGGTGCAGGCTATGATAATGTCGATCTCGCGGCGGCAAAGGCTCGTGGTATTGTGGTGCAGAACACTCCGGGCCAGAACTCAAACGCTGTGGCCGAGCTCGTCTTCGGTATGTTGGTTATGGCTGTCAGAAACATGTTTAACGGCACTTCGGGCAGCGAGTTGAAGGAGAAGAGCCTCGGTATTCATGCTTTTGGACAAGTGGGTCGTAATGTTGCCCGCATTGCAAAAGGTTTTGGCATGGAGGTGAGTGCTCTTGACCCATTCTGCCCCGACGAGGTCATAACCGAGGCCGGTGTAAAACCCGTTCACAGTGTCGAGGATTTATATGGTAATAACAAGTTTGTCTCGCTTCACATTCCCGCCAACGACCAGACACGCGGCTCGGTCGGCTTTGATCTCATCACCCGGCTCCCCAAAGGTGGCGTGTTGATCAACACCGCCCGCAAGGAGGTTATCGACGAGGCAGGGCTTGCCGAAGCTTTGCGTCACCGTCCCGACATTAAATATGTGGCCGACATCCGTCCCGATAATGCCGACGAGCTTATTGCCGAGTTTGGCGAACGTGTTTTCTTCACGCCCAAGAAAATGGGCGCACAGACCGCCGAGGCCAATATCAACGCCGGTATCGCGGCAGCTCGTCAGATCGTTGATTTCCTCAAGAACGGTATCAACCGTTTCCAAGTGAATAAATAATCGCTTTTTAGCGACCCGACCATACCTGAGGAGAACTGGTTTTGAAGAGGATGTATCAAGATAATCAAACGCCTTGATACATCCTCTTTCAGGCTCTTAGAGCCTGTCCCATAATATATGTTAACGCTGAGGTCGCATATCTCGGTGTGATTTTGGAGGTGGCGTGAAGGAGCAATGCTGTGGCATTGTGACTGAGCGACAGCTTCAAAAGCGCCCGAGAGATGTGAGACGAGTGTAATTTTTTTCCTGCAATGTGTTAAGTCTAATCATGGCACATCTGGATTTATCCCGTTGGAAGTCCGGTAGGTTGTGGAGCGAACCATCGCGTGGCTTGATGATTTCAGGCGCTTGTGTCGCAACTATGAACAGTTGCTTTCCACTGCGGCCTCTATGGTCAGTTACCATCGCCTCGGCGTTAACATATATTATGTGACAGGCTCCTAACGGCATCGGGTGTATCTCAATACAGTGTTGTAGCGCGGAAAGTTGAATGTCAAAATTATCCCCTGCTCAACCGACATGCTCACATCGTTGACGATCGGCTGAAAAACAGAGTCAATCCATCTCACGTCAAAGTGGCTCACGAAGTTTGTGGGCGATAGTTGGGCCTTGAGCATACCGTAACGCCAGCGGTCGGACGCCACTGATGCCCCACCGGCATATATGACCCGATATCCTCCGTCACCATCGGCGACAAGTGCCAGTTTGTATCGTCCGCCGGCAACGGCCCGCTTGGGGTCATTGTCACCGTCGAGATATTCATAAAAACCCTCCAGTGGATCGGTTGATTTGCCAAACCGTTCAATCAGACGCTTTTCGTCCCATTCTGTAATCAAACTTGCCGAAGGATCGGTTTGAGTCTCGACAACCACTTTACAGTCGGTCAGTTTTGTGTTGGCAAAAACGCGTATCTCACCCCGGGGTGTTTCCGGCAACCTGCATTGACCCAGAAATTCAATCTTTTTGTGACCGCCGGAAATCTCAACCAGACCGGTGTTGTCAATGTCGATGACAACAGTGTTTCCATCCCGTTTGCTTTCCGACCACAATTCTGGCTTTCCTTGAAAGAGGGCAACGATTGAGTCGGCTTTAAGTATTGATAATGTTGGCGTTGCACCTCCGTCAAGCTCGTATCCGTGTGGCTTGTCAAGTTTCAGTGAAAATGAGTACTGACCAACTTCGACTCCCCATCGACCGCCACCCTTATTTGTCGCCCTGGCTTCTATGACAACCCGTTCCATATATGGGTCTGTCAAGATCTCCTGCAACACAATGGCGGTGTCGGACATCACCCGGGGCAGATCGTCATAAAATACACGACTCAAGCCTTCGGTTTCAGGGTAGGCAGCTCTTGCCATGATAAATGAAATGGCACACAGTAATATTGCAGCCAGGCGATTAGGGAATATTCTTTTCATCGGCACAAATCAGTTTGTGTCGGTAAAGTTAATTGATAAGTTGCAAACAATAGGGATGGTATAAAAAAATTATTGTATCTTTGTTAAAAATTATACTTGTCTATGAGAAAATTAATCATTGTCTTATCGCTTGCCTGTATGGTTTCCTTGGGTTTGCAGGCTAAAGCCAAGAAAGTTGAGCCTCAACAGCCGGCGGCCAATTTCACCTTTTTCAAATATCAGGGAGTTGACAGTCTTTATACTGCCGACCGCCTCTCCCAACCCGGCGATTTCTTCAATCCTGTCATCAGCGGGTGGGCTTCGGATCCCTCGTTGGTGAGGGTGGGCAATGATTACTGGCTTGTCACCTCCACTTTCGGCTTTTTTCCAGGCGTGCCGATCTATCACTCGACCGATTTGGTTAACTGGGAGCAGGTTGGAAACGTCTTGTCTCGTCCCTCTCAGCTGCCATGGCTTGAGGGTGAATCTCTCGGCAAAGGCGGTATATACGCGCCGGCGATTTCCTACAATCCTTCCAATAAGCTCTATTACATGATCACAACTTGTGTGACAAAAAAGGGTTCGATCAACTTCTACGTCACCGCTACCGATCCCGCCGGTGAGTGGAGCGACCCCATCCTTTTACCGGCTGTTGAGGGAATTGATCCTTCATTCTTCTTTGACGACAACGGCAAGGCCTATATTGTGCATAAAGCCGATGAGCACAGTCCCGTCAAGTGGAGCAACAGTCGCGCGCTCGCGGTCATCGAGTTTGACCCTTCGACCGGTCAGACAGTGGGCGAGCCGGTGAAATTTAAGGAGGTCGGTGTTGGCTCCGAGGAGCAGCTCGAGCGCGACGAGGGCCCCCACATCTATAAAATTAACGGCAAATATTATCTCATCGCAGCCGAGGGTGGCACCGGGATGTTTCATTCCGAGATGTGCTATAAAAGCGACAGCCCCTTTGGCCCGTGGCAACGTTGGAGCCGCAACCCGATGCTCAGCCAACGTCTTGCCAAGCCCAAACGTCCTTTCCCTATCACCTCTACCGGTCATGCCGAGCTGTTTCAGACGCCTCAGGGCGAGTGGTTTGCAGTCTTTTTGGGATGTCGGCCCTGGCTCAATGACACCGAGCAGCTGGGTCGCGAGACCTTTTTGATGCCTGTCAGGTGGAGTCAGGACAGCTTCCCCTATATCACTCAAAATCTTGACCTTGTGCCACGGGTTCAAAATCGCCCCAACACAGCTCAGCTGCCCCGTCAAACCGGCAACATCTGTGACTCAACCACATTCACCACTCCCCTTTCGCCTGCTTGGATATCTATGTGGGGTTCGGCCGACAAATACGTCTCTACCGGCAAAAAAGGCCTGATGCTGCAATTTGCACCGGTCAATGCGTCAAGTGGAAAGACACCGGCTTTTGTTGGTCGACGTATTCAAAACCAGGAGTTTGATGTAACCACAACCCTTTCACTTCCCTCTGATGCACAACAAAACGACGGCGCCGGTCTTTTGGTCGTCAAAACTGAGCGCCGCCAAATCTTCTTTGCCGTCTATCCCGGTGCAATCAAGGTGATTAAGCCGGGGGCAGGGGTCGTTGACGAGATAAAAACAGAAACCTTGGGCAAAGCCATAACGCTGCGTCTTTCATGTACCGATGGTGTCTATCATTTCGCTTACTCAACCGGCGACGGTCTTTTCACGGAGCTCCCGGCAACCATAAGCGCTGAATATGTGTCATCATCGGCCGGCGGCTTTACCGGTACGGTTGTCGGGTTGTTTGCGACATCGGCCTCGATGTGACATTTGGATATTCACCCGGTTTTGCTTACCTTTGTGATTCAAATGAACACCTATGACAGGACAGCAAAAGTTCAGGGGCGCGTGCCTGACGCTTCTTTGGTTGGTGATTGTCTATGTTTTTGTGACTTCCCAGCCCGTCACGCCAAGAGTAATCTTTTGGATTATTGTCTCGGCCATAGTTGTATTTGTGCCCCTGTATAAGAGATATATAAAGAATGGAAAGTCAAGCTCAGGGAAATAACAAGTCATCAGCGACTTGGAACCGATACCCCCTTTTGGCCAAGATTGACAGTCCGGCCGACCTTAGGCAACTTGACGTCACGGCTTTGCCCGAGCTGTGTGCCGACATACGACGCATGCTCATTGACCAACTGGCCGAGCATCCTGGGCATTTTGCCTCATCAATGGGTGCGGTCGAGCTTACGGTTGCACTCCACTATGTGTTTGACACTCCAAGCGACCGTCTTGTCTGGGATGTGGGTCATCAGGCCTACGGGCACAAATTGCTGACAGGACGCCGCGACGCTTTCAGCACTAACCGCACCCTTGGCGGTATCAGCGGTTTCCCAAATCCCGACGAGAGCGAGTATGACACCTTTACAGCCGGCCATGCCTCCAACTCTATATCAGCCGCATTGGGAATGGCCGTCGCCGCCCGTCTTGAGGAAAGTGACAAGCGCCGCCAGGTGGTGGCCATCATTGGAGACGCCTCCATAAGCGGCGGCCTGGCTTTTGAGGGTTTGAACAATGCCGCCAACTCGGCCAACAATCTCCTCATTGTGCTCAATGACAATGATATGTCCATTGATTCAAACACCGGTTCCCTGAACTCCTATCTCGCCCAGTTGACAGCATCGCGCGGATATAACAAACTGCGTTACAAGCTCTACCGCATGCTCCGGTCTATGCGACTTGTCAGCGACAAGGGACGTGGCTCCATTTTGCGTTTCAACAATTCACTCAAATCGCTTTTAGGCGGCGAGCAAAATATATTTGAGGGTCTGAACATACGCTACTTCGGGCCTTTTGACGGTCATGATGTTGGCAATCTCGTGAGAGTTTTGCGCGACATCAAGGATATGGACGGTCCCCGCATCCTTCATCTAAAGACAATAAAGGGAAAAGGATTTCTGGCGGCCGAGCAAGATCCCTCGACATGGCATGCCCCGGGTCTGTTCAACCCCGACACCGGCGCGCTGATTAGCTCGGGTTCGGGTGACACAAAGAAATATCAGGATATTTTTGGCGAGACGCTTACTTCTCTTGCGCGCGATGACAAACGGATTATCGCCATAACGGCAGCCATGCTGTCGGGCACATCGGTGTCAATGATGCAGGAAGCCTTCCCCCAACGCACCTTTGACGTGGGCATTTCAGAGGGGCATGCCGTCACGTTTGCCGGCGGTTTGGCAAAGGAGGGTATGCGCCCCTATTGTGCCATCTATTCCTCTTTTCTACAGCGTGGATATGACCACATTATCCATGACGTTTCCATTCAGCGACTTCCGGTTACATTCTGTATAGACCGCGCCGGGTTGGTCGGTGAGGACGGTGTGACACACCACGGCACATACGATATTGCATATCTGCGTGCTATCCCGGGGATGACCATAATCGCCCCTCGCGACGGTTACTACCTGCGCCGCGCTCTCTACACCTCGACCTTACGCTCCGAAGGGCCTATGGCCATACGCTATCCCCGAGGCAGAGCCTCTTTTGACAGCACTGACAACTGGCGCCGGGAGCTTCCCTCAGGGCGTGGCGAAAAGCTCAGGGAGGGCAGTCATGCTGCGATTCTCGCGCTTGGTCCAACTGTCGACGATGCTCTCAGCGCCGCCGGGATCCTTGCAAAGGAGGGTATCGAGGTCGCTGTATATGACATGATTTACGCCAAGCCAATCGACGAGTCAATACTTGAATCGTTAGCTGGGACGGGTGTCCCGTTGGTGACAGTTGAAGATGGAGCCATCACCGGTGGCTTTGGCAGCGCTGTGGCCGAGTGGCTGAAGGATAATAACCGCTCCAACAAACTGACACGCCTTGGTGTGCCCGACCGTTTCGTTCATCACGGCACCGTGGCACAGCTAAAAGCTCTCTGTGGTTTTGATACCGACGCGATAGTTAAGTCTGTGAAAAAAATTGTTGAACCATGAAGATTTTGATTGCCGGGGCCGGCGAGGTTGGCTCACATCTGGCAAAACTGCTTTCGCGTGAAGAGCAGGACATCACCCTGCTCGACACCGATGTTGAGAAACTCGACACCATCGGTTCAAACTATAATCTCATGACCTGGCCGGGCAACCCTTTGTCGTTTGACACACAGCGCGCTGCCGGTGTAGAGCGGACCGACCTCTTTATCTCGGTTCTCCCCGACGAGACATCAAATGTCGTGGCTTGCCAGATTGCCAAAAGTCTTGGTGCCCGCAAAACGGTTGCCCGTATCGACAACTATGAGTTCATGAAAGAGGGTAACCGCAATTTTTTCATGCAGCATGGGGTCAATGCCCTCATCTATCCCGAGTATTTGGCTGCGGTAGAGATTATTACCGCGCTGAAACACACATGGGTGCGTCATTGGTTTGAGATTCACGACGGGCAGATAATATTGGTGGGTGTAAAACTGCGTGAGGGTGCCCGGCTCATAGGCCTTCAGCTTAAAGAGCTCGCCATGGTACAACACAACTTCCACGTCTCTGCCATCAAGCGCCGACACGAGACCATCATACCGCGAGGCGATGACCGCGTGCAACCAGGCGACATCCTGTATTTCACAACGATGCGCGAGCATGTCGACGAGCTGATTGAGTTGTGTGGTAAGCATTATTTTAACATCAGGAAGGTGCTCATAATGGGAGGCAGCCGGATCGCTATCCGTCTTGTCAACGAGGCCTCCGACAAATATAAATTTACCATAATCGAGTCGCGCCGAGACCGCTGTGAGCAGATCGCCGAGCGGTGTCCCGACGCCCGCATCGTGCATGGCGATGCCCGCGATATCGATACCCTGCGCGACGTCGGTATCGGCGATATGGATGCCTTTGTGGCCCTCAGCGAGAGCTCCGAGACAAACATCCTCTCTTGCTTGACCGCCAAAGAGTTTGGTGTGCACAAGACTATCGCCGAGGTCGAGAACATTCAGTTCATCTCCGAAGCGGAAAATCTGAACATCGGCACCATAGTAAATAAAAAACTTCTCTCGTCAAGTGCTATCTTCCAGATGCTGCTCGATGCCGACGCGTCAACCTCTAAATGTCTCGCGTTGACCGATGCAGAGGTGGCCGAAATCGAGGTTAAACCTAATTCTAAAATCACCCGTGGACCGGTGAAAGACCTCAAGTTGAGCCGTGACATGACAATCGCCGGCCTTATACGTAACGGCGAGGGGATGCTTGTAACCGGTAACACTGTCATTCAGCCTGGCGACCACGTCGTGGTGTTCTGTTTAACCGGCGCGTTACACAAGGTTGAACGTCTATTTAACTGAGTATGATCTATTCCAACAAGTCGCTTGTAAACATCCCCATGTTGCTCAGGGTGATTGGCTGGCTCTTGATGATCGAGGCCGCGTTCATGCTGATTCCGTTGGGGACATCACTGTTTTACAATGAGCGCGACTGGATCGCATTTGCCATTGCCGCCGGCTCGACGGCTCTGATAGGGCTGTGCACAACCACCTTTGTCAGACCCGGCCGTACATCCATGGGAAAGCGGGAGGGCTTTCTGCTGACAGCCATGACATGGATTGTGTTCTCGTTTTTCGGGACAATCCCTTTCATAATAGGCAACTGTGACATCTCGTTGACCGACGCTTTTTTTGAGGCAATGTCATCTTTCACCACAACCGGAGCCTCCACCCTCGAGTCAGTCGAAAATCTCAGCCACGGCCTGCTCATCTGGCGAGCCGTGATGCAATGGATTGGCGGTCTCGGTATCATCCTTTTCACCCTTGCCGTTATCCCCATGCTCAATCAGCAGGGTGGCATGCAGATGTTTAACGCCGAGGTGACCGGCATCACTCACGAAAAAATCAGACCGCGCGTCAGCCAGACTGCCAAAGGGTTGTGGTCGGTCTACATCCTGCTCACATCGGCTCTGTGTGTTCTGCTTATCGTCGGGCCGATGTCGGTCTTTGACAGTATATGCCACTCCATGAGCGTCATGTCGACAGGCGGCATCTCGACAAGCGACGGGTCGGTAGACAGTTGGAACTCACCATACATCAAAATCGTGATGACCTTGTTTATGTTTTTGGGTGGTGTGAACTTCTCGCTCATCTATCGTGTTGGTCATGGCGACTTCAAGAGCACATGGAAAAATCAGGTGTGGCGCGTCTATGGTGTCGTCATTCTTGCTGCAACGCTCGTCACGGTGTTTTGCATCCTCCTGACGCGCCCCGGCGATATCACATTTGAGTCGATAGTAATCGACCCCCTGTTTCAGGTCGTGTCGATGATCACGTCAACCGGTTATACCCTCGACGTGTTTCCCTCGTGGGGGCCTGTGGTTCTGTTGGTTATGATTGTGCTGATGATTTCGGGCGGATGTGCCGGGTCGACCAGTGGCGGCGCCAAGATCGACCGTTTCATCGTGCTATTCCAGCATTGCCGCAACGAGATAGAGCGCTGTCTGCATCCCAATGCCATCCTCAGTGTGCGCTCCGGCAATCGCGTTGTGCCCCGCGATCTGGTGTCAAAGTCAATCGTCTTCCTTTGTCTTTTTGCATTGATAATCATTGCCGGAACCTTTATCCTGACCACAACCGGCGCAGGAATAAGCCACTCGTTCATGTTGACAATGGTCTCGATTACAAATGCCGGCATCTCGCTGCCCGACACGATTGTGAATACTGATTTTTCTGCTGTCGCCGACCTCGGCAAGTGGGTTCTGTCGCTTATCATGCTTGTGGGGCGCCTTGAGATTTTCACTGTTTTGCTACTTTTTACACCTGAATTTTGGCAAAAATGAATAATTTTGCTTAAAATTTTTTAACTTTGCAAAAATTATTATCACTTACTTATAAATCATGAAACTTAATCTAAAGCAAGGCATGGCTTTTTTGGCCGTGGGCGCACTAATGACGGGATGTATTGATGACAAATATGATTTGTCTGATATCGACACCACTGTGAAAGTTAAGGTTGACAACCTTGTCATACCGATCAACATTGATAAAATATCACTTGACAATGTCATTGACCTCAAGGATGACAGCAAGATCAAAGAGATTGACGGGGAGTATGCTTTTGTAGAAGACGGCGAGTTTGAATCGGACGATATCAAGATTGACGCCATCAACATCGGTGCTCCGACAATCAAACCGACAGTGACCCCCCTGCAGATGCCGGCCAATCTCCCCGACGTGTCGCTGGCCGGCCAGACATTTACCTTCGACCTTGCCGGCGAGAAAACCGAGTTTCATGCTTCGGACAGCAACGTGAGCTCATCAATCATCGAGATTGACCATGCCGGATGTACGATGACTCTCTATATCAATCTGTCACTGGCCGGGTTTGAGAATAAAATTGCGAATATCGCCATCAAAGACCTCGTGATGAAGCTGCCTAAGGGCCTTGAGATTTCAAATGCAGGCAACAAATATGATGTGGCCACCGGTCTTTATAAAGTTGGCGACGTGACAAGTGCAGGCAACAAACTCTCATTGAAGTTTGACGTCAGCGGTATCGATTTCAACAAGTCAAACGTGAACTATGACTACTCGCGCCACTACGTCGAGTTTTCCGACGAGCTCGCTATCGCCTCGGGCGACCTGGTGCTCAATGGCAGTGACATCAAGGTGCCGGTCAATCAGTTGCCCACTTCATTTTCGGTTGTGACCGAGTATGTGATGACCGATGTCCACATCTCGTCGTTCACCGGCATTATGAAATATGACCTCGAGGGTTTCAACATCACCGATGTCAATCTCAACGATCTTCCCGACCTGTTGACACAGACCGGCACCGACATCAAGATCGCCAATCCCCAGATCTATGTCTCGCTTAACAATCCCCTTAACATTTACTCGCTCAAGGCACAGACCGGCCTGGTCATCAAAAGCTACCGCGACAATAAGCTGAGCGGCACTTACGCCCTCGACGCTCCCGGCTACTTTGAGATTGCTGGCAAACCGGGCACATTGACCTACAACTACTATCTTTCGCCCTCCACCGTCACAAAGCTCTATCCGGGCTATACGGGTGCAACACATGTGGGCTACAATGCCCTCAGCAATGTGCTCAGCGGCGACGGCGTCCCCACTCGCCTCTCGATCGACTTCACCAACCCCGGTATGCCACAGCAAAAGGTCAACAACCTCAAGCTCGGCTCTTCGCTCGGGTCTGTAAACGGCAAATACACATTCTTTGCTCCTTTGGCACTCAAAGGCGGCTCGACAATCGTCTACACCGATGTGCTTGACGGGTGGGACAGTGAAGACCTCGAGCACGTTGTCATTGAGTCTCTTGAAGTCAATCTGACCGTCTCGACCACAGTGCCCATAAAGCTCGAGCTTACAGGATACCCCATTGACAAAGAGGGCCATCAGATCAACAATGTCTTTATTGACGGCGCTACAGTAGATGCCAACGCTAATAATCAAACAGTTAAACTCCACATCACCGGTCAGGTAAGAGGTCTCGACGGCATCCGTTTCACCGCCCGTGCCGTTGCACAGAGCGATGAGAAGGCACTTTCGCCCGACATGACCATCCTCCTCTCCAAGATTCGTCCGGTTGTCAACGGATATTACGAGAAAGAACTTTAACCAATCAATTATTAGTAAGCAATGAAAAACTTCAGCATAAAGACAGCCCTCGTGGCAGCATTTTCCACTATAGCCCTGGGCGCAGCCGCCCAAAACACTCTGTCGGGCTACTTTGTCGACGATTATCTCTATCGCTTTCATATGAACCCCGCCATGGCAAACGACCAGCGCTTTGTCGCCTTCCCCGGCTTGGGTAATCTCAACATTGGCGTTCATGGCAACCTGCACCTGACAAGCGTGTTGTACAACGTCAATGGCAAGACATCCACATTCATGAATCCCAACGTGTCGGTTCAGGAGGTTCTCTCAAACATTCATGACAAGAACAAGATCGGCACCACCAACACAATAAATATCCTCTCTGGTGGTTGGAAAGCCTGGGGCGGTTACAACACCATCAACATTGGCACACGCGTCAGCGCCGACGTCATGTTGCCCGGTGCCCTGTTCAGCCTTCTCAAAGAGGGCGTGGCCAACAAAGACTACAACATCGGCAACCTCAGCGCAAATGCCTACGGCTATGCACAGATCGCTTTGGGCCATTCACGCAACATAACCCCCGACCTGCGTGTCGGCGCCACCTTCAAGTTCCTGGTTGGCGGTGGTTGGGCCGATGCCGTTATGAAAGACACGCGCCTCACTCTTGGCGAGGACGACTGGCAGGTACAGACAAATGCCGAGATTCATGCAAACGTCAAAGGCCTGACCTACGACACTGATGTCAACGAAAACACCGGCCACCGATATGTGAGCGGTGCTGATGTCGATGGAGCCGGCGTTGGTGGATATGGTATGGCCTTCGACCTCGGTGCCGTCTACAAGACCCCAGTCGAGGGACTGACGGTCAGCGCCGCCGTGCTCGACCTCGGTTTCATCAAGTGGAACACCGACATGCTCGCCACCACAAACGGCCTGAAAACATTCAACACCGATAAATACACATTCAACGTTGACGACAATGCGCCAAACTCATTTGACAACGAGTGGGACAAGATTAAAGATGACCTCTCGGCGCTTTATGAGCTCGATGATGCCGGCGATCAGGGCGGTCGCACAAAGGCCCTCCACGCGACAGTCAACATAGGTGTCGAGTATGAACTCCCCTACTACCGTCAGCTGACTTTCGGCCTTTTGAACTCAACACGCGTTGCCGGCGACTTTACCTGCACCGACTTCCGCCTCAGCGCCAATATCGCCCCTTGCAAAGTCTTCTCGGCCGGTATAAACATGGGTGTAGGTACATTCGGTATGAGCTTTGGTTGGATTGCAAACGTTCACCTCAAGAAAGGTTTCAACATGTTTATCGGCTCCGACCACACCCCCGGCAAGCTCGCCAAGCAGGGTGTGCCACTGTCGTCAAACATGCAGGTCAACTTCGGTCTCAACGTCCCCTTCTGATCCCCGCAACGACCTGAACCATAATCGAGCAGGAGGTGAACACATCCAACGAGTGTTCACCTCCTGCTCGATTTGTGTATCAACATATATCGGTGCGGCAGTGCCGGGGGCGCTATCTGGCGGGCCATTGGAAGGTGTCGTCGGGGCCGTAGGAGTGGATTATGAGGCCCCGGGGGTCGGCGACGTAGACGCGGGGAATACCGACTGTGGCAAATAGATTGTAGACCCGACGCGTGGTCTGGGCTGAATAGGGCATCGTAAAACCCTGTTCATTCCAATATTGGCTGATAGACTCGTCGCTCTCCTCGCGCGCGATACACGCGAGCACCAGGTCGTCATTGTCGGCGTTTTCCTCCCAGAACCGCTGTACCGCCGGGAGCTCGCGCCGGCAGTCGCTGCATGAGGTGTTGAAAAACACAATCACCGCCGTCTTCCCCGCCATTGATGAATTGTCAAATACGGTGCCGTCGTTGAGCATCACGCTCAGCGACGGCACCATATCGCCCGCCTTCAGGGTGGCGCCTTGGGGTTCATCATCGCCTACACATGCCGTCAGTAGCAGCAGCGCGATGGCCACAATCCCCACCCTGTGGAGGCATCTTTTCATATCCCCTTATTTTTTCTCGGGAATGTATGTGATGTTGAGCTGACGCTCCTTGACACGCTTGATTTCAGCCAAAGCTTGCTCAGCCTCGGTGACACCGGCCTCTTGGGCGCGTTTAAAGCCGGCCTCGGCCGCATCATAGTTACCCTCAAGGGCATCGAGCACAGCTGTGGCATAGATTGACGAGGGGTTCTCGCTGATGCGGCCAAGCAGCATGCGGGCACGCTTGTAGTCCCCCTGGTTCATGGCCGAGTTGGCCGCGTTGAGGTTGGCAACCGGGTCGTTGGGATAATAGAGCACGGCGGTGTCAAACACATGGTCAAACTCAGGCGACCCGGCCGGATAAGAGTTTGCGGCGATGAAAAACTCGTTCAGGCTCAGGTTGCCGGGGCGCTCCTGGAGCACGCGGCGTATCTCGTCGATGTCGGTGTAAGCCTTGATCTCATAGTCGATGGCATAGTTGGTGTGACGCAGCGACGGATAGACATATTTCAACAGATAGTTGTAGCTCTGGGGGAAACGGCGGCGGAACTCGTCGTTGCGACGCTCGATCGGCACATTGCCATTGTCGATAAAGTCGAGCAGCTTCATCTTGTCGCCGAGTATCGAGTGCTCGATCGAGTCTCTCAGACCCTCCCAGTCTTCAGGCACCGAGTTAGTGTGGAACACGTCGGCCGGGAATGTGTACTGACCGCGAACATACTCTTTGACAGCCTCCGTTCGACCTTTGGCCAATCGGACGTTGTTGCTGTAGGGACCCTCGGGCGAGGCAAAACCGGTCAGCGTGATCGATTTCACCGTGGCGTCGGGGTTGAGGCGCACCGAGTCGACCGAGTTTGTTATCTTGCGCAGCTCGACAGGGTTGACCATATAGTCGGGATAGATCTCGATGCGGTTAACCGGGAAGTTAACGTAAGCCTTACCCTCGATGCGGCGGTCTTTGCGTATCTCGGGCACCGGCACATCAAAGTGATAGAGCGGGCGGAATGGCATCGGGCGGAAATCGAGCAGAGCCACGGGCATGTCCTCGTTGACCTTGTCGACCACCCCACAGCAGCCTGTCGAGCGGGCCTGCAGGTCAAGGCGGCTATACTCCATCCAGTCGGCCCACTCGGTCGATGTCTTGTAGAGGAAGTCATCGCTGCCGGCCTTGAGCAGCGTGGCGGGAAAAATGTCGCCCGAGCGCTCGGTGTAGTAGTAGGAGTTGCGGCCCGCAACTATGATTTTGGGGAAACAGATCGAGTCATTGCTGCTCAGCGACTTCAGCACCGGCACAATCTCGAGCTGCTTGTTATAGTTCATGCGATACTGCGACGGGCGAACCTTCATGTCAATCTTTATCAGGCCATGCTCGCGGGCCACCTGTGCCTGGTCAATGTGATATTTCTCGCTCGTCCATGCCCCGGCATTAAAGCCTTGCATCGATGCTGCAACGGCAACGGCCACCATCAAATATTTCTTGAGATTCATCTTTACTGCCGGTTAAAAAAGGTAAACAACGTTAATAGCAAGTTTTGTCGGGCCAAAATAGTTGTGAGGCTTGTTGTCCTCGATTTTTGTGCCACACACCTCACAGGGATAGCGGTCATAGCGGGTGTAGATCCAGCCGATTCCAATCTCACCCTCGATGTTCCAGTGCTTGTGAACAGGCCAGGCATATCCATAGGCAATGCCGGCGCCGGCTGCCCATCCCTGATAACGGGAGTCTTTGAGTTTCCTGAAATCAGTGCCCAAAAACTTCATGTCGATGTCGAGGTTGCCATAGTTGTAAGTCCCGGCAAGACCGTGAACACCAAAGAAATGGCCCGCAAAGCGTTGACAAAGCCAGTAGCGCACCTCGGGCTGAACATAGAGATGCTTCATGCTGTGATCCTTGATTTTCCACAAGTTCATCTCGCCAAGCAGCTCGACAGTCCACCGTTTGGCAATCCCCACCTCGAGGGCGAGGTTAGGGCTGAGAAAGCCGTCGTTGACCAGATTGGTCTTCAAGCCAACCACCTGAGAGTGACACTCAAGCGACGGAACGACAATCGCGGCTACCGCGGCCACCCATGCTATTACTATCTTTTTCAGTCTCATTTGTTATTTGAGAGATGGTTATTTTTATTCTTTATATACTCAGATTTCAGTTTTCTACTCGCGTATGGGGCGCACCGGTCGTGCCTGCGACATACGTCCCAAAAAGTAGGAGGTTATACAGAATCCCGGCTCCTTATTTTCTTCCTTGTCAGGTTTTCCAAGAGGAATAAAGTTTCGGTCAAAGCCCAACGCGATGCTCAAACCATTGGTCCCACGAGGAACACATGAGAAAAGATAAACCAGATTAGAGTTGAAATTACCGCCACCGATAGCCAAAGTCGGGCGGGTGTTGGTGTACCAACGTTGACCGGTACTGGTCAACCATATAGTATTCTCAGGTTTCTGATTCTCCTTATCGTCGGCACAAGCTTTAAACAAAAACTCATCATCTGTCACATTTTTGGGATCAAGCGTGAAAGTTCCGTTAAAGAATTCATGAATTTTGTCTTCGTTACCAATATATTGTTGGTTACCGCTGTCAGTATAACTTCCGGCAGGTGTAGTCCCGATAAATTGCATGGCTTTTCCGGTTGGCACTTTGTAGCCGGGGGGACATGGATCATAGACAGTCTTATGACTTATTGTCTGGCTTGCGTTGGGTGTTAAACTACCAATACTGGTTATTTTGTCTATATCCGTGCTATTGTTCCACAAGTTTTTATAGTTGTTGCCACCAAGCCAATGGTCGGATGCCAACATACAGAACAACACGTTGGGGTGTTGAATCGCGTAACCCAATGTTTGCCCTTGATTTCCACGGTCGTATGTGTTGTCGCCGTAGGTTGGTTTCTCCTTATCCTCATGGTCAATGAAACCTACGGTCGGGTCTTTTCGTCCCCACTGATAATAGGTGTTGTTGCCATAACGATAATCAATTCGGGCACCCTCTTGAATCATGGGTAACTCGACTGTTTTGCCGGTGTCGCTTTGAGTGACAGTCATGGTACCGACGCGGCGCAGGTAGTCCACGCTTTTGGGGTCACACCATCCAACGTTGTAAGGCGCTATCCAATAATTGTAATCGGTGGTTCCATCCATTACATGTTTTGTGGTCAGTTTCACGTCGCCGCGGTTGCGCCATCCGCATGAAGATGGTTTAAACTCGAATGAGGCATCTTCCTGATTATAAACATGGGGACGGCCCGTTTTTTCGTCAAGCCAATGCTCATTGATCCAGATGTGCCAGCTCCAGGTTATTCTGTCCTTATTGTCATACAGACCAATAACAACATTGCCCTGCTGTAGATTTTGCTTATTGGCATGGAAGACAATAACCTGCTCATCGTTAATTGTTGTCAGCTTGACATCGGATATAATATTGAAGGCATCGGCCCACAACAGTTTTGCCTCCTTAAGCGTGTGGTATGATGAAATCCATGGGCCTTTGATGCTTTGATCAAGATGGTCGACAAGTGTTTTCAAATGACTGCTATCACCGGTGCCTTCATAGGTAAAGGCACTGGTGTTTGTCTCGCCGTCTTTGATGGCGTTACCATACACCACAGGGAACATGTACCACCCCTCGCGGTCAATCACATAACAATTGGCCGTGTTGCGATAGGGTTTCTTGGCCCGATTACATGTCGACAAATCCCACGGTTTATCTTTGCTGGTCTCTTTGCCCTCAATTTTAAACGAAGATTGTTCCTGCATCCAGTCATCTCCGGGCCAAGTGGTCTTGACGTGGTGACTCTCAAACTGAAATTTTTTGACCTCATATTCTGTACCACCGTCGCCACCAAGAGATTTTTCACTCAAAATCCACTGGTCGCCTGTAAGGGTGTACCTATCGCTTTGCAAAGTTCCGGGAAATTCACCCTTTATGCTATACCCTTTTGAACCGGTGTTGGTTGCTGTCCATTTGACCGGCTCGGTCTGGTAATAGTCGTTAGCCCTGAAACGATAGCTCAACACCTTGACATACCCGTTGTCGCCATAGAGTTTGTGGAAATATTGGACAGGTTTAGAGTTGGGCACCTCCTCGGCCGGTGAATAGCCGTAAATATAGTTGCCGTTGAGCGACCCGTCTATCGAGTGTGAGCCGCCCGGAGTCTTGCCGTTGTGGTTGCCGTAGGCCTCCAGCACATAGACCCAGTTGTCTTTGCTTGTCGAGATGGTGTATATATACTCATGACCGGCCTCCCACTCCTTGATGTCGTTTTGAGTGATGTCGGCGCTGACGGTTATCTCATCCTTGATGCCGGCGGCGTGGGCCTGGTCAACAATACCTGTGCGGTGTATCGTAACCTCGATTCTGGCACCGTCGGGTATAACCTGGGGTACAACCATAAACACCTTTGTGGGCATCCCGTTGGTCAGCACAAGGTCGTTGGCGTCGGATGACACGTCGACATACCCGCGGTTGGTCAGTTCATAATTGAAATCCTGTGAATAGGTAGTCTTGCCGTCATGTTCGCTCCACTGAAAATGACCGTTGGTGCCATCGGCAGCGGCCGTATAGACACAGTGGGCCTTGCCATAGATATCCTTTATCTTGACATTGACAACAGTGCCGTTCATCACATCGCGAACGGCAAACTTGATTGCCGACAACGCGTGATGAAACTTCATCGGCGCGTGGCCATTGATGCTCCCGGCCTTGTTGCACTGGGAGGCGGCGACGAGCAGGTCGGTCTGAGCCTCGGCGTCGGCGTCGGGCTCGGCGCCCTTTTTGGCTTCATAGTCAAATGAGAGCAAAAGCGGTGACGACGCCGTCAGCCCCTTGAGCGACTCCTGCTCGGAGGCCGGGGCAAAGGCATGAAACGCCAGCTCATCCTGAGAGGGCCAGTAACGGGTCTTGTCGGGAAGCCAGATATCGCTATGTTTTGACATTGGCTTTGACTTTATCCAGGGGATATATTCCTCCATATTGTCGGCCATCGCGGCTTTCACCATGAAATTGCCGTGAAAGTCTTCAAGCATACCGACTGTTGTCACCTGCACGCCGCGTGTTGCCGCGCCGCTACCGTTGGCCGCCGGGTCAAACCCGATCATCTCGGCGTCGTAGGTGTGCAGATATAAAGTCTCGTCACCGTTGGCATTGGTCAACTCAAGCGGCTCGTAGAGAGGCTTGGGCGTCCCCGCCGAGCGTGTCTCGACCTGGGGAGAGCCGACACCGGTGACAAAAGCGACCACATTGCTGCTGCCGGTCGTTGCAGTCGGCTCCATGAAGTCGTCGCTGCAGCCACTCATCATGCCGGTGGCCGTTGCCAAGGTTAATATATATATGAGTCTCTTACAAGTCATGTTTCTCTATTTATTCCAATTCAAGATGCACTTTGCCTCCAAATTTCCATTGCTCGACATCCACGATGAAATCAAGCGGAGTCAGCGAGAGGCGAAAAACATAATCGTGATTGCGCACAAGCCTCGGGAACGTCTTGGTAAAGTCGGGCTTACCGTCTGTATAATCACACAGGTAAATTTTGCCTGAAAAATCAGGCTCGCCGGGGTCGGTGAGTGAGCGCAATGTTACAGTAAACGACAGCGGGCCGCCCGAGGTCGACGATGCCGGGCAGTTGCGCTCGGTCGTGTAACACCACACCCTGTCGGTCGCTCCATTCTCCAAGCCGTGAAACAGCGGGGTGCTCCCCTCGTCGCCGCTTAGGTCGGGATTGAAACAGCCTTCGATCGACAGCGCCGTGGTGGCCGTTGCCGACTCGGCGTCGGCAGGCTCTATGCGCCCAAGGGTGTAATAATCGGTCTGATCGGCCGCAATCGAGGTTATCTCATATTTCTCTTTAAAGTCGGGGTGAATCTCAACCGTGATTTTGGGCACCGAGCGCAGCATCTTAATCTCGCCAACATCAACTGTCATGTTGGGCTCGAGTAAAATACGGTCAAACCTCAGCACGCCCCACATCGGGAGAAAACCGGTGGCGTTCATAGCATTGATCGAGAAGGGTGACACATTGAAAGGGTCGCCGGGGAAAGCGCGGTTGGGCAGATTGGCCAGGGCAACCACCTTGCCGGTCAGCATAAAGCGGTCAAGGTCGTCTTTTTCAACAAAAGAGGAGTTCAGGTTTACTTTTGTTTTGTAATGGTAAACACCGTCGGCCCCGTTGGCCTCGGTCGGCGAGAGGGTCAGTATCACCCCGTTGTCGGTCACAAGATAAAGGGAAATAAGATTGATGGCGCGCTCGGCCTCCAGCCCCTCCTCATCGGGGTAAGGGTCGCCCCAGGTGAGGTCGGCCCTTGTCGAGGGGGTCTTCTGCAGGTCGGTCGCGGCATTGACTGTAATCACCAACTCACAATCACCGGCGGGCACTGCCGGCTCGTCGGGAGATGACGCGCACCCTCCGACAATCAGCATTGCAGCCAATAATATGTAGTGGTAAAATTTCATAGTTTCAAGCCTCGCTTGATCGGTTTGATATGATTTGGTTTAATAATTGATATCGTCGATATGAACAGTCCAGTCGTTCACCACAATCGTGGTTTTAATCCATGCATTGTTCTTATCCAGGAAAAAGACCAAGTTATAGTTTGCACAGCGGTCAAGAAACTCCTGAGAGTCCATCTTGTCAAAATAGTCGCTCTTGAGCACCATCAGGTAGTTGTTGAGGGGGATGTCGACAATCGTCTTGTCGCCCGAGGCAAGATGGATCAGCAGGCGCGGGCCGCGCTGACTGCGGTTTTGGCCGTCGCTCCAGGTGAAATTGCTCTGGTGGATGAGTCGCGAGGTGCTGATCTCGGCACTGGCCACCTGGACCGGGTCGGTGTTGACCACATAATCGTCGGAGGCACGACCAGACTCGCCGGTGTCGGGCAGACCGTTGACACCAACATGAGAGTTTTTGGCGCTCCACGGCGAGTAGGACACCGTTTGATGGCTTACCACATTATTTAAATAGTCAAGACGCGTGTTGTCGTCGACAATCTCAAAGCGGAAATCGCGATGGTCAACCGGCGAGTTGTCGAGATGCTGGAGCACCACCCTGATGTGATTGGTGTCGCGCATCATCTCGACCGTTGTCTTGTCGTAGGTGATACCCTCGGTCACGGTAAACTGTTTGTAGCCGTGATAGAGGTCGTGGAGCCGGCGCTCGGGGCGCTGTGACATCTCCCCTACATGCTCGCTGTTGATGAGCACCTCAAGGTCGGTGATGGTCTTGATTGACTCGACAGCCTTGGTGTGGGCAAAAGATGACTCTTCACACTCGAGGCCACCGTAGGCCACAGCCTGATAGTCGCCCGCGGGAAGGTCAAAGGTCATTCGCCAATCCTCGTCGCGCAACACCTCGGTTGTCTCGACACGACGCTCGACGAGAGTGCCGTTGTTATCAAAGATATAGACCGACAGGCAGTCGACCTGCTTGGGAAATGCATTGGCAAACTCAAGGTTGTAGTCAAAGACAAAACGCATCGTCACGCCTCGGGGACACTCCTCAAGGTCGTCATATACGCCAAGCCCCGAGTCACAAGATGTCATGGTGACTGCCGTTGTGAGAACCAATGCCGACGTCAGCGAGCCGATGGCCCACTTGCCGAGTTTCCCGTTTATGTATTTTATAATGTTGTCAAACATTTGTCAATGTAATAGATTGGTTTGGTGACCCGGAGGGGGAGCTACCCCCGCCGGGCCTGTGAGGAGTATAGAGGTTAAACAGTTTCAGGAAACTGCTATGGTTTTTAGAACTCGATGTCGTTTACACGAACTGTCCAGGGCATCACGTAGCAGGTGACGGTGAAGTAGGCGTGCTCTTCCTCATCGGGATCATCCTTCTCGTCGGGAGTGGGGAAGTCGGGACGGCCAAAGGTCTTGATGTTGGTGACAGCAAGCTTGTACACGTTGTTACGAACCACACCAAACTCATTTATACCCATCTGGGTGTCAACGCCGTTGGTGTTGTGACGGTTATAGTAGAAGTAGTACATGCGGTAAGAATAAGTGTCATCTGACCAGGTCGGACGGAAAGCCTTGAAATCATCGTTGCTGCCGTTGAGAAGGTTTGTAGTCTTGTGGTTAACAGTCTGACCTTCATGGGGGTGGTTGAATGCATCGGCAAAGGCTGTGGCAACCTCCTGAGTGTCATACTTGGCGCAATACTCGGCCAGTTTCTCATAGCTGCCGTAGCAGATGCCTTTGTAGAAATAGATTACATTGCCATCCCAAAGCTCTTTGTCGGCAGGCTCAAACTCGGCGCGGAAAGCGACACCGGTTGTGATACCGATCTTCTGGCTTGAAGTACCGGTGACACCGGGGATAGTGTTCTCTGTGCAATAGCGCCAGATACGGTAGTCACGCTGGTTCGGGTTCCAGTTCTCGTCATTGTCGGGAGTTTGTGAATCCCAGTTTGAAAGCGATGTCCATTTCAGGTTGCTGCCATTCTGGCCACCTTGAATCAAGGGATAGTAGTAGTTTGTGGTGATATCGGTAGTGCTCAAAGGAGCTTTGTTCTTGAATTTACCGATATTGTAGCTCATCACATAGTATTTCTCGAGGTCACCACACAGAATCTTTGTAGTTGTCTCGGCAGAGTTTGACCAATTCCAAGAGGTGTTTACGCGAGGCAGAGTGAAATAGGCGTTCTGCTCGTTGAACAGAGCCATGTGGGTGAGACGAACAGTTCCCATAAGGGTTGTTTTGTCGGCACCATAGATGGGATATTCATTGTTGTTAACGGTGGCAAAGTCAAAGCGGGCGCAAGCACGTATCACCTCAACTGTTCCAAGAGGATAGGCAGTCTCCTGGGTAGAGTGATTTTTGATCAGCTCGTCACGAGTGGGGAAATTGGTGATGGGAACAATGCTCTTGTTTGACATGAAGAAATTGTTGTCTCTCCAAAGCTCTGCATTCTCGGCATCGGTAACGGTGACAGCAATGTTGTCGATGACACGGTCGTTCTCAAGGGCGGTGTTAAGCTGAGAGCGGAACGATGGGGTCGGGTTGATGTAGGTAAATACATAGACGGTCTCCTTAGGAATGATTGACGAGCCGTCTGCAAGAGTATCAAGAGGGTTGGGGGTCAATTTGTTGGCATTAAAAGTAAGGGTACAAGCAATGCGGCCGGTTGCGTCAGGCTCCATCATCTGGGCGTTGCCTGTCTCACCCTGGTTAAAGCAAACATACTCGCCTTTTTCATTTTTGGTAGCGAGAAGAACGAGAACACTTGTCACCTTGTTCTCTTTGTCCTGACCAATCTCATAGCCGTTGTTGTCACGGGCGCCGTTGGATGCAGGAAGCTTCAGTGTCAATGAAGCAAACACTTTGGAGTTGTCGTCAACCGTGGTCTGAGGACCGGCAGGCTCGTCGCTGCTACATGCTGTGAGCATGAGGGCAAGAGCTCCAAAAGCTAATTTACCTAAATGTTTCATAAAATAAAATTTGTATTGGTTAATAATTAAAATGATTTCTGTTTATATACTTATAATTTATTATAACTGAACCTGTTGTCATCGCTCCTGCCTTATCTTATCTCTGCCGTCGTCACATTCACCGCACACAAACTCAAACATCCCGAGACACTCAACAATGAGGAAATCGGGTTACAATAATATAATAATGAATCAAGATCGGTGTGTTTCAATTAGTGTGTGTGTTTATGATGATTTACATAGTAAGCATGAATAGACAACTATAAATGCTTGATTGACAGCGAAAAAGGCCGAATGTTGATTACTTGTATTCAATCATTGGGTTAATAATATTGGTTTTAACACGGCAAAGGTAGTAAAAATATTTTACATAGCAACAAAAAAATGAATTTTTTCTGCATATATTTATGATTATAAATTATTATCAACTTTTGTTAAGTTAATGTTGAATAAATAATCTAAAATTGTTAACTTTGGCCTCTTAAAAACGAAAATTCCAATAGAAATAGTTCACATTAAGTCAATATTGTGATGGATTTATATGACGTTTACCCCCTTTTTGATGTCGAGATTGTCGAGGGAAAGGACTGTCGTGTCTATGACAGCCGGGGGGTGGAGTATATTGATGCTTACGGCGGTCACGCCGTGATTTCGGTTGGCCACTGCCATCCGCGCTATGTCGAGGCGCTCGGGCGCCAGGCATCGCGCCTCGGTTTCTATTCCAACTCGGTGAAAAACCCTCTGCAACAACAACTTGCCGAGCGATTGGGGCGCATGACGGGGCTTGACGACTATCATCTGTTTCTGATAAACTCGGGAGCCGAGGCCAACGAAAACGCCATCAAGCTTGCCTCGTTTGCCACCGGCAAGCGCCGTCTCATCGCTTTCAGCAAGGCTTTTCACGGACGCACGTCGGCTGCCGTCGAGGCTACCGACAATCCCCGGCTCGTGGCCCCGATAAACACCAACAACCACGTTACGTTTGTCGCCATGGGTGACATTGATGCGGTCGGACGCGAGATCGACAAGGGCGATGTCGCCGCCGTCATTATCGAGGGGATTCAGGGTGTCGGAGGTGTCGTGATACCCGACGATGAGTTTATGCGCTCGCTCAGACGGCTGACTGAGCAAACAGGGGTTGTGATGATTGTCGACGAGATACAGAGCGGTGTTGGTCGCTCGGGAAAATTTTTCGCCCACCAGTGGGCCGGCATCAAGCCCGACATCATCACCCTTGCCAAAGGCATTGCCAACGGTTTCCCGATGGGCGCGGTGCTGATTTCTCCCAAATTTAAAGCTGAATACGGTCAGCTTGGCACCACTTTCGGGGGTAACCATCTCGCCTGTGCGGCCGCTTGTGCCGTGCTCGACATTATTGAAGATGAGGGCCTGGTGGAAAATTCGCTCCAGATGGGTGAGTATCTCAAAGAGAAGTTGAGCAAACTGCCGGGAGTCAGGGAGACCCGCGGGCGCGGACTGATGGTCGGGCTTGAAATGGAATTTCCGGTCAAAGAGTTGCGCCGTCGTCTTGTCGAGGAGGAGCATCTGTTTACCGGCGCGTCGGGATCAAACGTCATCCGCCTGCTCCCTCCGCTGACCCTCGACCGGGCCACGGCCGACGAAATTGTGAACCGTATTAACCGTCAATTGTCAAAACTATGAGAGTAGCCATTATTGGAGCCGGCAACATGGGCTCGTCGATAGCGCGGGGACTGGCTGGCAGCCGCTCCTTTCGCGCTGAAAATCTGGCTGTCAGCAACCCCTCGACCGAGAAACTTGAGTTGCTCAACAGTCAGTATCCACAGATATACACCTCAACCTCCAATCTTGAGGTCATCCCTGAAGCCGACCTTATCATCCTTGCCGTAAAACCCTGGCTTATAGAAAGGGTCGTCAAGGAGATAGCGCCATCGGTCGATTTCTCATGCCAGATGTTGATGTCGCTTGCGGCCGGAGTGACTCTTTCCCAGATCGGCGACATGGTTGCCGCCTACACCGACAGCCCGGTGCTGTTCCGCTGTATGCCCAACACGGCGATTGCCGTTGGCCGGAGCATGACATTCATCTCGGCCTCGGGCGCGACCGACGACGAGATAGACGACGTGCGCGGCCTGTTTGACACCATGGGGCGCGCCGACGTGATCGAGGAGCGCCTGCTACCGGCGGCCACGGCTCTTTGCTCGTGTGGCATCGCCTACGCCATGCGCTACGTGCGCGCCTCGGTGGAAGGGGCTGTCGAGATGGGGCTCTACCCCGACCGCGCCCGCGACTATGTGCTGCAGACTATGCTTGGGGCCGTGAAGCTGCTTCAGGCGTCGGGCAAGCACCCCGAGGAGGAGATTGACCGCGTGACAACGCCCGGAGGTGTGACAATCAAGGGGCTGAACGCGATGGAGGAGGCCGGGTTTTCAACCGCCGTCATCAAAGGTCTGAAAGCATCTAATAAGTAACACTGTGTCAGTTAACAAAGCAATTCTTATAGGTAATGTGGGGCGGGACCCCGAGATAAGGTATATCGAGGGAAAGCCGATGGCCTCGTTCTCGCTGGCTACAACCGAGCGCGCCTACAAAACGGCCTCGGGCGCGACGATACCCGAGCGAACCGAGTGGCATAATATAATAATGTGGGGCAGTCAGGCCGAGCAGGCCGAGAAATATATCCGCTCGGGTACGCGTCTCTATATCGAGGGTAAGATACGCTCGCGTGTGTGGGAAGACCGTAATACCATAAAGCGCACTGTGACTGAGATTTACTGTGAATCATTTGAAATTTTATCAAGAAAAAATTCATAAATATGGCAAAAGAAACAAAAAATGTCGCTCCCGAAGAGCTCCCCAATGAGTTCTATCAGGATGCAGACCCTGTTGAAATGCCCGAAAACGCCTTCCGCGAGCTTGGCGCCGACGAGACCTATCGTCCGCTGATGCACCCGGCGCGTGACTATCGGGAAGTAACCCCCTACTCGGTGACGGTAGGCTTGATTTTGGCCGTGATATTCAGCGCGGCCGCGGCCTATCTGGGCCTGCGTGTCGGTCAGGTGTTTGAGGCGGCGATACCTATCGCCATCATCGCCGTCGGTCTCTCGGGGGCCCTCGGCAAGAAGAATCCGTTGGGTCAGAATGTCATTATCCAATCGATCGGCTCATGCTCGGGCGTGATTGTTGCCGGTGCCATCTTCACCCTGCCGGCGCTGTTCATCCTCCAGGATCGTCTCGGCGACCAGATCACGGTCAATTTCCTTGAGATCTTCCTCAGCTCGCTGTTGGGCGGTGTGCTCGGTATCCTTTTCTTCATACCGTTCCGCAAATATTTCGTCAAAGATATGCACGGCCGATACCCCTTCCCCGAGGCGACAGCCACAACACAGGTGCTCGCCAGCGGTCAAGGGACGAAGAGCGGCGGCGGCCAGGCCAAAACGCTTGTCATCGCCTCGCTCATCGGCGGTATCTATGATTATTGTGTGGCAACATTCGGATGGTGGGCCGAGGTCGTGACCACCACGGCAACACAATGGGGTACCGCCCTGGCCGAGAAAACAAAACTTGTGGTGTCGTGCAACACAGGCGCCGCGCTGCTCGGCTTGGGCTACATCGTCGGTCTCAAGTATGCGTTTGTGATTTTTGCCGGCTCGGTCTTTGTGTGGTGGATCATCATCCCGTTGATGGGCACATACGGCAGCGAGGCGATTGTCGCTCTCGAGCCTCAGATGATTTTCAGCGACTACGCCCGCATGATAGGCATCGGCGGTATCGCTATGGCCGGTGTGATCGGCATTGTCAAGTCGTGGCCCATCATCTGTCAGGCTGTAGGGCTTGCCGGACGTGAGTTCAAGGGCACATCGACAGCCGGAAAGACCCTGCGTTGGCAAATGGATCTGTCGATGAAGCATATCATCTTTTACATCACAATTGCACTCGCAGCGGTGTTGATTTTCTTTTGGATCGGTGTTATCGGCTCATTCTGGCAGGCTCTTGTGGCATGGGTGGTTGTCACCGTTATCGCGTTTCTGTTTACCACCGTTGCGGCCAATGCCATCGCTATCGTGGGCTCCAACCCGGTATCGGGCATGACGCTGATGACGCTCATAGTGGCATCGGCAATCTTTGTCTCGATAGGTCTCAGCGGCCCTTCTGGCATCGTTGCATCGATGGTGATAGGTGGCGTTGTCTGCACCGCTCTTTCTATGGCTGGTGGTTTTGTGACCGACCTCAAGGTCGGATATTGGCTCGGTTCCACTCCTCGGAAACAGGAGAGCTGGAAGTTTCTCGGCACCCTCGTGTCGGCTGCCACAGTTGGTGGTGTTATCCTGTTGCTTAACAATGTCTATGGTTTCTCGGGGGAGAACGCTCTCGTCGCTCCCCAGGCCAACGCTATGGCCAAGGTGATCGAGCCGCTGATGATGGGTGGCGAGACTCCCTGGATTCTCTATATGGTCGGTGCGATTCTGGCCCTTATACTCAACTGGCTTGGTGTCCCTGCCCTTGCTTTCTGCCTGGGTATGTTCATCCCGTTACATCTCAACACCCCGATGCTGGTTGGTGGTGCCGTGTCATGGTTTGTCAGCACCCGCAGCAAGGACAAGACTGTCAACGATGCCCGCCGCGACCGCGGAACGCTGATTTCGTCGGGTTTGATTGCCGGTGGAGCCCTCTTTGGTGTTTTTGCCGCCCTCACCCGGTTCTTGGGCTTTGAGTATGAGTCAACCCTTTCATCCCTCACCACCCAGTGGGCCGGCATCATTGTCTATGCCCTGCTCATTGTCTATGTGGCCCGGGACAGTATGCGCGCCCGTAGATGATACTGAAAACAATTGATCGACAGATACTTTCTATTGCAATTCCCGCGATAGTCACCAACATCACCACCCCTCTGCTTGGGTTGATGGATGTGGCTATCACGGGGCATCTCGGGAGAGCTGAATATATTGCCGCCATTGCAGTTGGCGGCAATATATTTAATATGCTCTACTGGATTTTTTCGTTTCTGCGCTCGGGAACGTCGGGCATAACCGCCAATGCCTTCGGCGCCTCTTCGGTAACCTTCATTTATGCGACTCTTTACAGGGCTCTGCTTGTGGCGATGATGGTCGGGGGTCTGATTATCGTATGCCACGGGCCGGTTGTCGACATCTTTATCAAATGGATGGATGTCACCGGCGACACGGCAACCTTTACCGCCCGATATTTCAATATTTTGGTGTATGGAGCGCCCGCTTTTCTGGCCACCTACGCCATGTCGGGGTGGATGATCGGGATGCAGGACAGCCGGGGCGCCATGTGGCTGTCGCTTTTTATCAATTTGTTGAACATCGTGGCATCGGTGTCGCTCGTTATAGGTCTTCATCTCAAGATCGAAGGTGTTGCCATCGGCACCCTGACAGCTCAATGGGGTGGCGCGTTGTTTGGATTCTGGCTCATCATAAGCCGATTCAGGTTACAGCCGGTCTCCCTTTCCAAAATCTTTGAGAAAAACCGCCTGTTGCAGTTCTTTAAAGTGAGCCGTGACCTTTTTTTTCGCACCATTTGTCTTGTTGGGGTGACCTTATGGTTCACAAGAGTCGGTGCCTCACAGGGCACTCTTGTGCTTGCCGCCAACACCTTGCTGATGCAGTTCTTCATGTTTTTCAGTTACTTCACCGACGGGTTTGCCTACGCCGGCGAGGCCCTGTGCGGCCGCTTTGCCGGTAGCCGTGATTATGAGAATCTCAGGCGTGTTGGGCGGCGACTGATGTTGTGGGGGCTTGCAGTGGCTTTTGTGTTCACAATCATATATGGCACCGGTGGAAACCTGTTGCTGTCGCTGCTGAGTAACGAGCATGATGTGCTTGTTGGTGCGGGTGAATATCTCGTATGGGTCATCATTTTACCCTTGTGTGGATTTGCTGCTTTTGTTTACGACGGCATCTTTGTCGGGGTCACCTCAACCGGTCATCTGCTCATCTCAATGCTCATCTCGGCAGCCGTTTTCTTCTTATCCTACATTCTTCTTTTCCCCTGGCTTGGCAACCACGGGCTGTGGATCGCCTTCTTGCTTTACCTTATAGCACGTGGCATCTATCTCGGGATTATCTTCCACAAAATGAAGGGGTGCAGTTCAAATTAGGCGCAGCCTCTATTGTTAAAGTAGGGTCGGCTGACAATCGGTGAGCAGCCAATATGATCAAGCGCCACCAGCGCTTTGTTGGCTGGCGGACAAGGCTGTTGTATATATATGAAAAAAGGGGCAGCGCCTAATTTTGACACAGCCCCTTCCAAAATATTGTCTGTTGGATTGGTCGTTACTGTTTTCTCAGGTCAAACCCTGCTGTGATGCCGTCATATTGCTTGAGCAGATCGGTGACAGTGTTGATCGATGACTTTTGAGTCATGCTTCCCACCTTTTCAAGCAGTTCAACCAACCCCGACACATCGTAGGTTATCTCCATCTCGTTGTTGTTTTTCTTTGTGATGAATGCCTCCATCGTGCCGAGATTAATCTTTTTGAACACTTCAAAGTGGAAGAAAATCTGCTTGCCGTCTTCACTTTGAGATATGTGTCCCTCAATCTTGCCGAGCTTGAGAGTCATTGAGAACGTACTGTCGGCAGCAATTTCAAGGGTCATGTTGTCACATCCGGCCATCTTGTAGTATGGCTCGAGTTTTTCAACCACCATCGACGAGGCAGCCGTGCCTCCGGCTTTCATCAAAAGGTTGTCGCTCTTGAACTGCACTGCCGGCTTGTTATATTTCCATGTGCCGACGAGTTGCTCAAACTGGAACTCATCACCGATGCCGAAGGCCGAGGCAACACCCGAGATTAAGTCACCTATTCCCGGGGTTGACGATTTGTCATCCTTGTTCTTGTCATCGGTTTTGGTCACAGTGTTTGTTATCTTATTCACAGCCCCTTTGATATCCCATGAATAAGCCGGGCCGGCTGTCAGAGTCACCGCCATGAGGGCAACAGCAAGTTTCTTGATGTATTTCATTCTGTTAAAAATTAACTGAGTTGGAAATTCTACTTCTCGACATGGTGAAGCTCGATGTCAATCTCGTGATATTTTGAATTTTGAGATACAAACTCGGGCACAATCTGTTTCATGACCATCACCATGTCGTGGGTCTTCCCTTGACGGGCCAATTCATAAAGCCTGTCAAGATTGGCGACGACCTCATCCATCTTGTAGGTTATCACCTTGGCTATCATGATCTTTGAGTGTCGTGTCGAGTCGGTTTTCTCCTTGTCGTTGAGCAGCTCTTCATAAAGCTTCTCGCCGGGACGCAGCCCCGTTTCAATAATCTGGATGTCACGCCCGGGCACATATCCGGCCAAAGAAATCATGCGTTGGGCAAGATCATAAATCTTTACCGGTTTGCCCATATCAAAGATGTATATCTCACCACCGTCACCCATACAGCCGGCCTCGAGCACCAGTGAGCATGCCTCGGGTATGGTCATGAAATAGCGTATTATGTCGCGGTGGGTTACTGTAACGGGGCCACCTGCCTCTATCTGTTGACGGAACCGGGGAATTACCGAGCCGTTGCTGCCAAGCACGTTGCCAAAACGGGTGGTGATAAAACGCGGTGTGTTACCGTCGATCGTCTTGCGGCAATGGAAGAAGAGCGACTGGACGTAGATCTCTGCGATTCGCTTTGATGCCCCCATGATGTTGGTGGGGTTGACCGCCTTGTCGGTTGATATCATCACAAACTTTTCAACACCATGTTCAACCGAGAGGTCGGCAAGATTCTTGGTGCCAAACACATTGGTAATCACTGCTTCGCTCGGGTTGCGCTCCATCATGGGCACATGCTTGTAGGCCGCGGCGTGGAAGACATACCGGGGATGGTATTTGACAAAAGCGCGCTCCATGCGGGTGCGGTTGGTGATATCGCCCACAAAAAGGTGTATCTTGACGTCGGGAAATTTCTCCTCCATCTCGAGCTGCATCTCGTGCATCGGAGTCTCGGCCTGATCGATAAGCACTATCTCACCGGCCTCAAAACGGGCGACCTGACGAACAATCTCGCTGCCGATAGAGCCGGCGGCACCGGTTATCATGACACATTGATTCTTTATCAATGACATTATGTTGGGATTGTCGTTCTTGATGGTCTCGCGTCCGAGAAGATCCTCGATGCGTATATTGCTGACGTTGCCCGAAAGTCGCGGCTCGTCGTTTTCGTTGAGCTCAAACTCGCCGACCTGATTCAGCATCATTAGTTTGATGTGATTGTTGATGAAGATGTCGCTGAACTCTGTGCGCATCAGGTCAAGTTGTGTCGACAGGAACAACAGAGTGTCACAGCCATAATCCTGAAACACCTTGAGAACGGTGTCTTTATTGAAATTGATGATTGGAATACCGCTCACGGTTGTGTTATACTTGCGGTCCGACAAACTCAGGAGTGCAACGGGATTGTATGAGCCCTCGGCCTCCGATTTTAGTGCCGATGCCAATACAAACGAGTTAATGGCCGAGCCAAGCATAATGACCGGTTTCCTGACTGCATTAGCCTTTGAAACCTGGCTGAACATGTATTTGAGAAGCAGGCGCACCACCATCATCATCGAGAACGAGAAAACACCGACGGTCAACACGTTCCATGGGCGAAGATACAGGACGTTGGTCAACAGTAACGTGGAGAGTGTGATGATCCAAAGAGAAACCGACGACGCTGCACACAGCAATGCCACCCTGTAGACATCTTCAATCACCGACAGCCTGACGATGTATTTGAAAGGCTTGAATATGAAACTGAAAAAGAGATAGGTGATAAGGTAGATTGAATAGACAATCCATATCGACCCGAGAGAGGTTACACTAACCTCTGCATTAAATGAATAAGTCAAAAAACAACTAAACAGGACTATGGCCATGTCGGCTGCAAGAACAACCCATTTTGGAGCCGGTGTAGCTGCAAGCCATGTCATGAAATTTGACTTGGCTAACTTATGAATTTGTCTTCTCATAACTTCGTTTTAATTCCTCTGCCCGTTTGGTTGAAAAAACGGTGTAAATTTTTAAAGTTTGCAAAAATACAAATTCCGATTGTTTTTACAAACAAATTGTCCCTGAAAACGAAAAAATGAAGAAAACCGCTCTCGTTTTGATAAAAAATTTGTAATTTTAGAGCTTGAAATATCTGTTCTTGTCTCGCCCGAACAAATATTCAGATTGTTAACCCTATCATTTCATCACATAACAGTCTATAAATGAACCGATTTGCAAAAGTGCTCGTTTTGCCGATGCTCGCCATGACTACATTCATCACGGCGTGTAGCGACATTGACGAGAATTTTTCGGGAGGTGCCGGTTTTGTCAACCTGGAATTGGCGGTTAACCCTGAGGTGATATGTTTCGGTCAAGGGGGTGAGGGCGGTTACACCGTCACTCCGCCGGCAATCGATGAGTTCAGCATAACGTTGAGCGACCTTTCCGGTCAATATTCCCACACCTGGCAATCTCCCTCTTTGATAACACCCTCCGAACAATACAGATCGGGAGTCTATACCGTTACCGCTCAATATGGCTCGCTTGAAAATGAGGGCTTTGACACTCCCTGCTTTATGGGAACAGCCGAGGTGGTGGTTAAGGATGCCGAGGTCGCGCGACCGACGGTTGTTTGCTCAATCGCCAATACTTTGGTGTCGCTCAGCTACAGCGACCGGTTCAAGGATTTTGTTGACGATTACTCGGCGGTGCTTCACTCGGGCGGGGGCGTTTATGTCGAGGTGCCAGCAGGGGAGACCCGTCCGGTTTTCCTTAGACCTGGTGATGTCAGTCTGACTCTCTCACTCTCCCTGGGCAATGATGTAGATGTGACTTTCTCTCCGGCAACAATTTCTAATGCCAAGGAAAGGCATCTGTACACAATTGCAATTGATGTTGAAGACACCGCGACGGCTCAACCCCGATTATTGATTGATATTTACGATGAAGAGATAAAACACAGTTTAACAGTCAGTCTTTCACACGATCTGCTCTCAATGCCGGCTCCGGTGGTTCAGCCGGTCGGTTTTGACCCGTCAGTGCCTTTGATATTGAATGAAGGTGAGATACCGTCTTCAAAGATTGCCATGGAGGTCAGTTCACAGAACGAGCTGTCACAAGTCAAATTGACCACCATCTCCCCCACTCTCCTGTCTTTGGGATGGCCTCCTGAGATTGACCTGCTCAATGTTGACCAATCGGTCATAGACCGACTGAGGGAGGTCGGGTTAAAGGTTGACGGATTAAGGGAGAAAGGCAGCAAAAACGGGGTCGTCGACTTTACAGAAGTCGTCTCCCGTCTCACAAACGGCAAAGCCGCCATCCCCGAGGCGTCATTCACCCTTGTGGCAAAGGATATACTGACAAAGGTTAATGACCCTGTAAACCTGGACATTGATATTGAACCGGTTGACCTGACCGTGAAGGAGGTTTCAAGCGCGGTTATGGGTATCGACAAGGCTATGATAACGGTGACGGCGCCATCGGTTGATTTGCGTAAGAATATCCAGGTACAAGCCCTTGACAACCGCACATGGGAGAACTTGACAGTCGACGATGTGATTCCGGCCGATCAACCGTCCACTTATAATGTGATTGTCACCGTTCCCCAGGGGGCAACCTCGGTCAAAGCCCGTATTCTCTACTGCAACCGCCTAAAGGGTGAATTTACCATTGATCGTAAAGCGCCCGAATATAAAGTTGATGTTGATGCTTTTGCCACGAGGGCGCGGCTGAGAGTGACTGCCGATGACCCGGCAGTTGTCGAGCTCGTCACACGATACCTGCGCGTGTTTATCGATTCCAACCAAGCGTCGGTGCTCGACCGTGACGACAAGAATGGACTACTTACCATCCTCGGTCTGTCGCCGTCATCAACCTATCGGTTGAAAACCACACTTTTGGATAACCCGTCGCCGTCCGATTTCTCTCGCGAGACTGTCTTTGTGACAGAGGGTACCCCGTCTCTGCCAAATGCCGACTTTGAGGAAATAAAGGAGACAATCAAGGTGAACAATCTCTTGAGCGGCGGCAGGTACAGCCAGAACACCGTTGAAATTTATAACCGGCAAAACACGGTGTCGTTCAAACTCAGTGTGCCGACAAAGGGATGGGCCAACACTAATGACAAGACATTCTGCAAGGATGCGACAAACCGCAACACATGGTACATGCAGCCATCGGTCTACTCTGTCAGTGAGGCTAAAAGCGGTGGATATGCCGTTACACTGAGGTCGGTCGCTTTTGATGTCAGTGGAGAGATAATCCCCGACTACCTGCAGACATCACAACCATTTACCAACTACTCGATGAACATTCCCTACATTGAGGCTCGCGCCGCCGGAAAATTGTTTTTGGGTGAATATGGTTTTGACCCGTTGTCGATGTCCGAGCGATATATCGAGGGCATTTCATTCAAAGGACGTCCCATGAGCGTAAACGGGTTCTATATATTCCTGCCGTGCAAGACCTATGCGTCCGACCGTGGTTTGGTCGACGTAGAGGTTATCGGTAATGACGGTCTTAACGAGATTGTCATTGCCTCAGGTCGCCTCGCCCTACCCCTCGCCTCTTCATATACATCATTTTCAGTTCCTTTGACCTATAATAAATTTGGAATAAAGGCCTCTAAAATAAAGATCATGTTTGCATCGACCGAACAAGCGGGCTCGTTGGCTCAGGAACGGACGTCGGTTATAACCTGTGACGACCCGGTAACCTCCTCGTCGATCGGCTCGGTGCTTACTGTCGACAATCTGTCTCTATCTTATTGAACTTATTTATTTGATATGATAAATATTAATAATCTACTGAAAACAATTGCTCTGACCATGGTTGTCAGTTCTTGTGAGAGTTGGAGCCCTGACTTGAGCCCTGATACCGGCACGCTTGATTTTTCAGCATTTACAGTCACGGTCGACTCCCGGTTTGACGATGTGGTTTCAAGGGCCGACGGAGGTACTGATGTAACCGACTATATCGTCACACTGACCGACAGTCACAAGTCGGTTGTAAACCAGTGGCTTTACAATCAAATGCCGACATCGGTCGAGTTGCCTGTCGGAAGCTACGTTCTCACCGTTGAAAGTCCTGATGCCGAGGCGGTAGCTTGGGATGCATCGGCTTTTAAAGGTGAAGTGATGATCAATGTTACCGATGGAGAGCAAACCGTTGCTGCGCCGGTGACGTGCACACCAACAGGAGCCACAATTTCAGTAGTTTACACTGACGCTCTCAAAGAGTTGATGAGCGATGACAGCCAGGCAACGGTAAGCCTTGCCGACGACATGATGTTGGGCTTTACCAAAAGTGAGAGCCGTGTCGGTTGTTTCAACAAGTTGTTTGACGGCGATAACTCGCTGTTGGTCAAATTTGAGGGAACGGTAAATGAGCAGCCAGTCGAGGTTGTTAAGGCAATAAATCAGGTCGCAAAGCGTAAGCACTACATAATGACATTCTCGCTCAAGAGCGATGCCGACGGGTCATCGGTTGTGATCGATGTCAAAGGAGTGGCCAATCCCGACGCCCCGACAATCACTTCGACCACGCTCGACTTGGATAATGTTACCACTCTGACTGCCGGTAACTACATGACAATCAGAGCTCTTATTGATATATCAGCTCCAAAGGGCATCAAACAGCTGCTCATCAAGATCGACAGTGACAAACTCACGGCAAACGAGTTGGCTATGGTCGGTCTGTCCGACGAGTTTGACCTCTGCAATCCAGGCGACCTCGCGGGAGCGCTGTCAGCGCTCGGTTTCCCCGTTGGCGATGCGGTAATCGGCAAAACCGGGCAAAGTTTTGACATTACATTCTTCCTGGGACTGCTCATCAATTTCCCGGGCAAAAATGACTTCATTATTACCGTGGTCGACAACGAAAACAACACGACTTCACAAACGGTCAAATTCTACGTTCCCTAAGATTTTTATATAAATCATGATACGTTTCAACAAATATTTAAAACTCAGCCTTCTCCTGCTTGTTGGCATTGTCGGCTCGGGCAGCATCAGCGCTCAGAAAAACTTCAAGCGTGGACTCGAGCAGATATCCTTTGTGCCAAAAGGGCAATGGATAACCGGTGTGAGCGTCAACTATGCTCAAGACCATGAGGATAACTATCAGTTTTTTATTGTAGAAAATCTCTCAAGCGACTCTTACTCGTTCAAGGTCAGCCCGATGTTGTTCTATTGCTTTAGGGACAACATGGCCGCCGGTGGCAAGTTTGCCTATCAGCGTTCACTCATTGACATGTCAAACGCCAATGTCGTCATTGACTCGGAGACATCCTACGATATAGACCACTTTTACTCGCTGCGTCAAAATTATTATGCGACCGCTGCGTTCCGAAACTATATATCGATGGGCCACAGCTCTCGATTTGGTTTTTTCAATGAGGTAGACCTCAAGTTTGGTGGAGGTCAGGCCAAGCTGGTAAACGGCACCGGTGATGACCTGACCGGAACATACGAGCGTAATTTTAACTTTGGTGTCGGTTTTACGCCCGGTGTGATAATGTTTCTCAACAACTACTCGGCAATCGAGGTGAGTGTCGGGGTGTTAGGCTTTGACTATACCGACACAAAGTCGACCACCGATCAAATTTATGTGGCTCATCGCAAAAGCCGCTCGGCAAATTTTAAGATTAATCTGTTCTCGGTGTCATTTGGTGTCGCCTTTTACCTGTAATGAATATGAAAGAGACTCTTATCAAGATACTTTTGGCGGCAATGATCGCCGTCGTGCCGGGCACAGAGATTGTGAAAGCAGACAGCAGCAACGACTCGCCGGTCAAACTCAAATCGTTGGTCGAGCCCGACAGCGTGCTGCTCAATCAGGTTGTAATAGTTGGTAATGACACATTGCCCCTCATTATTCCACAGCGCAATTTGGGTCGATATGACCGCGGCCTGTACAATTACCTGTTTGTGCCGCGCGGAGGTTGGGCATTCGGCCTAACGGCTTCTTACGGCGAGTTCAATGCAGAGGATGTGCAACTGCTGTCGATGTTGAAAGATTTGAATTTCAAGGGGAAGATTTACTCTGTCAATCCCTCGGTCAGCTATTTCTTTGCGTCCAACCAGTCGATTGGCCTCAAATTCAATTATCGCAGGGGCGAGCTTGACCTCAGCGGTTTGAGCGTTGACTTTGACGATGACCTGAATTTCTCCCTTCGCGATGTCAGCTACAACTATCGGTCATCGGGAGCATCAATCTTCTATCGCAATTATGTCGGGTTGAGCTCGATGAAACGGTTTGCTATTTTCAACGAGATCGATCTGGCCATCGGCAGCGGCACCTCACGGTTCAGACGCTACTATAATGATGAGTTGCGTGACACGAAAACCACAATCACCTCGGCCGGAATCAATTTCTCGCCCGGTGTGACTATGTTCATTATGGACAATGTCAATTTCAACATCTCATTTGGCGTTTTCGGTGTCCAACTCAAGAATGAAAAGCAGCGCACCAACGGTGTCAACGAAGGCTCGCGCTTCAGCAGCGGTGCCAACTTCAAGTTTAATCTGTTTAACATCAATTTTGGAATCGGTGTACACATCTAAGAAATATATTTCAGCATTGCTCTCTGCAGCCACTTTGTTTTTGGCCGCCTCATTGACGAGCTGTATCCACAACGACATCCCATACCCACGTATTCAGCCAAATTTTCAGGCCTTTGAGATTTTGGGTGCGTCACAGGCTACAACAATCGACACGATTGGTCGCAACATAACGGTTTATCTTGAAGAAAACACTGATATCTTTAACGTTCAGGTCACAAACTTTGCCTTGACACCGGCCAACTCGGTGTGGAGCGACTCGACACAGTGGCTCAATGGTGTTGACCTCTCTGAAAACCGCGATATCACCGTCTCCCTTTATCAGGAATACACCTGGCAGGTTAGTGCAATTCAAACCATTACCCGCGATTTCAGCTTTGAACAACAGATCGGTGCATCATCGATTGAGCCGGAAGCCCATCGTGTCATTGCCGGTATTAACTCCCGGGCCGACATCTCAAAGGTCAAGGTGACCGGTTTGAAACTGGCAGGCAGTGATGCTGTCATGACTCCCAATATTGTTGACAAAACGGTCGACTTCACCAATCCCGTGACAGTCACAGTCTCACAATGGGGCCGCTCGGTCGAGTGGACTATCTATGTAGTGCCCACTGACGCCGAGGTGACAACAGAGTCGGTCGATGCATGGACAAATGTCGCGTGGTTGCATGGCACGGCCGAGGCCGGCAAGGAACACGGGTTTGAATATCGCAAAGCCGGCGATTCCGATTGGCTGACGGTGCCACAGGAATGGATAACCTCGACCGGAGGCAGTTTCACAGCGCGGTTGATACATCTGCAAGCCAACACAGCATACGAGGCACGTGCCGTCAGCGGCAATGCCACCGGCGATATTGTCGCCTTTACAACCGGTGCCATGCCCGCGATACCCAACGGTGATTTTGAAAACTGGTGGCTCAATGGTAAGATCTGGTGTCCCTGGCTTCAGGAAGGTGAGTCATGGTGGGACTCGGGCAACCGTGGTGCCACGACTTTGGGCGACAGTAACACAACCCCCTCCGACGATACCCCGACAGGTACCGGTCGCGCCGCCCGTCTGGAGACACGCTTTGTCGGCATCGGTCCTCTCGGTAAGCTCGCCTCAGGAAACATCTTTTCGGGTCTATATGTCAGGACCGAGGGTACAAACGGTGTGCTCAGTTTCGGACGACCCTGGGTCGTCCGCCCGACAAAACTCAAAGGGTTCTTCAAATATAAAACAGCCCCGATAAGCTCGGCCACAACCGGTTTCACCGACCTTAAGGGACGCCCCGATACATGCATCGTCTGGTGTGCACTGATTGACTCGCAAGAGCCATTTGAGGTCAGAACCAATCCTTCCAACCGTCATCTGTTTGACCCTGACGGCGATGAGGTCGTTGCCTACGGTAAGATGGAGGTGGGGCATAACGTTGACCAATACACACCGTTTGAAATCGTTCTTAACTATAAGAGTACCTCCCGTGTGCCACGCTACTTGATAATTGTCTCGTCGGCTTCAAAATTTGGCGACTATTTCACCGGTGGCAATGGCGCGGTTCTGTATGTCGACGACTTCACATTTGACTGGGACTATTGATTTTGAATATTGGAAAAAATTTGCTAACTTTGCAGTCACGAAGTTTCGACAGTAATATTACCCAAACAAATGGCAAAACAGAAAGTACTTTATATTGCCCAAGAGATTAACCCATACCTGCCTGATTCGGAAATGGCTATGACAAGTCGCCGCATTACCCAGGGTATTCTGGACAAAGGCTTTGAGGTCAGGACATTCATGCCCAAATATGGTTGCATCAACGAGCGTCGCAATCAGTTGCATGAAGTTATCAGGCTTTCGGGTATGAATCTGATTATCGACGACACCGACCATCCGCTTGTAATCAAGGTTGCGACTCTGCAACCTTCACGCATGCAGGTCTATTTTATAGATAACGAGGACTATTTTCTGCGTCCACCGGTAAAAGAGCTTGAGACGGTTCTGTCTCCCGACGATAACGATGAGCGCATCATCTTTTTTGCCCGCGGCGTTGTTGAGACAGTCAAAAAACTGCGTTGGGAGCCGGCAATCATCCATTGCTCGGGTTGGTTTACAGCTCTTGCCCCGATCTATATCAAACATTTGTATAACGATGACCCCTCGTTCCGCAACTCCCGCGTGATCTTCTCATTACAAAGCAGTGATTTTGACGGCACGCTCGACACCCGGTTTGTTGAAAAACTTAAGATGGACGGATTGACCGACGAGCATCTTTTGGAACTCACCGGCACTGACTCTGTTAATGTCAAAACTCTCAACCGGTTGGCGATCGCACACTCCGATGGCGTCATAGCCGATGTTGCCGATGCCGATCCCGATTTGCTCGATTTCGCCCGCTCGCTCGGCAAGCCGGTTCTTGACTTTGTTGAAGACGCTGACTCGTTGGGTCAGAGCTATGCCAATTTTTACAACGACCTCATTTAGAGTCAAATCGATCTCTCTCCAAAATTTTCGATAGATGAAAATTCAGAAAAAACTCTCAGCCATAGCTTTAGCTGCATTTGCACTCACGCTATATTCATGTGAAGATACCTATAATGTAGGGCAATCACTGTTTGACAACAAAGTTGAAATTGTGGTCGACTCTGCTTATACCATCTCCGGCAAATCAATTCTCAACCCTGAGGTGCGCTCACGGACGATTGTTCAACTTTTTGGGCGCATTAACGTCGAGGGCTTTGGTAATCTTTCAAGTGATGTCGTCACCCAGTTCATATCATCGGAGACAATAGACACAACCGGCCTCGACAAATCCTCAATAGATTCAATCAATCTTGTGCTCGGTATGCCTTTAGGGTCTTTTGTGGGCGACTCGGTGATTCCGATGGGGCTTGAGGTCTACCCCCTCACCAAGCAGCTCCCCTCCCCCATTTTCAGCAGCTTTGACCCTAAAGGATATTATGATCCTGCCAACTGTTGGGGTTCTACAATTTATGCGGCGACCACTTCCAATCTGACCGGGGTGTACGATAAAGACGATGACTACCGCTATATCAACATCCGTCTCCCGTTAGACTTCGCTTACTCAATGCTGAACCAATACCGCGAGTCTCCCCAGACATTTGCCACCCCCCAATCATTTGCCGCCTGGTTCCCCGGTCTTTACATACGCAACTCTTTTGGTAGCGGACGCATGATAAATGTGGCAAACACATCGATAAAGATATATTATCATCGCACGTCTAAAGTAACCGGGACCGATCGCGATACAACCATCAGATACATCTCCACATATATGGCCGTGTCGCCTGAAGTTCTGACAAATAATAACATTACATTCACTAAGTCTCAGGCCCTTGTCGACGATGTCAATGCAGGCAAGACAATTCTTGCAGCCCCCATCGGGTATGATGTTGAGTTTGAATTCCCCATCAAAAAGGTCATTGAAGATTTCAAGGCTGCGGGAACACCGATGAGTGTTGTCAACTTCCTGACCCTCAGTATTCCGGCAAAGCCCATCGCCAACAAATATGGCTTGACGCCCCCACCATACGTATTGCTGATTAAAAAGTCGGAAAAAGAGAAATTCTTCTCAAAGGCAAATCTGCCCGACGACACATCATCCTTTTTTGCCACCTATTCATCTTCGACCGGTACCTACGATTTCTCCTCAATGCGTCCCTATCTGATGGAGATGCTTGAAAAAGATGAGATTACCCCTGAAGACACTGAGTTTATTCTTACACCGGTGTCAGCGACATTCTCTAAATCACAGGAGACTATCAATCCCTATTTGCAATACTATTATGGAGCAACGGTCTCATCGGAAGCTAAACTCGAGTCAGTTCTCCCCTACGTCCTCGCTCCGGTGATGTGTACCCTCGAGCTTGACAAAGCAAAAATAAAATTCACCCATTCACTTCAAAAAATTTAAATACACCATAAGGAAAATCGAAAAAAATCACTACCTTTGCACTCGGTTGTGATTGTCACCACAATCCACTTCCATATCAAGCCGCAATAGCTCAGTTGGTAGAGCATTTCATTCGTAACGAAAAGGTCGTGGGTTCGAGTCCCACTCGCGGCTCCCACAATTTAAGACTGAAAATCAATAGCGCCTTGCTGCCGATTTTCAGTCTTTTTTGATTGTCGACAAATAAGGGGTCAGCGGAAAGGCCGGTTGGTGGCAGAGTCGGGAGGAATGGGGAGCAATGTAACGAGAAAGCCGTGAAGCACACGAGACAATAATAGCACATTGTCGAGGGCATGAGGTGTGTAGCCTGTATGCGTAGCACCTCATGACCGAGGCTGTGTGTACCTTCAACATTCGTATTAGGGCCTCGTTGGGGTCCATTAGCGCCAACAAATAAGCCTGAGGGCAGTTGTTCGGTGCCCGGCATCGACAGAGCGCCGGGGGCGCGTGATTATGTCGAACCCCAGGCGATGCCTTGGCGAGCCTGGGGACAGTGCAAGCCCATACCCCCGGAGCCTCGCGAGAGGCGATGTCATAGTAGCGGCATGGGTGGTGTCTTCCGTGCCTGCAACTGTCAGGTCGCCAATCTATCTTGCGCGCTGAGCCATATCTGCAACCATAACATCGCCTCTCGCGAGGCTCCATGTCTACTATTATCCGGCTGTCCCCATGCTCGCCCAGGCTTCGCCTGGGGTTAGCCATAACCTCGCGCCGCTGGCGCTCTGTCGACACAGGCACTCTGTCGACACAGGCACTCTGTCGACGCCGGTGCAGATCGACAGACCAGGGCTCGATTGTTGCCCCTGATGAACCTATACGAGGCCCGGGGTGACGGGGTCGCCATTGATCACACTGCCTCTGGCGGCGAGATGTTACGTCTGCCGGCTTTATACCCCCCCCCTCGACAATGTGCTATTATTGTCTCGCCGCATCGCGGCGTTATCCACCCGGCTCTGCAGTCATAGCAAAAAAAATCTACCCGCGGTGGAGCGCTTGGCGCTGCAACGCGGGTAGATTGATTTTGTAGAATATTAACAGTTGAATTAAGATGCTTGGTTAAATCTCATATTTGCTCCAGTCAACCTTTGACATGTCTCCATGCTCGATAAAGGCGGTGTGGAATCCAAGTGAAGCGTGAAGATTGTGGGGTGTCTGACCGGCACGACCAATCTTGAGATAGTCTCGCAACAGCTCGCGGTACATGGGGTGGGCACAATTGTCGATAATGGCATGGGCGCGCTGAACGGGGTCAAGACCACGCAGGTCGGCTACACCCTGCTCGGTGATAAGAATATCTACCGAGTGCTCCGAGTGGTCCACATGAGAAACCATCGGGACGATGTTGGAGATCAGGCCACCTTTTGTGATTGAAGGACATGAGAAGATCGACAGATAGGCGTTGCGTGTGAAGTCGCCTGAGCCGCCAATACCGTTCATCATGCGTATGCCGGTGACATGGGTCGAGTTGATGTTGCCAAAAATGTCGGCTTCGAGTGCGGTGTTCATTGCAATGACACCCAGTCGGCGTATAACCTCGGGGTTGTTTGAAATCTCGCTTGGACGCAGGATGATTTTCTCTCTCAACACATCCATGTTGCTGAACACGGTGTCGAGTGTTGCGTCGGTCATGGTGAGCGAGCTTGCACTGGCAAATTTGCATCGACCTTTCAAAAGGAGGTCGGCAACGGCATCTTGGAGAACCTCCGAGTACATTTCAAACGGAGGAATATCGAGGTTTTCAGCCAACCCGTAGAGTACAGCATTTGCCACATTGCCTACACCCGACTGCAGCGGCAGGAAGGTTGAGGGTATGCGACCGGCGTGCATCTCAGACGCGAGGAAATTACAAACGTTAGCTCCGATTTGAAGCGTGGTCTCGTCGGGAGCCGAGAAAGACTTGACGCCCTCAGGTGCATTTGTCTCGACGATACCGACAATTTTGGCGGGATCAATTTTCAGCAAAGGTGAGCCTGCACGGTCGCTGGCCTTGAATATAGGTATCTCACCACGATAAGGGGGATCGTTGGGAACAAAGATGTCGTGAATGCCTCTCAGGCCGGCAGGCAAATGTTTGTTGCGCTCGATTATGACCTTTTTTGCCATCTTGACCCATGTCGGTGTGTTACCGACACCAAGACCCAATACAGCCTCGCCATTTTCATCAATGTCTTGAACCTCTACAATGGCAATATCGATGTCGCCATAGAATCCATAACGCATTTTTTGTGCTAACTCGCTTAGGTGCAGGTCAAAATAGTGTGCATCGTGAGCGTTGATGCGTTTACGCAGGTCGGGATGGTTCTGATAGGGGGTTCGGCGCCCCACTGCATTGTTACGGGCAAGAATACCGTCACAATGGTCGCCGGTAGAAGCACCCGAGAAGATGTTGATTTTAAACTCTCTACCTGCCTCGTGTTCTTTAAGCGCATGGGCGGCAATGGTTTCGGGTACTACCTTGGGGACACCCGGAGCTGTGAACCCTGAAAGGCCCACATTACAATCATTGGTAATCAGTGATGCGGCTTCTTCAGCCGTCAATTTGTTGAATGCCATCTTGTTATTCTATATACTGTATTTTCAGGTTAAAATTTTCGTGCAAGGATTTCGCTATCGATGATGGCGCGTCGCCAACGAGCGGCCTCATTTTCGGCCTCGGTGTCAGCTGTCTCGTCGGCACTGTCAACCATCGGTTCAAAAACGCTTTTCTCTTCATCATGAAGTGCCGGTATTGCCGGTGGAACAGCCGTTTGTTTCATTCCATTATCGTCGCGGTCAAAATTGAGAAGGCCGGGGCGCGAGGTCAGCGCCGGTTGCTCAGTTGGTATAGGCGGCACTTGATTTGTATCGATCGCCCTATGTTCTGTCTCAACTTCTCCTATTGTTTTCCTTGCTTTTTTGCGTTCTTTTGACTTTGACCATCTCTCGAGCGCAAGACCGACAAGTGACACTACAATAATGGATAGAATTTGCTCCATAAAAGCGTTTTTAGTAATTTTGCAGCAAAATTAGAAATTTTAAAGTGGTCTGACAAATTATCACAGTTGTAATTTTGTCACATCTTTCACAAATTATGTCAAATATCACATCTAATCCCGACTTAAAAAAGCACTTATATATTGAAACCTATGGGTGCCAGATGAATGTAGCCGACAGTGAGGTGGTTGCTTCGATTATGGAGATGGCTGGATATGACACGGTTGATACGGTCGAGCAGGCCGACGCTGTGTTGCTGAATACCTGCTCGATACGCGACAATGCCGAGCAAAAGATCATTTCAAGGTTACAGGCGCTTGCAGCCGTTCGCCGTAAGCGCGGTCGCCACGGTCGGCTGATTATCGGTGTGATCGGATGCATGGGTGAACGAGTCGGGCAAGATCTGATTGAAAACCATGGTGTTGACCTTGTGGCCGGCCCCGACAGCTATCTCGATTTACCCTCACTCTTTGCTCAGGCTGAACAGGGCTTTAAAGCGGTCAATGTGGAGCTCAGCACCACCGAGACATATCGTGACATCATACCCAAACGTATCGGGTCAAACCCTATAGCGGGATTTATTAGCATTATGCGCGGGTGCAACAATTTCTGCTCCTACTGCATAGTGCCCTACACCCGAGGCCGTGAGCGCTCGCGCCGGCTTGAGTCAATCCTCGACGAGCTTGCCGACCTTAAGGCTCATGGCTACAAAGAGGTCACCCTGCTGGGGCAGAATGTAAACAGTTACAGCTACACCGACCCTTCAACCGGCAAAACCGTAGATTTTCCCGCGCTTTTGGCTGCGGTAGCCGATGTGGCAGGCGACGCGATGCGTGTTCGCTTCACAACCTCCCATCCCAAGGATATGAGCGACACCACCCTCGAGGTGATTGCCTCACGACCGAATATCTGCCGGCACATCCACCTGCCGGTTCAGAGCGGCAGCGACACGGTGCTGAAAGCCATGAACCGTAAATACACCCGCCAGTGGTATCTCGACCGCATTGCCGCCATCCGGCGCATCATACCAGACTGTGCTGTGACAACCGACATGTTTACAGGATTTTCTGGTGAAACCGAGGAGGATTTTCAACAGACATTGTCGCTTATGCGCGAAGTCGGATTTGACTCGGCGTTCATGTTTAAATATTCAGAACGTCCCGGCACATTGGCATCCCGATCAATGCCCGACAATGTCGAGGAGTCGGTTAAGATCGACCGCCTCAACCGCATGATTGCTCTGCAAAACCAATTGTCGGCCGAGTCAAACCGTCGTGATGTGGGCAAGACTTTTGATGTTCTTGTCGAGGGTGTCTCAAAACGCTCCACAGCAAGCATGGTTGGACGGACAAGTCAAAACAAGACGGTCGTTTTCCCTCGTGGTGAAGCGCGTGTTGGCGACTTTGTTAAAGTAAAGGTCGCCGATTCAAGCTCGGCGACCCTTATCGGGGATATCGTTGATTAGGGCCTATACCCTTAATATCTGTCAGAATCCGAATCCTACGTTGTCAACGTAGAGGGTCAGTCCCTCGGTGCCAACGTATGGCTCACCGCTGCCTGCGCTGAACATCACGATGGCGTGGGTCGGTGTAGCATTGGGGTCATCCCATCCTTCCTCTTTCACCGGGACAAGCCGACCCTTTGAATTGCGGGCATAATAGGCATTTGAGCCGCTGCGCAGGGCAAGATATTGGCTATAACCCGGCTGTGTGGAGGCATTGCCGTAACGGATGGGGACGCGGTGACCGTTGTGCCACGGAGTCGTGGTTGAAAATTTCTGACCGCCCGTGCCTACTCGCTTGGCGTGGATGTTACCGTCGGCATCCTCCCACCGTCTCTGCAGAAAGACAAACACCACAGCGGCATCGCGACCCTGAAGGGTCTTTTTTGACGAAAAACCGGTCGACTTGGTGCGGGTGTTCACATTGGGACATTCCAATTTGTAGTCAAACACCAGAGCAGTAGGTCGTTTGGTATAAGGCACACCCATGTTCATTTTTGAGTAGGGATTTGAGGTGCTCTTAATGGGCTCTACCATCTCCCCTAAAAACATCGAGCCTGCCACCATCACATCCATGTTGATTACTCCCAACACTTTCACCTGCTCCATCTGGGTGGTCAGCCGCGCACACTTGTCGGCTCCCGACCGTGTGGCCGGGTACACGGCGTTGGATGTCTTGGTGATTCCCGAGACTTTTGCAAGCACGTTTGATGTGGCCCACGGCGACTCTCCCATATTGTGATAAGGTTTGTCGCCCAGGGTGCAGGTCGGCCCGATGGCATAGACCTTCTTTTGATTGCCACCGATAACGGCTGACTCCTTGATATTGCGTGTGACCCAACCGTTCATGTCTCCATATTTAATGCGCTCAACCCCTCCGGCTTGAATGAAGTTGCTGCCTGCAACTCCCGTCATAGCGGCAGCTGCGATTATTAAACTCTTGTATGTCATATTTCTAATATTAAAAAGTCAAACTTAAATTCAAGCAAAGGCCACCTGATGTCGGTGAGAGGAAAGAGGAAACAGATGTAGTGTTTTTGTTTTGGCGGGCGCCATAGTGACGGTCGCGAGCGGGATTTCCACGAAACAGGCCTATCACCTCGTTGACTGGGTCAATGATAAACACCACGATATTACCAATCACTTTTGAGCCAAACAGCCGGTAATCGTGGTTTACTATGTGACGTTTCAGCACATAGAACGCCTCGCCAACAACGGCTCCGCCAAGCGGGGTGATGACCAGATCCTGCATCGAGGGAACTTCCATGAAACACTCAATGCCATATTCCCAGAAGAAAGTTGAAATGCCGATACAGTAAACCAGTGACCCAAGCACATTGAACCCTTGGGAACGGGCCGACATGTAGTATGCACCGCCTGCGTAGGGGTGGAGAATGGCGTTGAATATCGCCTGATCGCCGTCCCACACTGGGCCGGCACGGAAGTGGTCGGCATAGCGTTTGAAAAGCGACCGGTTGTCCTCCTTATTCCATGCCGTGGCATTCTCGGGAAGCAGCTCAAGAACTCCCAAAGCAGTAAATCCACCGGCAAACAGCACTCCTGTGTTGACCCACATGTTTTTCCAGTTTGGCAGCGAGCGTGTCATCGAGTAGGGAAAGTCATAAAGCGTGACATTCTTACTGGACACAAACTCAGGCACGGTCTCCGAAATCGTCGTGATGTCGGTCTCGACAATACCCGAGTCAACCGCGTCGAGCACCGTCGCGACCTCAATATTGTCGGGGGTGACGGGTTGTAACTCTCTGCCCTCACCTTTCAATGTGGTGAGAAAAGTCAGTAATACTATAGGCAGAATGTGTATCAACTTAGATGGCATAGTGATGAATATTTATTAATTAAACACCTGAACCCTTTGAAATGTTGTGTCAAACCGCTATTTTTGCACCGACCAAACATATACCTATGAGAACAAACTTAACTGCAATCTTAGCGGCCTTTGCTTTAACTCTCGGTTTAAGCTCACAGGCCGCTGTCCTCGTTGAGGACTTTGAGTCGGGTTCAATCCCCGGTGATTGGAAAACCTCCGGCTCGGTAACAATCAAAAAAGACAACGGCAGCAACCGTGCGGCGATGGGTAGTAACGCCACGCTGACAACTCCGGCCATCACCGGTATAACCTCTGTGGCCTACAAGCATCGCGGCTCGGGAAGTAACAAAGAGCTCGTGGTCGAGGCATCGGCCGACGGCGGCTCTTCCTGGACACAGATAGGCTCGTCAAAAGTTTCTTCAAGCTCATCCTACGGCAGCGCCTCTCACTCGGTGACGTTGAGCATGTCCGAGCCGGTATTGGTTCGCTTCACATGCAAGAGCGCCACAATCTATGTCGACGACATCACTATCAATTATGTTAATCTTGCCGGCGAGCCAACCACAGCTCCTGTCGTGGCCACGACTTCAATTGAAGGTGATGGCGCTACACTCGCCATCACAAAGGGAAATGGCTCGGGCCGACTTGTGGCTTTCGCCGAGGGCCCGGCTCTCAACTGGACTCCCGTCGACGGAACAGCCTACACCCGGGTGCCGACAACTGTCGACGGCATCACCGTTCTGGTCGTGGGCGACGTGACCTCTCAATCAATTTCAGGTCTTCAACCGGGGCGCACCTACACCGTGGCTGTTTTTGAGTACAACGGTGAGGGTGAAACCATCAACTATCTGACCTCTTCGGTAGCCAAGGTGACCTTTACCACACTGACTGTGCCGGTGATAAACGTTCCGGCCCAAGCCATTGACTTCAAGAACACCAAGGTTGGAACGACAAAATCTCGCCTGGTGACAATCACCGGCGCCTACCTTGAGCCCAAAGACGGCACCGTCACTCTCACCTTGCCTAAATCGAGCTGCTTCACATTTGCCGATGGCTTGAACACCACAACCGTCAACTACACCGGCTCGACCCTCGAGGCCTCGGTCGAGGTATTCTTCTCCCCTACCGCCTTTGCCGACTATGAGGATGTCGTCACCGTCACCTGTGGCGACCTTGTCAAAGAGATAACCCTCAAGGGACGTGGTGCCGACAATGACAATTTTGAATATTTTATTGCCCCCGACGGCAATGACGATACCGGCGACGGCTCGCTTGAGCACCCCTGGCTCAATCTGCAAAAAGCTGTCAATGCAGCTCTCCCCGGCGACGTTATCTACTGTCGTGGCGGCCGCTACCATTTCACATGGCGTGACAGCAGCGGCAAGCTGACCGTCCGCATCAAAAACTCGGGAACCGCCGATGCGCCCATCTCAATCCTCCCCTACAACGGCGAGCACCCCATTTTAGACTTTGAGCAGCAGCTTATTGACTGCAACCGTGACCGCAGCAAAGTTGGAGACCGCGGTATGCTCATCACCGGTGACTACTGGCACATCTACGGCATCCATTTCACTCATGCGGCCGACAATGCCATCAAGCTCGAGGGTAGCCATAACCGTATCGAGCGTTGTGAGTTCAGCCACAATCTCGACACCGGTATTCAGCTCGGTTTCGGACACGACTTCTCGGCAAGCGGTCACGGCTCAAAAAACGATGGTTCGTTCTGTGCCTACAATGATATTATCGACTGTGACAGCCATCACAACTGTGACTTTGACGCAAACTATGGCAGCGATGCCGATGGTTTTGCCTGCAAGATGCACAACGGTAAGGGCAACCGTTTTATACGCTGTCGTGCATGGCGTAACAGTGATGATGCCTGGGACCTCTATGAGACAGACTATGACGTCGTCCTGATTGAATGTTGGGCTTGGGAGTCGGGCAAAGCCGAAGACCACACATGGGTTTATGACTACTTTGACAAAGGCCCGGGTTTCTCGGGCAACGGCAATGGTATCAAACTTGGTGGCAACGGCAGCGGCGGCAGCTCTCAAGGTGTTCACTATGCCTACAATTGTGTAGCCTTTGGTTGCGACAAGTCAGGCTCGACAAAGGGTTTTGACTGCAATAGTCACAAGGGCGGTCATGTCGTGATTGGCGGTCTTGCTTTTGATAATGGCTATGACTTCATGTTTGAGTCGGGCGGTGGCGCCAATTCTCAGTTCTACAACAACGTTTGCTTTGGCCGCCAGGAGATACTCGTCGGCACTGAAAGCAACAATGCGCTCGGAGTGACACCCAATCCCGGCAAAACATTCTGTAACAATGTAATTACCGACTTCAGCCGCAGCGACTATGTGAGCCTTGACGAGGCCGACGCTCTCGCTCCCCGTGGTGAGGACGGCTCAATGCCGGTTCGTTTTGCCCGTCTAAAGAGTGGCAGCAAGCTGATTGATGCCGGTCTTGACATCAAGGTGCCCTATACCGACGAGTTCCCCTTCCTCCATCAGGTTATCTACGGCAAAGGCCGCGATCTTGGCCCCTATGAGTGTCAGGAAGGTGAACCGATGTCGGGCGTGCAGATGATCATGACAAACGAGACAACTACTGTTTTTGAGGTTGCATCGTCGGGTCGTGGCTCGGAGTGGCTGCTAAAGGTTGCTGTACCCGCTACCGCCGGGGTCGATGTTAACATCTACACCACAACCGGCACGTTGGCATCATCTATGAGTCTCGGCACACTCGAGACCGGAGCCGAATATACATTCCCCATATCCTCCGATCTCACCCCGGGGATATATGTTGTGTCGGCATCTATCGATGGCAAGATACATTCAGCAAAAATTGTCGTTAAATGAAACGATTGAGTCTTATTTTGGTAGCGGCGCTGGCATCGATGTCGGTCGCTGCTACCAATTTTATATCGTTGCGTGACAGTATTCTGTCAAATATAACCGGAGCCGGGATAAGACCTGACTCTGTGACGGTTGTGAAATTCGGTGCCCGTGGAGACGGTCGTCATGACTGTCGCCGGGCTTTTGAGAAAGCCATTGGGCAGACCTCGCGGCGTGGCGGCGGTGTCGTTATTGTTCCCGACGGCACTTATCTGATCGGCGGTCCGGTCAATCTGTTATCGGGAGTCGAGCTGCATCTTATGGAGGGTGCAAAACTGCTCTTTGACCCTAACCCCGCGCTATACCCTATTGTTGATACCTCTTGGGAGGGTACATATTGCCGCAACTATTCCCCGATGATTCGTGCTTTCAATGCAGAGAATGTCGCTATCACAGGCAGTGGAACAATCGACGGCAACGCGATTACCACATTTGCCACCTGGCGACCTCTCCAAAAACCGGCCCAGGCCCGCTCGCGCCGGTTGAATCATGAAGAGACACCATTTGAAAGCCGCGTGTTTGGCAACGGCGATTACCTCCGACCCCATCTCATACAGTTCTACAACTGCAAAAATGTCACTATCAGTGATGTGAAGATTGTTAACTCTCCCTTTTGGTGTGTCCATCTTCTTAAGAGCCAGAATATTATATGTCGGGGAATACGTTATGATGCAAAATTGGTCAACAACGACGGTATCGACCCCGAGAGTTCCAAGGATATACTGATAGAGGATATATGGTTTGACAATGGAGATGACAACATCGCCATCAAGAGCGGCCGCGACAATGACGGCCGGCTTGCGTCAACACCACCGTGCCAAAATATTGTCATCAGGAACTGCCATTTCAAAGGGTTGCACGCCGTGGTGTTGGGTAGCGAGCTGTCGGGTGGCATACGCAACGTGATAATTGAGAATTGTGATGCCGCCGGCTATTGCAAGCGTGGCATCTATTTGAAAACCAATCCCGACCGCGGCGGTTTTGTTGAAAACGTGTGGGTAAACAACTGTCGGTTTGGCAATGTTGAAGATCTTTTTTATGTCACGGCCTCCTATGCCGGCGAGGGTGCCGGAAATGACAAGTTTACCCGAATAGGCAACATTTGTGTTGACACCCTTACAGCCGACTCTGTCTTTCATGCCGCAATAGTTATTCAGGGTGTTAAAAGCCTGCCGGTGAGGGATATTCATTTAAATGGAGTGGAGTGTAACTCGGCTCACTCAAGCATATCGATTGAAAATGCTGTTGATGTCACCTTGAACAATTGCTTTATTGGAGGAAGAGCCGGAGTACCAACTCAAGTGAGTGCTGCCGACAAAATATTTGAACGACAATAAATGTTAAAATTATCTCGGTTCATTATGTGTCTTTGTTAATTTTTAACAATTATCGGCAATTAAAGTCAAAAAGATTGGCTGTCAAAGGGCAAAAGTCTATCTTTGTTGTTGGAATTGTGATTCCTAATTGTCAACAAAGTATAACCATCAAAGATGAAGATTTACCAATCAGCAATTTTGACATTTATTACCATCTGCTCATGCACCTCGGCCAACGACCGGAGGGGTAATGGGGTTGATAATGACACTGACTCGGTTGAATCACAATCTCCCAAAGTAGAGATAATCAACGCGCTGCCCGACACCATGTATCCCTCGACCCAGGCTGTCAGGTTTACCATTGACCAACGCGACACCACTTCGGGTAAGGTTGTTGATTTAACCGACCTCTACGCTGATGCTCCCGGCTCTCTGACATTCCGTAAAGGGATGGGGCGACAGGCCGATTTTGGTGGTAAGGTAAAGGGAAACCCCACAACAGTGACGGTTGACTGGACTTTCATTACAGGTGCCGACAACCGCTCGACCGGCTTTGGAAGCTGGGGCGGTGGCACGGGATGGACCGGCCAACCGTTATATGTAGAGTGGCCCGACAGCATGATTGCAAAAATAAAGTCTACCCCGGGCACAACAGCCGACTTCGGGAAACGTGAGATTATACTCGGCTCGCTTGCCGGGCGCGTTTATTTCATCAACTTTGAGACCGGAAAGGCATCACGCGAAGCCATCGCTGTCGGTAATCCGATTAAAGGAACCATATCGCTTGACCCTACACTTAACGGCAATCTCTATGTTGGCCACGGTGTGCCGGCCGAGCGCCCCTTTGGCGCTGTTGTCATCGACCTTAACAAGCATGAGGTGGTCGATGTGTTTGGCGAGGACCCCAAGGCTCAGCGCCGTTGGGGAGCATACGACTCGTCGGCACTCAGGTTGGGTCAATTTGTTTTTAGACCCGGCGAGAACGGCTCGTTCTATAAACTCAACGTAGCTCCCGGAAAAGTGTCAATCCACTCTGTCTTGAGATATACCGTCAACGGTCAGGCTCCCGGCATCGAGTCATCGATGAGCATCTATCACAACTATGGCTTTATTGCCGACAATGCCGGCAATATCATCGCTGTCAATCTCGACACGATGAAACCCGTCTGGCGCTACACGTTGGCCGACGACATTGACGCCTCTATTGTGCTCGAGGTTGAAGACGGTGTCCCCTACCTTTATGTAGGTTGTGAAGTGGACAAACAGGGTACAGGCGAGGCCAAGATGGTCAAACTCAACGCGCTTGACGGCAAAGAGATGTGGCTCGCCAAGGTGCCGGCACGCCGTGCCAATGTCGGCGAGAAACACTTTGACGGCGGTTTTTACGGCACTGTTCTGCCCGGCACCGGCAACTGCAAGGATTTGATATTTGCAAACTGTGTGTTAAACGAAGGCGGTCAAAACGGCGTCTTTATGGCCATGAAACGCACAACCGGCGAGATCGTTTACAAAACACGGTTAAAATATTACTCATGGTCGTCACCGGTCGGTTTTCTCAATGAGAAATATGAGCTGACTGTATTTACAGCCGATTGCACCGGCAATGTCTATCTCATCAGCCCTCGTGACGGCAAGATAATATTCACTGAACATATTGGAAATAACTTTGAGTCGTCACCCGTGGTTATTGGCAACTCGCTTGTGGTTGGCTCGCGTGGCGACAAAATATATCGCATGTCGATAAAATAAAAAAAGTACAACTTGTTATGAACTTAAAAAGACTCCTCACAGCAGCATTATTGACAGTAGTTACACTTGGCGCCGCGATGGCCTCAAGTCTGACAGCTCATCGTGGCACTGTCGGCGACGGTTACAATTTTTGGTTGTATAATCCCACCGATGTTGAAACTGACGATCCCAAGCCGGTTGTCATTTTTCTTCACGGAGCCAGCCTGTGTGGCAACGATCTTAACAAGGTGAAACGCTATGGCACAATCGATGCCATCGAGAAGGGCCGTCAGCTTGACGCGTTTGTGATTGCTCCTCAAAATCCCGGCGGCGCATGGAGCCCCAAAAAGGTGATGAATGTGCTCGACTGGGTGAGTGATAACTACAATATTGATTATGACCGCGTTTATGTGATTGGCATGAGTCTGGGCGGTTATGGTACGATAGATCTTGCCGCCACCTATCCCGACCGCATAGCAGCGGCGATAGCCATGTGTGGCGGTGGCTCGGTCAGAGACCTGTCGGGGTTGAATCAGGTGCCTCTGTGGATCATCCACGGCACAGCCGACAATGCCGTGACTGTGGCTCAAAGTGACAAGGTTGTCGCTGCCATGAGAGAGGCTGCCGGTCCCGCCGGAACGATGCGCCTTGCCTACAACCGTGTGCCGGGCATGAATCACTCGCGACCCGCCCGCATGTTCTATCTCGACGAGAGCTATGAGTGGCTTTTCCGTCACACTTTGAAAGACAAATCGCGTAAGATTTTCCCCACGTTTGCCATTGAAAACGCCATGCAGGGAGCTTACAGCGGCCTCAAGAGCACCCGTGGAAACAAACAGACCACAGCCTCTAAGGTGAAGCGCGGCTCAAAGAATATCGCCTCGACAAAGCCTAAAGGTAAACAGAAGAGAAAATCGAGCCGCAAGGGGTAAGAGACTCAATTCTACCCTAACGTTGGTGTCGTCCCGGAGTTAAAAAAAATTACACTCCTTCTAAACCAAAAACTTTAATCCTCGTCTAATGTTTATATATTGACGAGGATTTTTACTAAACCGCTTTTCAACTTTATAAAGAATATTACACTATGAGATTTGGATCATTTGCAATTGTAGTGGTGGCAATGTCGCTCACCCTGCCGGGATGTGTCAGCAAAAAAAAGTATGCTGCGCTTGAAAGTAAATATGAAACCCTGACAGGAAAGTATAACGAGTCACAGCTGGCCCTGACAGAGAACCGCACGGGCAATCAGAGCCTTCAGGCAATGCTTGATGAAGCCCGTCGTCAGAATGCTGAGCTTAAGCAGGCCTACGCCGCCCTGAAAGCTTCGCTCGACCAAAGCATCCAGCAAAACTCTCAGGGAAATATCAACATCTCAAAACTTGTTGACGAAATCAATGCCTCAAACCGTTACATCAAGGAACTCGTATCGGCAAAAAGCAAGAGCGACTCGCTCAACATGGTGCTGACAAACAATCTGACCCGCTCGCTGTCACGCGACGAGCTCAAGGAGGTTGACATCAAAGTGTTGAAGGGTGTTGTTTACATTTCTCTTGCCGACAACATGCTCTTCAAGAGCGGCAGCTATGAGGTGAGTGACCGTGCTATGGAGACTCTCAGCAAAATTGCCAAAATTATCAAAGACTACAAGGACTATGATGTGCTTGTCGAGGGCAACACAGACAATGTGCCCATCTCACGCACGAATATACGCAACAATTGGGATCTGTCGGCTCTCAGGGCATCATCGGTTGTTCAAGTGTTGCAAAACGACTTTGGTGTTGACCCCTCGCGCATGTCGGCCTCAGGTCGCGGCGAGTTCAATCCTATTGCCGATAACACAGTCGATGTCGGACGTCAGCGTAACCGCCGCACCGAGATTATCATAACACCCAAGCTCGACCAGTTCCTTGACCTGATTGATCACGCTCCAAACACAGATACTGTAGAAAAATGATAATAAACTCTGCACGATTCATGACATCGAGTCCGTCGGTCGATAAATGCCCGGCGACTCAATGTCATGAATACGCTTTTATAGGCCGTTCAAACGTCGGTAAGTCGTCGTTGATAAATATGCTCACCGGCAATGGCTCTTTGGCCAAGACATCGGCAACACCCGGCAAAACTATGCTCATTAATCATTTTACAATAAATGATGAATGGCAGATTGTAGACTTGCCCGGATATGGCTATGCACGTCGTGACAAGGCTTCGCGCGATGCTTTGGAAAAGATGATTAAAGGCTACATCTTGAACCGGGCTCAAATGACAAACCTGTTTCTGTTGATAGACTCGCGTCTTGAACCTCAAAAAATCGACCTTGAGTTTATCAATTGGCTGGGTGAGAACGGTGTACCGTTCAGCATCGTCTTCACAAAGATGGATAAACAAGGGAAGATGGCCGGCAAGCAAAAAGTTGCAAAATATTGTGAGAAACTGCTCGAACAGTGGGATGAGCTGCCGCCGGTGTTCACCACTTCAACCGTGAATGGTCAAGGACGAGAAGAGTTGCTCGACTATATTGAGCAGCTGAATCGCCTCCCCTTGCAAAATTGAATCACCAACCGTTTAGATGTCGGGTCAAATGCAACCGGCTTATCGGAAGAAAGTGGTGCATGAAACCGGCATATAGCGGCCTGACCAACCAATAGCGCCGACCGTCGGCCTGTGATGTGAATGGGTATAGCGCCGCCCGGCCATGCTCGGTGTAAATGCCGCCATACTCGATGTCACACTCAAAGTCGTGCACATATCTGAATGTTGGTCGGGCTGCTTCACTTTCTCTCATCGGCATGACATACAGCCCGTTAAATTCGCGTAGGTTTTGAGTGCCGGGCATGGGGGTTCCATCGCGCTCGATATAGTATCGCAGCTGATCATTGACAGGGCTGAAAGCGACATCGCGCCTGTAGTATTTGCGTATCTGCTTCATGTACCAAGGGTTCTCAAAGTACTCGAAAAAGGGTCTGTTCAGCAAAAACGCGCTTGCATCAAATGTAGTTGTTATTGAGGTAAACACCTCGCCGGTCGACGATTGCAGATAAGCCTCATTTGCCTGATTTATCTCATCTTTAACCCTAAATGTCTCTATGCTGACTCTGATAAGGTAAACCTGAGTCAACACAATCGCAATCAAAAGCATCGTGTCAAGGACTTTGTTTTTTTTCAGTCTTTGGTTATAAATCACCTTGCAAATCTTTGTCAAGCCCACGATTGAACACACCTGGCCGGCCCAACTGACGCGGGGATATAGCCCTATCTTGAGGTGAATGGCAAACGAGCAGATAACGGCAGCCAAAAGAAACACCATGAGCGGTTCTTTCATGAGGGCTCCCGTTGACCTTTTACACCAACAGACTATTGCAGTCGCCATAAACAGGACCGATAGCGGCGACCACTTCATTACCTGACATAGACGGTGAACCATATCGGTCGGTTGATTGACCTGTTCAAGCTGTATCTGCAACCCCTCCGCTCTAAAAAGAAAGAGAAGTCCCGCCATCATGGAAGCTATCAGCAACAGCCCTTCAAGATTAAAATAGCGACGGGGATAAACAATCATTGTAACAGTAACAGCCGTCAAAACCGGTAATGCAAATCCCTCATGCCAAATGCCGAGTGCACCGCCGAGCAATGGCATTATAACAACACTCAACCGGCGCGGTACCTTTCCATTAAAGAAAAAGTAATAATAGATAAGGGTGAGCATCAAAGCTGTCGACCAGACATAGTTGAAAGCAAAACAGAGCAGAAAAATGCTGTCATACCATGGCAAGGCAAATGTGTACAGAATCACAATCACCCCGGCCCCTTTATATCCCTCAGCCCCGGCAAGCCTGGCTGAGAGCACCAACGACACAAAGAGCATGACCCCCGACAATAATGATGGTATCCACTTTGGTATCAACAGAAAGAATGTGAAAACAACGTTTGATGCCCTTATGTTATCCAACTGAAAATGCCAAACCCATGTTTGACGTAGCTCTCTGTATGGAAAATAATCCCGAGGACCGTCAAAGTAGTCTTTAAGGTTGAGCATATACCAATAGTCATCGCCAACGTAAGGCATGACAATATAAATCATGCCAAACAATGACGCGGCGACAGTCAACAACGCCCAAAACGCGACTTTGTTTTCAACCTTGAGACTCCTGACCATTATCGGCTCTCTCTTCAGGATATTGACTCGAGTTCCATTGAGGCAAGTTCCCAAAGCGACATTGTGTTTTCAAGCTTTTTTTGGGCTGCAGCGTGACGTTCAAATATCTCGTTATCTGTTTTCCCCGAGGCAATCTCGTCTTCAACCGCTTTTACCTCTGCCTCCACTTTAGCTATTTCAGCTTCAAGGTCCTCTACTTTCTTGCGGGCTCGACGCACAGTCTTCTCCCGCTCCTTTTGCTCGGCGTAACTAAGCCGACGAGTAGGCTCAGCGACCGGAGTTTCCTCTCTCTTGTCAGTTTCCTTGACCGGAGCAGCGACAGGTGATTTTGACAGCTCAAGCTCCTGCAGTGATGCAATGCGTTTCTTCTCAAGGAAATCATAGATTCCTCCAAGACACTCTTTGACTTTGCCTCCACCAAATTCATAGACCTTCTCGACCAGGCCGTCAAGAAATTCACGGTCGTGGCTCACGACGATGACAGTCCCGTTAAACTCTTTGATCGCCTGTTTGAGAATGTCCTTTGTCTTCATGTCAAGATGGTTGGTCGGCTCGTCGAGAATGAGCAGGTTGACCGGCTCAAGGAGCAGTCTTATCATCGCCAACCGGGTCTTCTCGCCTCCCGAGAGCACCTTTACCTTTTTGTCGGATGCCTCGCCACCAAACATGAATGCACCGAGAATGTTACGTATCTTGGTTCTTATATCACCGACTGCCACACGGTCGATTGTGTCAAATACGGTCATTTCACCGTCGAGCAGCGATGCCTGATTTTGAGCGAAATATCCTATCTTGACGTTGTGCCCGATTTTGAGCATGCCGGTGAAATCGATCTCTCCCATTATGCATTTGACAAGAGTGGATTTTCCCTCCCCGTTTTTCCCGACAAAGGCGACTTTCTCACCACGTTTTATTGTAAACGTCGCGTTGTCAAACACTTGATGGTCTCCATATCGTTTACCGACATTATCGGCAATCACCGGGTAGTCGCCCGAGCGTGGCGCCGGTGGAAATTTGAGATTCAAATGAGAGGTGTCGACCTCGTCGACCTCAATACGTTCAATCTTTGCCAACTGCTTGATGCGGCTCTGCACCTGCACGCTTTTGGTCGCCTTATATCTGAACCGCTCGATAAACTGCTCAGTGTCGGCAATCTGTTTCTGCTGGTTCTGGTAGGCGCGCATCTGCTGTTCAAGCCGCTCCTGACGCAGTGTCACATATTTTGAATAATTGACATTGTAGTCATAGATTTTGCCCAGCGATATTTCAATCGTCCGGTTTGTCACGTTGTCGATGAAAGCGCGGTCGTGAGACACCAATACCACGGCTTTTGCTTTAGTAATCAAAAAGTTCTCGAGCCACTGTATTGACTCAATGTCAAGGTGGTTGGTCGGCTCGTCAAGCAGCAGTACGTCAGGGCGTTGGAGCAGCAGTTTCGCCAGCTCGATGCGCATGCGCCAACCCCCGCTGAACTCCGATGTGGGCCGATGAAAATCGCTGCGGTTAAAACCGAGACCTATGAGAGTCTTCTCCATTTCAGCCTCGCCGTTTTCAGTCTCCTCAATGGATATTCGCTCGGTCAGGTTGGTCAGCCTGTCGATGAGATTCTGATAGGCGTTGCTTTCATAGTCGTCTCTTTGAGAGAGCTCCCGGTTAATCTCATCTACCTGTGAGCGCATCTGGTCAAGGCTCGAGAATGCCTTAGACACCTCTTCAACCACTGTCACGTCATCGTTCAACTGCATTTGCTGAGGAAGGTAACCGACGGTGATGTCGCGGGGCTTGGCCACGGTGCCCGATGTCGGTTCCTGTAACCCGGCGATTATCTTAAGCATGGTCGACTTGCCGGCTCCGTTTTTGCCTACAAGAGCGATGCGGTCTTTTTTATTGATGACATAATTGATGTTGTCAAACAGCGGGACTGCGCTAAATTCAACTGACAGATTATTAATGGAAATCATTGGATGAGCATTGACTGTTTCAGCGGGTGCAAAATTAGTCAATTTATGTCATCCGCACAAATTGTCAAGGCTCGATCAGACCGTTGATAAGCGCATAGACCCCCAGGCCCGATGTACTCTTGATGCCTAATTTGGTCGAGATGTTGCGGCGATGGGTCAAAACGGTGTTGAAACTGATGTTGAGACGATCAGCAATCTCCTTGTTGATCAATCCCTTGGCGACAAGTTTCAGTACATCTATCTCGCGAGGCGACAGTCGCGCCGGGAGATGTGATGCCGTTGACCGGGCTTCATTGACAAGGTTTCTCAACGTGTCGGCAAGCTTCTCGGCAGGGAGTGTCGGGTCGAGCGTCTTAAGCGTCGATGGATGGGTCGAGATAACCACAGTGTGAGCCCTGTGAGCCATGAATATGTCGGGTTTTGAGGCAAGAAGTTCCGACGAGACAAAGACAAGTCTGTATTGACCGACACGTTCGGCCGACAGTTCATCGGACGATATAGTATCTACATCAACCGGATGTCCGTCACACAAAAGGCGTCTCAAACCGAGGGCTCTCAAGGTGTCATTGTCAACTATCAAAACCTCCATTACCCGAGCAGTATTCTGTTTCTTATGCGGCAATTGCAACCAAAATCACCCGAAAATGAGATCACGGCGTTGACAACGGCATAACATAGATTTTGGTCAACACTCCCCTGGAGATGCACAACGAGCATGGTCGACAGGTCGTCGATCATCTCACTCGTAGTTGCAGTCTGCTGGATTGCCTCGGCTTTTCCCGCGTCGTCAAGAGTGTCGAGACGGTTGAATGTCGAGAGTTCATCGGTCTTTACAAGCTCGTTAAAACTCTTTACAATCGTTTCAAAAAGGGAGAGAATTGGGCGAAGGTTATTGTTGTCGCCCGATGCAGCCACAAGCGCTTTGAAATGGCGCTCGATATTGGGCAAGGCAAAACGGCGGTAGTAGGAGTAGGTCTCCCTGAGATATTTAACTATTGTGGTGGCCTGAAACTCCTTCAGCGAGTGCTCGGGGAAATAATCATCACAAAGATATGTGTTTATGATGGTCACCAGGAAGTCGGTGTCGACGGTGGGATGTGACTGCCCCAGGCATGAGATTGTTGAATTGCCAACGCCCAACGAGATGTCAAATCGCGACAGAACCGGGATGAGCGACGGGTTGGCAAGTATGATGTCGCTCAGCAGTGTGTCAGGTGTAACAAAAGCCATATCAGCGGTTTCTACGGTTTGCGGGGTATATGTAACGTGATTGGGTGATGACTATATCGACGGCCACGTCATAGTCATCGACCTCAATTTCATCAACCAACTGAAAATCATACCCGACTCCGACCATTGTTGCCCGGCATGTCTTAAGCAACCGGTCATAGTAGCCTTTTCCGCGTCCGACCCTGTTGCCGTTGACATCGTAGGCTACCGCAGGAACAACCACCAGGTCAATGTCGTCGATAGAGGTCAGTTCATCGCCATCAGGCTCCTCAATGTGAAACGACCCAAGGCGCAACCTCGATTTCTCGTAAGGCAATATGTCGAGATTCACACCATTGACACGGGGTAGAAAAAACTTCTTTGCTCCATGCCACTTGTCAAGAAACGAGATAGTGGAAAGCTCGTCGGGCAATGAGTGATACATCAGGATGCGATCGGCCATCAGAAAGGCAGCCGTCTGTTCAAGCTGTTGAAACACACTGCGGGCAGCCTCGAGCCGCTCAGTCTCGTTGAGTAATGTCTTGCGGGCTCTTATTTTGCGTCTGATATCTTCTTTTTTCATCTTAAATCAATATTTTGCGCTCACCTTGACAGGAGGCATTGACTGACCGCGTTTTATCGCCTCGACAGCTCGGTTAATACCAAGATCATTACGGTTATAAACGTAGTAAAAAGCAGCCTGATCGAGTGCATCCCGGCAGATGAGTGCTTGCAATTGATTAACAATCAACTTGCGGGAAATGTTTATGTATTTCCAACGGGCAGGAATACCCTCACCCTCGGCATATTCGACAAACGAGTGCAACAGGCTGTCATCCGAAGGCAACTGTTTGAGAACCTCGCGGGCATCCTTACACTTTGACAGAGCCTCCCGGTTAAGGTCAACGTAGGCAAAAGCATATTTTTGCAGCAAGCCGGCATTTACCACGCTGATAAAATAGGATGAATATCCGGTAGTGTCATTGGGCACGAAGATGTCGGGGATAATGCCGCCGCCTCCAAACACTGTGCGGCCATTGAGTGTCTTGAAATTGAGCGATCGGTCAATCTTGATGCTGTCGGCAAAATAGAGCTCGCCATTGGTGTAGCGGTTTGCAAGCTCTGTCTCATACTCCAGGGCCTCACCAAGCTTATACATCTTTTGTATCGAGCGCCCCGAAGGTGTATAATAGCGGGCAACGGTGAGACGGATGGCGCTGCTGTCGGGCAGTGTGAACTGGTTTTGCACAAGCCCTTTGCCAAACGACCGGCGACCGACAATCAGACCACGGTCATTGTCCTGAATCGCTCCGGCAAGAATCTCGCTTGCCGAGGCCGAGAACTCGTCGAGCAACAACACTACCTGATCTTTCTGGAACGACCCGGTGCCGTCGGCCCCAATAATGTCGTTGTGTGCCCCTAACCTACCCTTTGTTGAGACAATGATTGACCCCGCGGGTAAGAACTCGTTGGCAATCAGCACCGCCGGTTCCATAAATCCACCGCCGTTTCCTCTCAGGTCGATGACAAACTTGTTGACACCATTGGCTTTCAGGTTGACAGCTTCATTGAAAAACTCCTCGTAGGTCTTGCTGCCAAACTTGTTAATCTTGATATATCCGAGGCCGGGCTCAATCTCGTAGGCGGCATCGATCGACGACACCGGTATATCGCCTCGCGTTATTTCAAATGGGAGCAGCTTGGTCGATGTCGACCGTTTGATACCCAGGGCGACAGTCGTTCCCTTTGGCCCGCGCAGGGTTTTCATAACCTTCTCGTTGGTCCACTTTTTGCCGGCGGCAACCGAGTCGTTTATGGTCACGATGCGGTCTCCGGCAAGCAACCCGACCTTTTCGGCCGGGCCACCCGACAGCACCTCAAGCACAGTGATGGTGTCGCCCATCATGTTAAAGGTGATTCCAATGCCGCTGAACGATCCCTCCAGGTCGTCGTTTACAGCCTGAAGGTCGCTCGATGGAATATAAGCCGAGTGAGGATCGAGATTAGCCAGAAGATGGGGAATGGTCAACTCCACCAGGCTGTCCATATTCAAGTCATCGACATACGACTCCCCTATCATGCCGAGTATCTGATGAATCTTGTCGGCCGACGAGCCGCGGCCACCGGTGGGCGTGAAGACCCGTGCTGTAAAGATACCGGCAATAAAGGTCACGGCTATTATAAGAGGGAGAAACTTTGCGATTTTTGAAGGTTTGTTGCTCATATAATGCAAAAATCAATTTCAAAAGTATGGGTTTGGGGTCCTCAATGGCTTAACCAAATCAAAGTGTGTCAATCATTATATTCAGACCCTAAAACAAAAAGAACTATTAAATATTTTCAATATAGACACATTTGATACCGGCGCGCTCAAGCAGATCAATGCCGTCGGTGATACGGTAAAGCTCGTTGAAAACAACCCGTTTTATGCCGGCCTGAATGATTAACTTGGCGCAGTCAAGACATGGCGACGCGGTGATATACAGGGTCGAGCCCTCGCTCGAATTGTTACTTCGCGCAACTTTTGTGATGGCGTTAGCCTCGGCGTGAAGCACGTATGGTTTGGTAACTCCGCTCTCCTCTTCACACACGTTCTCAAAGCCGGCAGGAGTCCCGTTGAACCCGTCGGAAATAATTGTACGGTCCTTTACCAACAGGGCTCCAACCTTGCGCCGCTCACAATAAGAATTTTCTGCCCAGATCCGAGCCATCCTTAGGTAACGGCGGTCTATCGTCTCCTGTTTGATATTGCTATCCATTAGTTGTTTCTGAAAATTATATCACAAAGGTAATACTTTTGAATTATATAAAACTACTGCCGGCAAGAAAATATTCAACCCGCGACACATTATTTGATAATGCTCTTGGTCACTTTGTTACCCTGCTGTCTCAACACAATCTGCCCGGCCTCGGGTGATTCAACTCTGACGCCGCTAAGGTTGTAGAATGTAACCGGCCCCTTCAGGTCGTTTTCCACATCCTTAATGCCGTCATTCTCAATATTCAAGACAATAGACATCTGTGTACCGTCAAGATAGGGAGCCCATGCGCCGTCGCCATACTCTTTTTCTGCAAAAAGGATGTCGCCCGACTTGAAGGTCACGACATTATCCTCAAGAGTGCCGCCATATCCCTTGAGCATTATCTCTTCAACCGTGTATCCGGCTTCAAGATAGTAATATCCGTATGTGCATATCGCGGCATCGCCAGTGATCGACATCCCTATCGGAGAGTCAATGAGATAGCAGAAATTACTGTTCCCGACATTGAGATACATATAATGGTCATGGTCATGGCCGACCGGACTGAACCGACCGCTCAATGAGTGGCCTGAATATGGATTGACAAGACGGTAGAGAGAGGGATTGGTGACATGGCGTTCAAGTGGAGCTACGAGCACTTCCGACTCGATATCGCTATAAGCACCGGTCAGCACAAACTCGTTGAAGGTGGCCGTGCCAACCGATGTCCATTGCTCGGGATTGTTTGCAAGAGCGTAGAAGAAATCGGTGTCACCTCCAACTAAATGTCCGTCACTGTCATAGGCCAACACAATCACCGAGTATCTCTGATGGCCACTATCGGCCGGAGGGTTGAACGAGACCGTCACTCCAGGCTTAATTTCCTGCGCCCCATTAACCTTATCGGCTTGACTATACAGCTCATCCGACCCGAAGTAGGCCCCCGCAAGCACCAAAGCCTTGAGCGTTTTCACATCGGCGCCACATGTCGCCGTGAATGAAAGACGGTCGCCGTCGGCACACATTGATGTAACGCCGACATTACATGAATAATCCTTGCGGTGCTGACCGGGAAGATAAATCTTGAAACCGTTGGCACATGTCTGATCCCAGCCATAGCCGCTGTTTCTGACATAAACGGCAAACGATCGGCTGCCAAACTCGATGAAGCCCTCGCCCATCACGCCATAGTTGGCATCAGATGCCATTGTTGACCAGTCGTTCTCCTTAATCAACTGGCTGATTCTGAACACATCATATATTGTAAAATCATCAACCATAACCCGCGACGGGTCGGCCGCATTGAGGTAGATGTAAGTGGCGTCGGGACTGCCCATTACATCGGCCACCGGATTGCCCTCGACAGCGTAGGGGGCGAGTCGGTATTTCGTCGGGTCGGAGACGCTTTGCTCGATAGGGACATTCCAAAATTTTCCAGAAGGTATATCGCTGAAATAGCTCATTATATCCTCTTCCCACACAGCGTCGCCAAGCACTGTCCAATCACCCGATGCGGTCACATCTACACTCGGCACAGTCTGAGAAACACCATAGCAAGCCGCTTTCATAGGTTTATTGACCGAACGCGATAACTGGCGCGCCTCGACGGTCATCACCTGAAAGAGAACCACAGCCAATATCGCTACATACCATCTTTTCATATATAACAGGAGTTAAAGAGACAAACAAATATTTTTATGTCTACAAAGTAAAGACAATATTTCTTATCATTCAAGCATATCACCCGAAAATTCACTTTTGGCTCTCTCTTTGGCCGACGAGGTCGATACCGGCTTTGCCTGCCTGTTGCATCTGAACCCGATGGGCAAGACGGTAGGTTTTGCCGTCTTTAACAAAACGGCCCCCTGTTTGTTTGAACCAGAACCCTATCCCGGCATCGGCACATTGCCGTCTGATATCCAGTATCCATTCATAATTACACTGACGTGCATGCATCCCCGACTCTCCGCCGACAGTTACACTGCCAATTCCCGATAAACCGCCATGAAAGTCTATCGGCCCCAAAATCGGCTCTACAATAATATCCTTATGTTTATGTCTCAGACGGCTGAATATGGGTAAACGCTCGTCGACGCGCTGTTGGTTTTCCATCGTGCAGCACAAATAGACACGCTCCTCAATCTCTTGCCAATAGTCAGGCAGCGAACGAGAAATTCGCTCGGGCCGCTTTGTCACAATGTAAAATTTCAAGTCACGGCGTTCTCTTATCATATCCCATGCCTCGTCACGCCACTGATCCATCTCCTCGATAAAGAAGTCCGACGAGAAGCATGTCATCACCAGACTTCCCGGCGGGATTTTCCAATCTCCTTTCCGGTCTTTCCTGAGTGGGAGATTGAACATAGCTGTCTTGCGCACAATATTTGTGTCAACGCCATGTTGCCCGTCGCGTGCAAAAACATAACAGTTGAGACACCCCTCACTCTTGCGGTGACATCCATGTATAAGATTCCAAAGTGTCATTTTAAGTCATTCTTTAAATAATTAACGTAAAGACACCCTCAATGTTATTTTTTCTTCAAATTATTCAACCTAATGATTTGGCGGGTTGTTATAATATAATATTGAAATATTATGAATCAGACAATTGAAATAGAAGGCTTGAGATGTCGATGCAGCCGGGTGATATCCAAAAGTAAAATCGTCTACATCCTCTATCCGATGGATGCTTTGGCCGATTGGATTGATGCGGCAGCCGACCGGTATAATTTTACATTCGTTCAAATTGCCGGCATGGACTGGCAGAATGTCTTCAGCCCGTGGCCCGCAAAAGGTGTACCGGCCGGGACAGAAGATTTCAAGGGTGAGTCACCCGGGTTCCTTAAGTTGCTGGAACAGACGCTCGTTCCACGCTTGGAAAGAGAATTGGGAATGGTGAAAAAGGTGGAGCGCACCCTGGTCGGAGTCTCGATGTCGGGCTTATTTGCCCTTTGGCAATGGCCACAGACTTCGCTTTTTGAGAATATTGTCTCGTTATCGGGCTCTTTCTGGTATGATGGCTTTATGGATTGGTTTGACAAGCAGAACTATTCCGATAAAAAAGGATTTGCCTTTTTTCTGCTTGGACGTCAGGAACCAAAGTCAAATGTAAAGGCTTTCAATATAGTGGGAGAAAACACCGAGTTGATTGTCAGACATTTGAGAGATTGCGGTGTTAATGTAGACTTTCAGTGGGTCCCCGGCAATCACTACCAGTATCCCATTGAGCGTCTTGACCTCGCAATGGATTCATTAACAAAAAACAGATAAAGATATGAATGTAGAAGAGTTAAGAGAGTTTTGCCTTTCATTTCAGGGAGTCCAGGAAAACAGACCCTGGAGCGAACCCCAATATGAAATGTTGATAACTTATTCAGTTGGCGGCAAATGGTTCTGTTTGTTCAATCCCGATGAAAAGTTTGTCGATGTGAAGTGTCAGCCTGTCTCAGTGTTGTCCATGCAAGATAACTACACAGGAGCCTTTCCGGCATGGCACATGAACAAGACCCATTGGCTCGGTTTGAAGTTGGACTCAGATATACCCGATTCTAAGATAAAGGAATTGCTGAAAGCCGGCTATGATTTGATAGTGGGTGCCCTCCCCAAAAAGACAAGAACCGAGTTGGGCATTTAGAGTCTGTCCCACAATATATTATAACGCAGCGGTTATGGGACAAGGATAATTATTTCCAATCATGGTTGACTCGACAACCATTTTGGCATTAGTTTTGTTATATGGTTGATATGACAACAAAAGAAAACATATATGGGATGCCAAATATCGGCAGCATGCTTGGAATAGCCTATCAGACAGAGGTTGGCCGACTGAGCAAGGCTCTTGCCGATAGCAAAACAGATATAACCGCTGCCGAATATCTGATTATGAGGGTATTGTTTTCTCAAGACAATATTCAGCAATGTGAAATATCCAAAGCCCTTTGTAAGGACAAGGCCTCGATAAACCGAGGTATTCAATCGCTTGTCGCAAAAGGGTATGTCTCACTCACTCCCGTCAGCTACAAGTGTTGTATTGTGTCGCTGACCGATAAGGGAAAAGAGGTCAGGCCTAAGCTGCTTGAGATTGCAACGGGTCTTCATCAAAAGTTGGCATCAAAAATCACCCATCAGCAGATGGATGAACTGCGACAAATTCTTCAGTCAATTATAAATTAACTTAACAGAAAGGATAAAAACTATGATGACACTCACTATTTGGAGCGATTTCGCTTGCCCTTATTGCTACATCGGTGAAACAAGATTGCAGAAAGCAATTGAAGAAATGGGATTGAAAGATCACGTACAGATTGATTACCGGGCATTTGAGCTTGATCCAACCGCCTCAAAAGAAGTGGTATCAACCACGCCCGAGCGCTTTGCTGTGAAATACCGTCTGTCACTGGATGCTGCAAGAGACCAGGTTGAACAGATCTCGGCATTAGGTCGTGAGGTCGGCATCGATTTCCGTTATGCCACGACACAGTATTCAAACACACGCGACGCTCACCGTCTTATGAAACTGGCCGAGGCAAAATATGACCGGGAAACCGTCGAGCGGCTCAACCAAGCCCTCTTTGCTGCCTATTTCACTGAAAATCTTGTGCTTTCAAATCATCAGGTGTTAATGGATAAAGCACTCTCGGTTGGAATGAAAGAGGAGGATGTCAAGGAGGTACTCGACTCTGACAAGTATGACGACGAGGTGCGTTTTGATGAGCGTGAGGCAGCTATTCGTGGTGTTCATGGAGTTCCTTATATACTTTTTGACGGTGAGTTTGCCGTGCCTGGCGCAATGTCGATTGATGGATTTAAGTCTGCGCTCAGTCGTGCGCTCAAAAGACAAGACGACAAAAAAGAGGTAGAAAAGGCAACCGAACGTCCTCACACTTGTGGCGAGGATGGATGCCAATTACTTTAAAACTAAAAAAACACTTCTATGATCAAGGAACTGACTGTATATGGCGTTTTTGCTGAAAACTGCTATTTTTACATAGATCCCGTCAGCAAAGCAGGCTTCATCATCGACCCCGGTGCACAAGCCGGGGCCATTGCAGATGTTGTCATGCAAAACGGTTGGAAGATTGAGAAAATCCTGCTCACTCATGGTCATTTTGATCATTTTGGAGCAGCCGCTTTGCTGTCGGAGCGATTGGGGGCACCGGTTTACATCTATCCTGACGATGCACCCTACCTTTCCGACACTTACCTTAACCTGAGCGCCAATTCACCAAACCCAATCGTCGTGTCCCACTATGAAGAGCTTTATGACGGTGAGAAGATTTACTTGAAAGAGAACTCCGACTTCTACCTGAAAGTCGTCCACACACCGGGTCATACACCGGGATCGGTTACATTTTACAGCGAGAAAGAGCACGCCGCTTTTGTCGGGGATCTGTTTTATGACCATCAACCCGGCTTGACTCACTTTCCCGGTGGTGAAAGACAGGTACTTGCAAAATCGATCATCAATAAGATTTTTCGATTGCCCGGCGACACTGTCCTTCTTTCAGGACACTCAAGCCCGATAACGGTTGAGCGTGAAAAGGAATTGATTTACGGTTAAGAGCGGCTCTGTCTGCTGACCCATAAATGGCTATGTTATAAACTAAAAGAGCTAATCAGAAGACTTCCGATTAGCTCTTTTGCGGAGAGGACGGGATTCGAACCCGTGGTAGGATTGCTCCTACGTCAGTTTAGCAAACTGGTGGTTTCAGCCACTCACCCACCTCTCCAGTGGTTTGCCTTGATTTGCGGTGACAAAGGTAGGTATTAGTTTTTAATCGTGCAAATTTTTTGAGATATTTGTTAATAATCCGTCTATTTTTTTGTGACAGTCACCAAAAAAATTAGACGGGCTGCTGATTTTGCAGTCCGTCTAAAATAATGGGATTGTAGCGAATCAGGGAATCGAACCCTGGTCTCCACCGTGAGAGGGTGGCGTG